>NZ_JBEZMO010000053.1:0-33555 GCF_040652655.1 Streptomyces sp. NPDC048191
GTCGCTTCCTTTGTACTCACCCTCTCGGGCTTTCCTCCGGGCTTCCCTTCGGTGTTTCCGACTCTATCAGATCTTTTCTCGATCCGATTTCCTCGATGCTTTCCAAGTTCCCGCGATTCTCTCGCGTTTCCCTTTCCGGCGGTTCCGACTTTATCAGAAGTTCTTGGCCAGTCTGACCGGCCGGTCATTTCCGAGTAATCGGGAGGTGCTTCTTCGGGACGTCGCTCTCGACAATCCCAGGAAGCTCGTAGAGCCTAACTCCTGCCTGGCAACTTGTCCAGTTCTAGGCAACTGTTTGAATCTACCTCCCCACTCCATCCGTGTCAACGGGTCTTGCGGGGCGAAGAGGAGACTAGCAGCTCACAGGGCTGAAACGCACATCAGGCGGCAGTGGGGACCGTGGCGCTGCGGTCCGCCGTGTCGAGATCGCCGGTCTCACCCGCGCGTACCGCCCGGCCGCCCAGGACGTAGACGTACGTCAGGAATGTGAGCTCGGCCAGGACGCCGATTCCGATGCGGGCCCAGGTGGGCAGGCCGGACGGCGTGACGAAGCCTTCGATCGCGCCGGAGACAAAAAGGATCAGGGCAAGGCCGATCGCCATGCCGACCGCGGCGCGTCCCTCTTCCGCGAGGGCCGTGCGCCGAGTGCGTGGGCCGGGGTCTATGAGTGTCCAGCCCAGGCGCAGTCCCGTACCGGCGGCGACGAACACCGCGGTCAGTTCGAGCAGGCCGTGCGGAAGGACCAGCCCGAGGAACGTGTCGAGGCGGCCGGCGGAGGACATCAGGCCGAGGCCGACGCCCAGGTTCAGCATGTTCTCGAAGAGGATCCAGAGGACGGGCAGGCCCAGGAAGACGCCCAGGACCAGGCACATCGCGGCTGCCTGGGCATTGTTCGTCCACACCTGGGCGGCGAAGGCCGCCGCGGGATGGCTGGAGTAGTACGTCTCGTACTCGCCGCCGGGGCGGGTCAGCCGGCGCAGCTGGCTGGGCGCCGCGATCGACGACTGCACCTCCGGGTGGGTCCCGATCCACCAGCCCAGGAGGATCGCGATGGCCGTGGAGATCAGGGCAGTGGGTACCCACCAGTGACGAGCGCGGTACACAGCGGCGGGGAAGCCCCGGGTCAGGAAGCGGGTGACATCGCGCCACGAGGCGCGGCGCGTGCCGGTGACGGCGCTACGCGCGCGTGCCACCAATTGGCTGAGCCGACCTGTCAGCTGTGGGTCCGGGGCACTGGACTGGATGAGCGACAGATGGGTGGCCGTGCGCTGGTAGAGCGCGACGAGTTCGTCGGCCTCGGCGCCGTTGAGACGGCGCCGACGGCGGAGCAGGGCGTCGAGACGGTCCCATTCGGCTCGGTGTATGGAGACGAAGACGTCCAGGTCCATCGGGTCTGCCTGCTCCTCGGCTGGTCTTCGACTTGCTCGTCGTCAATGCTCTCGATCGCAGTCAGCTTGTCGTACTGGGGCGCGATGCGCCCACAGCTTGGCAGACTTGCGCTTCCGGGGGCAGATCAGGGAAGGACGGCCGGCGTGAGTGAGCTGGTGACGGGCGAGGCGGTGGCGCTGGAACTGCGGCCTGCGAAGCTGCCGAGCAGGGCGCTCGCCGTGTTGCTCGACCTTGTGGTGGCCGTGGTCGCCTACATCGTCGTCACCATCGTGGTCGTGATGTCGACGGCGTCCCTGGACGAGGCCGCGCAGGTGGCGTTGTCGATCGCGACGTTTCTGCTGGTGCTGGTCGGCGGGCCGATCGCGGTGGAGGCGCTCAGTCACGGGCGTTCGCTGGGCAAGCTGGCGTTCGGGCTGCGCGTGGTGCGGGACGACGGTGGGCCGATTCGCTTCCGGCACGCGCTGGTGCGGGGTGCGATCGGGGTGGTCGAGATCCTGATGACGTTCGGTGTGATCGCCTGCATCGCCTCGCTGGTGTCGGCGCGCGGGCGGCGGCTCGGGGATGTGTTCGCGGGCACCTTGGTCGTACGTGAGCGGGTGCCGGTCGGCCGGGCCGGTTTCGTTCCTCCGCCGCCTCCATGGCTGGCTGGGCGGTTCGCCGGGCTGGACCTGTCGGCGGTGCCGGACGGGCTGTGGCTTGCGGTCCGGCAGTACCTGACCCGGGTGGGGCAGCTGGATCCGCAGGTCTCGCAGGGGATGGCCCAGCAGCTGGCGGCCGAGCTCACGGCGCGGACGGGTGCGTCGGTGCCGCGGGATCTGCCGGCGGCCGCCTTCCTGGCGGCGGTGGTGCACGAGCGGCAGTCGCGTGAGGCCCGGCGGGCGTCAGCCGCCGGTGGTTTCGCCCCGCCGGTGGCGCCTGGCACGCCGCTCGTCCATCAGCCGCCCGCTGCCGCGGCGGCGGGCGGCCCGCAGCATCCCGCTCGGGCTGACCAGCCGCAGGGCTGGGGCGGGCAACCGCAGACACCGCTGGTGCCGCCGGCCGTGCCTCCGCGGGACGAGCCTCCGGCCGACCGACCGGCCACCGGGTTCGCCCCGCCGGCCTAGCGCGCGGGTGGGCTCGCTCCCCGATTTTGGGGCTCGACGTCCCGTTCCGGTGGTCTCGTCGGGCCCCGTCCCGGTGGTCTCGTCGGGCCCCGTCCCGGTGGTCTCGTCGGGCCCCGTCCCGGTGGTGTCGCGGGTCCCGGCGGTCAGTCGAACGCAGACGGCGGGGACTGCAGGTCTTCGAGCTCGATTCCGGGCGCGGCCAGGACCACGTCGCCGGCGATGTGGACGGTGTGCCGTTCACCGGTGTCCAGGGCTGTGACCTGGTATTCGTCCACGACCAGGGGGCCGTTGTCAGTGGCGTGTGCTTCGCTGTTCACCAGGGCCCAGGACTGGTCCACGGTGCGGGGGGCGAGGACCGGGTCCGTGAAGGCGACCAGGCGTACGCGGGTCGCGGGGGACGAGGGGGTGAGGCGCAGCAGACGGGCGGTGGCGACGAGGAACGCGGGGGACGTGCCGGTGAAGGCGTGGGCGCGCACATTGCCTTCGGTGGCATGGGCTCCGGTGGGGTCGGTGCGTACCCAGGTGACGCCGTCGAGGGCGGCACCGCGCACCTGCCATCCCCCTGCGTGGAGTTCGAGGCGGATGGGGCGACCGAGGTCGTCCAGGGCGAGGTCGACCGAGCCGCGGAGATCGCCGGTGGGGCCGGTCAGCCGGGAGACATAGCGCCAGCCGGACGGGCCGGGGGCGCACTGGAAGTGTTCTTCAGCGAGGGGGGTGTGATCGTGCGGATCATGGAGCGAATAGCGGCCGCGGGGCATGGGGGTCCTCGGTCTTGACGGGCTGACGGTCGGCCGAGTTCCCGCTCCTCCGGTCCGGCCGAGTTCCGGCTCCTCCGGTCCGGTCCGGTCGGGCCGGTCAAAAGGGCAGGCCCCCGGCACGGGGGTGCGGGGGCCTGCCTCGGAGGACCTGCTGCCGAGGAGCGCGGCGGTACACCGGTGCGCTCCCCGGCGGGCGGGACTACGGGATCGCCGGCTCAGTAGCGGTAGTGGTCCGACTTGAACGGGCCGTCGACCTCAACGCCGATGTACGCGGCCTGCTCCGGGCGCAGCTTGGTGAGCTTGACGCCGAGCGCGTCCAGGTGGAGGCGGGCGACCTTCTCGTCGAGGTGCTTGGGCAGCACGTAGACGCCGGTCGGGTACTCGTCGGGCTTGGTGAACAGCTCGATCTGGGCCAGGGTCTGGTCCGCGAAGGAGTTGGACATCACGAACGACGGGTGGCCGGTGGCGTTGCCGAGGTTCAGGAGGCGGCCCTCGGAGAGGACGATGATCACCTTGCCGTCGGGGAACTTCCAGGTGTGGACCTGCGGCTTGACCTCGTCCTTGACGATGCCGGGGATCTTGGCGAGGCCGGCCATGTCGATCTCGTTGTCGAAGTGGCCGATGTTGCCGACGATCGCCTGGTGCTTCATCTTGGCCATGTCCGACGCGAGGATGATGTCCTTGTTACCGGTGGTGGTGATGAAGATGTCGGCGGTCTCGACGACCTCGTCGAGGGTGGTGACCTGGTAGCCGTCCATCGCCGCCTGGAGGGCGCAGATCGGGTCGATCTCGGTGATGATCACCCGGGCGCCCTGGCCACGCAGGGACTCGGCGCAGCCCTTGCCCACGTCGCCATAGCCGCAGACGACGGCGGTCTTGCCGCCGATCAGGACGTCGGTGGCGCGGTTGATGCCGTCGACCAGGGAGTGGCGGCAGCCGTACTTGTTGTCGAACTTCGACTTGGTGACCGAGTCGTTGACGTTGATCGCCGGGAAGAGGAGGGAGCCCTCGCGCTGCATCTCGTACAGGCGGTGGACACCGGTGGTGGTCTCCTCGGTGACGCCGCGGATCTCGGAGGCCAGCTGGGTCCACTTCTGGGCGTTCTCGCCCAGGGTGCGGTGGAGGAGCTGGAGGATGACGCGGTGCTCGTCGGACTCGGCGGTGTCCAGGGCGGGGACCTCGCCGGCCTTCTCGTACTCGACGCCCTTGTGGACGAGGAGGGTGGCGTCACCGCCGTCGTCCAGGATCATGTTCGGGCCGCCGGTGGGGCTGTCCGGCCAGGTCAGCGCCTGCTCGGTGCACCACCAGTACTCCTCCAGGGTCTCGCCCTTCCAGGCGAAGACCGGGACGCCCTGCGGGTTGTCGGGCGTGCCGTTCGGGCCGACGGCGATGGCGGCGGCCGCGTGGTCCTGGGTGGAGAAGATGTTGCACGAGGCCCAGCGGACCTGTGCGCCCAGGGCGACGAGGGTCTCGATGAGCACGGCGGTCTGCACGGTCATGTGCAGGGAGCCGGTGACACGGGCGCCGGCGAGGGGCTGCGCCTCGGCGTACTCCTTGCGGATCGCCATCAGGCCGGGCATCTCGTGCTCGGCGAGGGTGATCTCCTTGCGGCCGAACTCGGCCAGGGAGAGGTCGGCGACCTTGAAGTCCTGTCGGTTGTCGACAGTCGTCATTACGAGCTGCTCCTCGGTATCGGGTCGAGGTGGGTACGGCTGGTCTGCGCGGCGGCGGACACAGGGGTGCCCGAGAAGAGGACACAGGCATGCCCACGTACGCGCAGCGCAGTCCGTCGGAGGCCCTCTCTCCCTCGGCCGGTCCGTGTGGGACCGCCCGACCGCCATCAGCAGCGACGTCTGGCTCCGACCCAAGCTACACCGGACGGCCCGGTCGGCCCCAGTCCGCCTTCGCACGGTTTCAGCCGCCCGAGAGGCGGTTTCGAGGTGTGACGCGGGGGCAGCAGCGCGGTCGGCAAGGGTGCGGAAACCGTGGAGGTAACCGTGAACGGGGTGCCCACAGACCGGCAGGAAGGGAGACTTTCGCACTCTTGGGCGGGGAGCGCGGTGGTGCAGGATGCAGCAGACCGGGGCTCTGGCGGTTCCGTTCGGGGGTGCCCGGGACGGCGCCCCGTGCGACGAAGGCGATAGGAGATCGATGTGACGAGTCCGGCCGGCCCTCCCTCCATGGATGGCCGCGATGACGAGCGGCGGCAGGTGAAGCTGCTGGCGGTGACCGCCTGCCCGACCGGCATCGCGCACACCTACATGGCGGCGGAGAAGCTCGCGCAGGCCGCGGCGAGCCGCGGCATCGAGATGAAGGTGGAGACCCAGGGTTCCATCGGGGCCGAGAACGTCCTCGATGACAACGATGTCAGAAGCGCGGACGGGATCATCGTCGCCGCCGACAAGGACGTCGACCTGAGTCGTTTCGCCGGCAAGCGAGTACTGACCGTCGGGGTCGCCGAGGGCATCCACCATCCCGAGCAGCTGATCGAGCGGGTGCGGTCGGCGCCCGTGCACGCGCCGGACGGCTCCGCCGGCGGTGCGGCCGCCGCGTCCGGGGGTGGCGGCAAGGAGCGGGGGCCGGTGTACAAGGCGCTGATGAACGGTGTGTCGTACATGATCCCGTTCGTGGTCGTCGGCGGTCTGCTGATCGCGGTGTCGCTGGCGCTCGGCGGTCATGCCACGTCCAAGGGTTTTGTGATCCCGGACGGCACGTTCTGGGCGCACGTCAACGCGATCGGCGGGATCGGCTTCCAGCTGATGATCCCGATCCTGTCCGGCTACATCGCCTATGCGATCGCCGACCGGCCCGCGCTGGTGCCGGGCATGATTGGCGGTTGGATCGCCAACACGGGGGACTTGTACGACTCCAAGGCCGGCGCCGGCTTCATCGGGGCGATCGTCACCGGGTTCCTCGCGGGGTATCTGGTGCTGTGGATCAAGAGGGTCCGGGTGCCGAAGTTTGTGCAGCCGATCATGCCGATCATCGTGATTCCGGTCGTGGCGACGACGGCGCTCGGGCTGTTCTTCATCTATGTCATCGGCAAACCGATCTCCTGGGTGTTCGAGCACCTGACGAGCTGGCTCGGTGGGATGACGGGGACGAGCGCGATCCTGCTCGGCGCGATCCTCGGCGTGATGATCGCGTTCGACATGGGTGGGCCGGTCAACAAGACGGCGTTCCTCTTCGGCGCCGGGCTCATCGCGAGCGGCAACCAGACGGTGATGGGGACGTGCGCCGCCGCGATCCCGGTGATGCCGCTGGGGCAGGGCCTGGCCACACTGGTCCGCCGGCGGCTGTACAGCGAGCAGGAGCGGGAGACGGGGCTCGCGGCGCTGTTCATGGGCTGCTTCGGTATCTCGGAGGGTGCGATTCCGTTCGCGGCGGCGCGGCCGGCGCAGGTCATTCCGGCGAACATGCTCGGTGGGGCGGCGGCCGGGGCGGTTGCGGGGCTGGCGGGGGTGAAGGACGCGGTGCCGCACGGGGGGCCGATTGTGGCGGTGCTCGGTGCGGTGAGTGGGGTGCCGATGTTCTTCGTGGCCGTGGTGATCGGTTCCGTGGTGACTGCGGTGGCGACCGTGGGGCTGATCGGTGTGAGTGGGCGACGGGAGCGGAGTGTGCCTGTTGCCGTGGCCGCGGGTGCGGGGTTGGGGGTGGTGGGGAGTGGGTTCTCATCCGCTCCACCCGTTGAGGAATCGTCGGCGGGTGCGGATTCGCCGGTGGACGGTGCGGATGCGGACTCTTCGGTGGCAGTGGCGGCGGCAGGGCTCGCGCCCGGGCAGGCTGTCGCGGGTGAGGGGGCGGAGCCGGAGGGTTCGGTGCTCGTGTCGGCGGACACGGGCGCGGCGGGTGAGGGTGACCGGGGCGAGATGCTGTCCGGGTATCTCGGGGAGCGGACCGTGAAGGGGGCGCTCGGGGCCGGGGAGAAGGGGGCCGCCATCCGGGAGATGGCCGAGCTGCTGGCGCGGAGCGGGCGGGTCACCGATGTGGACGAGCTGGTGGCGGCCGCGCTGCGGCGCGAGGAGCAGGGCACCACCGGGCTTGGTGAGGAGATCGCGGTCCCGCATGCCAAGACGGACGCGGTGAGCACGCCGGTCGTCGGCTTCGCCCGCTCGGAAGAGGGGGTGGAGTGGGGGTCGCTGGACGGTACGAAGGCCCGGCTGATCTTCATGATCGCCGTACCGGAGGCGGCTGCGGGCGACGAGCATCTGCGGATCCTCGCACTGCTCTCGCGCAAGCTCATGGACGCCGGCTTCCGGGAGCGGCTGCTGGCCGCGCCGGACGAGCGGGAGGTACTCGACGTGCTGGCCGAGGTCGGCTGAGCCGAGCGGCGGGGGGGCTCCGGCCTCGCGGACCAGGGGACCTGCGGACCTGGGGTCCTGCGGGGCGGGGGTCCTGCGGCGCAGGGGTCCTGCGGGTCAGGGGTCCTGCGGGGTACGGGCCCTGGCCTGAGGTAGCGCCCAGGCCGGCGATGTCCGGTGCCCAGGGATCCCTGGGCACGCGCCCGCGGGTCCTGCTGAGAGTCCCCTAGCACTCGCGGCGCAGCGCACATGCCCTCGGGGATCGGTTTCCTCGTCGTACGACGGCGGAAGGCGCCGGTGGTGCCGCAGATGCCCTGGCCGACGCGGCCGACGGGGAGCCGAGCGGTCTGCGGCTGGAGTTCAGTGCCCGGCGGCGTGCGGGTTCGGGCCGCCCGGGGTGGCCTCCGGGTCCGGGCCCTTGGCGGCCTCGGCCTCGCTGTAGATGTCGGGTTCGAGATAGATGACGCGGGCGATGGGCACGGCGGCGCGGATGCGGGCCTCGGCGGCGTCGATGGCGTTCGCGATCTCGGCGGCCGTCTCGTCGTGCTGGACGGCGATCTTGGCGGCGATCAGCAGTTCCTCGGGGCCGAGGTGCAGCGTGCGCATGTGAATGACGCGGGTGACCGTGACGTCGTCGACCATGGCGGTCTCGATCTGCTTGACCACGTCGGCGCCGGCGGCCTCACCGAGCAGCAGCGACTTGGTCTCGGCGGCCAGGACCAGGGCGATGCAGACGAGCAGGACACCGATGCAGACCGTGCCGATGCCGTCCCAGACTCCGTCGCCGGTGAGGACCGCGAGGCCGACGCCGAGCAGGGCCAGGACCAGGCCGATGAGCGCGCCGAAGTCCTCCAGCAGGACCACGGGCAGCTCGGGGGCCTTGGCCCGGCGGATGAACTGCGCCCAGGACAGTCTGCCGCGCAGTTCGTTGGACTCCTTGATGGCCGTGCGGAAGGAGAAGCCCTCGGCGACGACCGCGAAGACCAGGACGCCCACCGGCCAGTACCAGTTGTCCAGTTCGTGCGGGTGGCTGATCTTCTCGTAGCCCTCGTAGATCGCGAACATGCCGCCGATGGAGAACAGGACGATCGAGACCAGGAAGGCGTAGATGAAGCGCTCGCGGCCGTAGCCGAAGGGGTGCTGCGGGGTCGCCTCGCGCTGGGCCCTCTTGCCGCCGATGAGCAGCAGGAACTGGTTGCCGGAGTCGGCGAGCGAGTGGACGCCCTCGGCGAGCATCGAGGACGAGCCGCTGAACGCGAACGCCACGAACTTCGATGCCGCGATCGCGAGGTTGGCGCCGAGTGCCGCCACGATCGCCCTGGTACCGCCTGACGCGCTCATGTGTCCGCGTTGTCCCTTCGCCTCTGAGGCCCTCGGAGCCCTGTCACGTCCACGCCGCCCAGGCGTGTCCCGGCTTTGCCCGGCCTTTGCCGGTTGGCCATTCTTGCAGCCCGGCCGGGATCCGCCGCGTCAGGTATCCACCACCCCGGTCATACGATCACAGTGGCGCGGAAAAGCGTGCCCTTGCCCGAGATCTCCACCGTCTCGCCGGCCGGGACGAAGACGGACTCCCCCGGATTCAGCGCGTGCTCGCCCGCACGGACGGAGCCGGCCGTGCAGAGCAGGATCTGCGGGGTGTCGCGGGTGAGGTCGCGGGCGGTGCCGCCCTCCGGGAGGACGTACCGGGAGAGGCGGAACTCGTCGATCGGCGTCTCGTAGACCTCCTCGCCGGCCGGGGACGCCTCGGGGCGTAGCACGCCCGGGTCGCCCGCCTCGAAGCGGACGACCCGCAGGAGTTCGGGGACGTCGACGTGCTTCGGGGTCAGGCCGCAGCGCAGGACGTTGTCGGAGTTGGCCATGATCTCGACGCCGAGACCGTTCAGGTACGCGTGCGGGATGCCGGCGCCGAGGAACAGGGCCTCGCCGGGCTGCAGGCGGACGTGGTTCAGCAGCATGGCCGCGATGACGCCGGGGTCGCCCGGGTAGTGCCGGGCGAGGTCGGCGTAGGGGGCGTAGGCGTCGCCGAGGCGGGCGCAGGCGGCAGCGGTCTCGGCGACCGTGCTCGCCATGTCCTCGGGGTCGGCGGTGAGGATCGCGGTGAGGACCTCGCGCAGGGCCGCGTCCTCGGGCTGGGCGTGCAGCAGGTCGACGTACGGCTTGAGGGAGGCGACGCCGAGTCCGTCGAGCAGATCGGCGGCCCGGACCGGGTCGCTGAAGCCGCACAGGCCGTCGAACTCGGTGAGCGCGCAGATGAGTTCGGGCTTGTGGTTGGCGTCCTTGTAGTTGCGGTGCGGGGCCTCGACCGGGATGCCACGGCGCTCCTCGTCGGCGTAACCCTCCTTGGCCTGCTCCAGGTTGGGGTGCACCTGGAGCGAGAGGGGCGCGCCGGCGGCGAGGACCTTGAGGAGGAAGGGCAGGCGCGGGCCGAACTTCGTTACGGCCGCCTTGCCCAGTTCCTCCTCCGGGTTCGCGTCGATGACCTCGACGAGCGTTCCGCGCTCGGTGCGCGAGGGGGCGCCCGGGTGCGCGCCCATCCACATCTCCGCCTGCGGTTCACCGGTCGCCTCGATGCCGAGGAGGTGCGGGATGGCGGTGGGGGAACCCCAGGCGTAGGGGCGGATGGTGTTGTCGAGGCGGTCCATGTGTCTTCTCTGTCTCCGTGTGTACGGCTGCTCGGCCGCTGTCAGCGGTGCGTCGGCCGCCGTCCCGGTGTTCGGGCTCCCGGCTGCCGTGTTGTCGTCCGGGCTGTCGGCCGCAGGCTGCCGGCTGCCGTGCTGTGGTGGGCGTGGGTCGTGCGGCCCGGAGCAAACATCAGGCCCCGGAAGCGAGCGCCAGGTAAACAGCGGCGAAATCCGTGACGGCGATCAGTTCCGCGAGTGTCTCCAGTTCGCCGCCCTCCTCCGGTTCGAGTTCGCTGATCGGCGTGTCGTGGCTGAGGGCCAGGTCACGGGCGGCGGGAGCGGCGGTGAGGCCGCTGATCGGCCGGTCGCGCAACAGCACCACGCGCGCGTGCAGCGCGGGTGACTCTTCGACGCGGTCGCGGAAGAAGTCGTCGGGGTCGGCGCTGGCGGCCAGCGGGCCGGCCAGCAGGGCGCTGTGCGCGGAGAGCGCCTCGGGGAGCTCGGCGACGAGGGCGGGGCGGCCGGCGAGTTCGGCGAGGGCGGCGGCGAAACGGCGCCCGGCGGGGCCCGCCGCGGGTCCTTCCGCCCACACCATGGGGAGCGCGTCGGCGAGTTCGGCGGCCAGGGTCTTGGCCGGGTTGCTGTAGGTCGCGATGGCGGGTCCGCAGCGCTCGGCGATGTGGTCCAGGCGGTCGGCGACCTTCTCCAGGGTCTCCGGTGGGGCGCTGAGCAGTCCGATGCGGTCCAGCAGCGCCAGCAGCGGGGTGAGCAGCGCCCAGAACACGCCCGGGGAGGACGCGGCGAGCGGTTCCTCCTGGTCGTACGGCGACGTGGCCATCGGTACGAACAGGCCGTGGGCGCCGGCGACGGCCTCCGCGAGCGGGGTGCCGGGCGGGGCCACGGCGACCAGTGAGCAGCCGCGGCGGTAGGCCTGGTCGGCGAGGAGGGAGAGGCTCGGTTCGGTGCCGTCCGGGGTGGTGATCAGGAGCAGGTCGACGGAGCCGGCCCAGCCCGGGAGTTCCCAGCGCAGGGCGCCTGCGGCCGGGGCGACGCCGATCGGGGCCAGGCGGACGACGGGGCTGCCGACGCCGGCCAGCGTGCCGAGGAGGTCGGCCGTGTGGGTGGCGGCGGCGCCCGGACCGGCGATGAGGACGGCGCGGGGACGGCCGTCGGGCTTGAGGTCGCCGATGCCGGCCTCGGTGGCGTGCCGGACGGCGGTGCGGACGCGGGCGCCGGCCTCGGCGGCGCCGCGCAGCAGGCCTCGGCGGTCGGCCTCGGCGAGGCCCTCCGGGGTGTCGAGCAGCGATTCGTCCAGCATGGGCGGTTGCCTCCGATCGCCGGGGGTCCTGTGCGGTGTGGGTCCTGTACGGGGGTCCTGTACGGGGTGGGCGCCTCGGCGTTACGCCGGGCGGCGGGCCTCGTCGACGAGGAGGACCGGGATGTCGTCGCGGACCGGGTAGGCGAGGCCGCAGTCCTGGCCTGTGCAGATCAGCTCGGTGTCCTGCTCCTTGAGGGGGGCGTGGCAGGCCGGGCAGGCGAGGATCTCCAGGAGGCCGGCTTCGAGCGGCATGGGGTGTCCCTTCGGGGGCTGAGGTTTCTTTGGCCGCTGGTCAGCGTACCGCTGTTGGCAGGGCTGAGCTGGGCTGTCGGGACCGTCCAGGGGGCTCGGCGCCCCAGGCCCCGTGCCCCCACCACCCGACTCGGTCGGCTGAGGGCCGGAGCCGCGGTGCCACGGCTCGGGCAGCGGAAAGGCGCGGCGCCACGGATCAGTCGGAGGTGGGCCGCGGCGCCACGGTCCGCGCAGCCGTGACGCCAAGGCCCTGGCGGTGGGAAGGCGGGCCGTGGCACCCCGGCTGGGCGGAGGGCGCTCGTGGTTTCAGGCCCTGATGATGGCCAGTGCCTCGTCCCTGATCTTGGTCATGGTCGCCTCGTCCTTGGCCTCCGCGTTCAGGCGGAGGAGGGGCTCGGTGTTGGAGGGGCGGACGTTGAACCACCAGTCGGCCGCGGCGACCGTGAGGCCGTCGAGGTCGTCCAGGGTCACGTCGGCGCGGCCCTCGTACGCGGAGCGGATCGCGGCGAGGCGGTCGGACTGGTCGGCGACGGTGGAGTTGATCTCGCCGGAGCCGACGTAGCGGTCGTACTGGGCGACGAGGGAGGAGAGGGGGCCCTCCTGGCCGCCGAGGGCGGCCAGGACGTGGAGGGCGGCCAGCATGCCCGTGTCGGCGTTCCAGAAGTCCTTGAAGTAGTAGTGCGCGGAGTGCTCGCCGCCGAAGATCGCGCCGCTGCGGGCCATCTCGGCCTTGATGAAGGAGTGGCCGACGCGGGTGCGGACCGGGGTGCCGCCGTTCTCCTTCACGACCTCCGGGACCGTACGGGACGTGATCAGGTTGTGGATGATCGTGCCCCTGCCGCCGTTGCGAGCGAGTTCGCGGGCGGCGACCAGCGCCGTGATGGCCGACGGGGAGACGGGGTCGCCGTTCTCGTCCACGACGAAGCAGCGGTCGGCGTCCCCGTCGAAGGCGATGCCGAGGTCGGCGCCCTCCGCCGGGACGCGCTTCTGCAGGTCCACGAGGTTGGCGGGGTCGAGGGGGTTGGCCTCGTGGTTGGGGAAGGTGCCGTCCAGTTCGAAGTACATCGGGACGAGGGTCAGCGGCAGGCCGGCGAAGACGGACGGGACCGTGTGGCCGCCCATGCCGTTGCCGGCGTCGACCACGACCTTCAGCGGGCGGATGGAGGTCAGGTCGACCAGCGCGCGGAGGTGCGCCGCGTAGTCGTCCAACGTCTCACGGGTGGCCAGGGTTCCCGGCTGGGCGACCGGTTCGGGCGCGCCCGACTCCAGCCACCGCTCGACCAGTTCACGGATCTGCGTGAGGCCGGTGTCCTGGCCGACCGGGGCGGCGCCCGCGCGGCACAGCTTGATGCCGTTGTACTGGGCCGGGTTGTGGGAGGCGGTGAACATGGCGCCGGGCAGGTTCAGCGCGCCCGAGGCGTAGTACAGCTGGTCCGTGGAGCACAGGCCGATCTCGGTGACGTCGACGCCGCGGTCCGCCGCGCCGCGCGCGAAGGCACGGGACAGACCGGGGGACGAGGGCCGCATGTCGTGGCCGACGACGATGGCCGCCGCACCCGTCACCTCCGCGAAGGCGGCACCGAAGAGCCCGGCCAGTGACTCGTCCCACTGGTCCGGAACCACTCCGCGCACGTCGTACGCCTTCACGATCTGCGACAGATCTGCAGTCACGGCCAACCCTCCTGAAAGTCCTATGGGTGCCCACAAACTACCCGTCCGGGGTAAGGGGCAGGTGTGCGGACACCGAGTGGAAGCCCAGTCGTAACCAGGGGTGGGGTGCCGTGCGCCGGCTTGACGGGCGGAGTGAGGGGCTCAGTTGTCCGGGGAGCGCAGGACGCGCAGGTGGCCGCGCCGGGCGACCTCCATGGGATCCGCCGCACGGGCCCCGCCGCCGCCCGCCTCGGCCGCGCGCTCCTGGGGCCGGGCCGCCTCGCGCACCGCGTTGGCAAGCGCTTCCAGGTCGTCCCCGCTGGGCCGTGCGGGAGCGGAGCCGTCGAGGAGGCGGACGACCTCCCAGCCGCGGGGGGCGGTGAGGCGCTCGGAGTGCTCGGCGCACAGGTCGTAACAGTGCGGTTCGGCGTAGGTGGCGAGCGGGCCGAGGACCGCGGTCGAGTCGGCGTAGACGTACGTCAGCGTCGCGACGGCGGGTCGGCCGCAGGCGGTGCGCGAACAGCGACGTACAGGGCTCACGACGTTGGACGGTACCGCACTCTTGAGCGGGCCGCGACGACTCTCCACCACGTCACTCCACTGTGTCGTGCTGTGAAACACCCCACACACCCCTTCGGGTAGGCCCTGTTGACCTGCGCGGACGGGTTCCCGGCGGGTTTTGGGCGTGACTGGATACGGTCATGAGCCGGTACAAACACCGTCAATTGCCTTGAGTTCGGCGGTCTTGGAGGGTTACGGAAACGAGCCAGACGTTGGCCGGAATGGTCATCCCGCGACATGAGGCGGAGGAGGCCGATCGGATTCGGATGGGGCCGATCGGGGGCGGGCTGATCGGCGGGACCCGGGCCGCCGGAAGAAGGCCGCTGACGGGGTGGGGTGACGGTGCGGGGCGACGGGGCCGAATGGCGGGTGGAGTGCCGGGGTGGGGCCGGGTGCGGGCTGCCGTGTGGGCCGGGCGGGCGGAGCGTGCGGGGACTACGCTTCCCCAGTGATGGACAACCGTGTAACGCCCCGTGCCACCGGCCCCGGGCCCCGTCGCCGTGATCGTCACGGGCGGGGCATGCGGGGGCCGATCGCGCCACCGCAGGTGCCGCTGGCGGCAAGCCGTGCCGATGTGTTCGCGGACCTGGTGCAGGACTCCGTGGAACGGCTCGAGCGGCGGTGGCCGCAGCTGGCCGACATCGATTTCCTCGTGCTGGAGGTACCCCGGCTGGAGGGGCCCGGGGAGCCGGCCTGGAGTGATGAGGCCGTGCCGTTGGGCGGGGTCGTTCCCGCGCGGGAGGGGCGGCGGGCGCGGGTCGTCGTGTACCGGCGGCCGGTGGAGATCCGTACCAAGGGGCGGGACGAGCGGGCCGCGTTGGTGCATGAGGTGGTCGTGGAGCAGGTGGCTGAGCTGCTGGGCCTGACGCCGGAGACGGTGGACCCGCGGTACGGGGAGGACTAGTCCCCGCTCGGCCGGGTCCGCCGGCGGACGCTGGAGCGGTGCCCGGTGCCGGTGCCGGGCGACGGGGTGTTCGGCTCGCCCGCGCCGGCGGGGTGCCGCTGCGCCCGTCCGTGCCGCCCTGGGGGTGTCTCCCAGGCCCTTGAGGCACGGGGAAGGCACGACCGCCCGCAGCGGCGGCGTCTGCCGCGCCCTGTGACGCGGCCCCTCACTTCTGCAGCACCGACAGGTCCTCCTTCGTCCTCGGTACCGCCACCATCCCCCGGTCGTCCGGGAGGGTCTGGATGGTGAAGCCGGGGACTCCGGACTCGGTGGCGGAGAGGGTGCGGGAGGCGTAGACCGGGCCGCCGGAGACGGGTTCGACGGTGAGGGCGTAGGTGCCCTTCAGGGCGGAGGGAACGGGGACCGGCACGTCCTCGGTGGTGCCGGACTTGATCGTGTACGTCTTCGTCGTCGCCGTACCGCCCTCGCTGCCCGCCGAGGCGGTCACCTTGACCGTCGCCGTGGCGGTCGGCGCGGTCAGGGCGAGGGTCGTGCCCTTGGCGCTGTTGTCGGCCGAGGTCGCGCGCGTGCCGACGGGGGCGGTGGCCGGGATGTAGGCCGTCTCCTGCTTGTCGCCCTTGCCGCGGACGACCCGGAGGGCCGCCACGACCGGGACCGCCTGGTCCGTGGGGGTCAGCACCAGGGAGCCCGCCTCGCCGCGGGTCACCGCGCCGAGGTCGGCCGTGGTCGTCATGCCGGACTTCACGTGCAGGGTCTCGTTGCCCGCCGGGGTGATCAGGCCGTCCGGTGAGGCCAGCCGGACCTTCAGGTCGGCGTCGTCGCCGCCGGGGGTGAAGGCGATCAGGCGCACGTCGGTGGCGTCCTTCGGGATGCCGGGCAGGACCAGGCTGCCGGCCGGGTCGGTGGACGCGGCCAGCCAGTCGCCGCCCGACTTGTCGTCCAGGGCCTGCACGGACGCGCCGACCCGGCCGCTGCGCACGCTGACGTGCACGGTCAGGTC
This sequence comes from Streptomyces sp. NPDC048191, assembly GCF_040652655.1. Lineage (NCBI taxonomy): Bacteria > Bacillati > Actinomycetota > Actinomycetes > Kitasatosporales > Streptomycetaceae > Streptomyces > Streptomyces sp. NPDC048191. Next base: position 15,858 of record NZ_JBEZMO010000053.1, read on the forward strand.
GGCCTGCTTCTCGTCGGTGAGGGTGGAGAGCAGGACCGGCTTGCTCGCGTGCGCCGGGACCGTGAGGTTCTCCCCCAGCGGGGACTTGATCGCGCCGTCCTTGCCGTAGAGCTCGATGTCGAGGACCGCGGCGGAGTCGTCGGGGTTGGTCAGGTGGACGTAGTCGGTGCGGTCGGCGGAGGTGCTGGCTCCCGGGAACCAGAAGTCGGTGTCCGCGGCCGTGCAGTCGACGCCCTGGAGGCCGCGGCCGGTGCCGGCGGCGACCTCGGTGGTCTCCTGGACCGTCCAGCCGGGGGCGAACTTCCCGTCGGCGGTGCCGATGAGCGCGGGCGCGTCGGCGCCGGAGGTGTCACCGGTGGCCGGGGTGCCCGGCGCCTTCGGGGTGAGCACCGGCTGGTCCGCCGGCTTCTTCCCGCCCTTGGACCCCTTGGCGTCCTTGCCGGTCCCGGAGTTGCCGGCGCCGTCCCCCGACTGGTCCCCGGCCGCCTGGAGTTGGGCCTTGCCGCCGTCGGCCGCGCCCTGGGTGACGGGCGTGAAGGACGTGTACGACGTGTCGGCGATGTCCGAGATGCTCGGTGCCGGGCACAACAGGCTGGTGCGCTCCACCGGGAGATGCGCGGCCGCCGTGGGGGCGGCCGCGCCGGACGCGGACGGGCCGTCGAGCGCGGCGAACGCGGTGACGGCGGCCAACGCGGTGGTGGCGGCGATCAGGGACAGGGTGGTGCGGTTCACTGCTGGCTCCCGTCGGGGCGCTCGCTGCCGGTGCCGTGGGGGTGCTGGGCCGGGTCGTAACCCTGCTGGGCGGGGTCGTACGCCGGGTCGTAGCCCTGCTGGTACGCCGACGGGTCGTACGGCATCTGGTCGGCCGTACCGCCGTACGCGTACGGGTCGTACTGGCCCGTCTGGTAGGGGCCGCCGGCCGGGTAGGCCTGCTGGTCGTAGCCGGAGGGCTGGTACTGGCCGCCGTCCTGGTACTGGTCGGTTCCGTATCCGGGGTATCCGGCGTCCACGTACGCGGCCTGGTCCCAGCCCTCGTAGGACTGCTGCTGTGGTACGGCGGCCGGGGGCTGGGCCGGCTCGGACGGGGCCGCGGGCTGCTCGTCGGCGGCCTGTTCCTCGGCCTGGGCGCGCAGCCGGCGGGCGCGGCGGCCCTCGCCGGCGGCGGCCTGGGCGGGCAGCGGCTCCTCCTCCGGGAGGTCGTCGTCGACGTCGCGGCGGCGGCCGGGCAGGGCGAGGACGACCAGGACGACGGCGAGCGCGCCCTGGGCCCACAGCCAGGCGCTGTGGGTGATCGGGTCGTTGTAGGTGACGTCCAGCCTGCCGCCGTCGGAGGGCAGTTGGAAGCCCTGGGCCCAGCCGTCGACCGTGGTACGGGTGAGCGTCCTGCCGTTCAGGGTGGCCGTCCAGCCGTCGGAGGCGGTGTCGGCGAGGCGCAGGACGCGGTTGCCCGGGCCGGCCGCGACGGTCGTGTGGATCTCCACCGGTCCGGCACTGACCGACTGGGCGGTGCCCGAGCCGCCGGCGGGGACGATGGTGGCGCGGGACACCTCCTGGTCCACCCGCCACAGGGCGCTGCCGTTCTGCTGGCTGAGCCGGGACAGGCCCGGGGTGGTGTCGAGGACGCGGGTGACGTCGCGGGGCGCGCCCTTGTGGACGAGGACGTACCGCACGGCGAAGCCGCCGAGTTCGTCGGCCTGGTCGGCGCCGGAGCCGGCGATCAGGTTGGCGACGACCTTGTCCAGCCGGGTGTTCTCGCCGTCGGCGGCGCTGACCTCGGCGTCGCCCATGCGGGCTCCGGAGCCGCGGACCAGGGTGTAGCGCACGCGCGCGGTGGAGTCGCTGTCCAGGATCAGGGTGCGGGCGCGGTCGCCGGTGGTGGAGTCCTCGGCGACGAACGCGGGCACCTGGGTCGGGTCGCGGCGCTTGAGGGGGCCGTCGGCGCCGCGGATCATCCAGCCGGCGGCGGCCAGCAGCGGGCCCGCGACGCAGGCGAAGGCGATCAGCGCGGCGACGGGCTGGCGCCAGCCGAAGCTCTGCTCGGCCACACGCGCGCGTGCGCCGTCGGCGCCCAGGGCGGCGGCGGCCAGCAGGGCGATGCCGTAGACGAGGGTGGCCGGTCCGGCCCAGGCGGACCTGTTGGACAGGACGGCGAAGACGAGGCCGGCCAGGGCGACCGCCCAGGCGGTCCGGATGGCCCGCTGCCGCTCGGAGCGCAGGAGCGCGGCGAGGGCGGCGAGGACGATGCCGATGAGTATCAGGCCCTGCACGGTGCCGGGGCCGCCGGGGCTGGCGCCGAGCAGGTCGAGCGCGGAGGCGGCCGAGGGGCCGTACGCCAGGCCGGCTTCCTTGAAGAAGCCGGTCGGGAGCAGGGTCAGCGACCAGGGGGCGAGGACCAGCAGGGGGGTGCCGAGCTGGGCGAGGAAGCGCAGGGCGTGGGCGAGGAGGTCGCCGCGGCGCAGGACGAGCACGCCGACGCCGAGGAGCAGCGCGAGGGGCCAGACGATCGGGGTGAACGCGGTGGTGAGGGTCAGCAGCAGCGCGTACGCCCAGGTGGCGCGCCAACTGCCGCGTGCCCCCGAGCGGTTCGCGAGGCCGCTCGCCGCGATGCCCGCGCGCGCGATGAGCGGCAGCAGCACGGCGAGGACGGCGGTGCCGATGCGGCCGCCGGCGAGGGCGCCGGTGGTGGCGGGCAGGAAGGCGTAGGCGGTGGCCGCCCAGGCGCGCAGCAGCCGGGAGGTGACCAGTGGCCGGGAGGCGAAGTAGGCGGTGAATCCGGCGAGCGGCACCGAGGCGACCAGCAGGACGGTGACGGCGAGTCCGGTGGAGCCGAAGAGGATCGTGGCGAGGGTCGCGATGACCGCCAGGTAGGGCGGGGCGGACGGGGTGCCGCCCGCGGCCACCGGGTGCCAGGAGTCCGCGAAACGGGACCACAGCTCGCCGGCGCTTGCCGGGGCGGGCAGCAGGGCACCGCCGCCGAGCGCGCCGCCGCCGAGCAGGGCGCGGCAGGCGATCAGGGAGATGAGGAGCAGGACGAGGAAGAGCACGGGGCCGGGCCTGCGGGCGATCCGCTTGAGCCGGGCGAACTGCTCGATCTCCAGGAATTCGGCGTCGTCGCCGCCGGGTCCGGACTCGACGGCGCCGCCGTGCCGGCCGGCCGAGGCGGTGTCGGTGTCGGAGCCGCTGGTGAAGTTGGCGGCGAGCTGTTCCACGGTGGCGCGGATGGTGGCGCCGGGCGGCGGGAAGAGCTGGCGCAACTCGCCCTTGTCGATCTGCGAGGGTCCGCGGCGGCGCCGTGCGGCGATGATCCGCTCCGGGCGCAGCAGGGTGCTGAGCAGGCCGCGGATCTCGTCGACGGCCTGGCCGGGCACCTTGCCGACGAGATAGGCGACGGTCCTCAGGACGGTGCCGAAAACGAGCCGCAGCAGTGCCCAGGGCAGCGCGGCGCCCCGGGTGTTGGCGAGCAGGGTGTAGACGGCGCCGGCCTTGTCGACCTTGTGCGGGGAGGCTGCGGTGCGGCCCACGCAGTCGACGGTGCGGCGCTCGCGGGAGGCGGCCTCGGCGTGCCGTACGACCGCGTCGGGGGCGATCAGGACGCGGTGGCCCGCGGTGTGGGCGCGCCAGCACAGGTCGACGTCGTCGCGCATCAGGGGCAGCCGGCGGTCGAAGCCGCCGAGCTGCTCGAAGACGTCGCGGCGGATGAGCATGCCGGCGGTGGAGACGGACAGCACGGTGCGCACGTGGTCGTGCTGGCCCTGGTCCTGTTCACGGCGGTCCAGGCCGGTCCAGCGGCGGCCGGAGTTGGCGATGGAGACGCCGACCTCCAGCAGCTGTCGGCGGTCGTACCAGCCGCGCAGCTTGGGGCCGACGACCGCCACGTCGGTGCGGCCCAGTTCCAGTTCGTTGTCGACGACGCGGAGCAGCTCGGCGAGGGCGTCGGGTTCGGGGGCGCAGTCGTCGTGCAACAGCCAGAGCCAGTGGACGGGCTCGCCGTACGGCAGTTCGGGCATGTCGTAGGCGTCGTCGCGCCACGTGCGCGTGACCGGGTCCCAGCCGCTGGGGCGCTTGAGGTAGGGCAGCTCGTCCGGGGTGAGGAGCGGGGCGGTGCGGCTCGCCTCCTCGACGGCCTGGCCGAAGCCGGTGCGGCGGGCGAGGTGCAGGACGTTGGCATCACCGAGGGCGTCGGTGAGCAGCCGGGCGGAGTCGTCCGCGCTGCCGGTGTCGGCCGCGACCGCGTACTGGACGGGGCGCTCCTGGCCGACCAGCCCGGCGAGGGCGTCGGGCAGCCAGCGGGCGCCGTCGTGGGCGACGAGGACCGCGGTGACCACATGGCGCGGGAACTCAGGTGTGGCAGCCGAGTCTTGGGCTGCCGTATGGCTGTGCACGGACATCGAGGTACGGGCCCCGGTTCGATGGACTGCGGTGGACGCCCGCGCCCTCTCGGGGGCCGAGGGGACAGCGGGGCGTCTCGGACGAGCGACCACACTATCGGCTGGCCATGACGACGGCCCGCCGCCTGTGGACAACCCACTGGCGACGGGCCGTTCGTTACGTTTTGGTGTGGATGTGCGGTCAGATCGCGGCCTTCTTCAGCCGGCGGCGCTCCCGCTCGGACAGGCCGCCCCAGATGCCGAAGCGCTCGTCGTTGGCGAGGGCGTACTCGAGGCACTCGGAGCGGACCTCGCAGGCGAGGCAGACCTTCTTCGCCTCTCTGGTGGAGCCGCCCTTCTCGGGGAAGAAGGACTCGGGGTCGGTCTGGGCGCACAGCGCGCGCTCCTGCCAGCCGAGTTCCTCGTCCGCGTCGTCGACCAGCAGTTGCTGCACCAGCTCGGTCATGTGCGCCCCTCGTCTGTCTTTCGCGTCCCCGTGCGTAGCCGTTACCGATTTCGGCTGAACGACACGAGTGAAATTACAAGTGTGCTGCTCCGGGCGAGTCAAGCCGAGATCTGCTATTGAGCCCGTTATTCACTCTGCGGAACCAAGGCCTTGCAGAAAGTGTTCAAATCGCCATAAACCGTGACACGCAGACGAGGCCCGGAGGGGCGCCGGAATCCCGTACGGACATCTATACGGAGAAGGACGCCCTGGCGTTCGATCGCGTTCCGCGAGGCTTGAGCGCCTGGATGTGCCCCATGTGTCCCGACATCCCGGTGAACAAACCTTTCACCTGACAGATGAACCGGATGAGGTGAAACCTGTCCCACATCCCGGGCGCCGAGTTGACACTGCCGGGTGTGAGCCGCTGTCCTAGTGGGCATGCTCGCGAACTTGGCGCTCACCTCGACCCGCACCGCCGGGTCCCATGGTGCTGCCCGGGCTCGCTGTAGCTGTTGTCGCTGTTCCAGCTGTTGAGCCCCTCCCTCTCGCTCCAGCTGTGGGCCGTGTCCCCGTGACCCGGTTTCCGCCCCCCCCAGTACCCCGTTCCCTCCGGACTTCTCCCACCGAGGAACCACCGCACCCATGAACAGCGACAACGACCTCCAGATCGCCGGCGACATCCTCGAAGTCCCGCACCTGCTCCAGCCGCCGCGCGAGCACCCGGCCACCGTCGCCGAGTTCGCGGGCCTCGCCCGCTCGATCGCCGCCGACCGCGACCAGTGGGCGCACCTGGTCCGCTACGACGCGACCACGCGCTGGTACCACCGGCTGCGCACCGGGCCCGGCTACGAGGTGTGGCTGCTGTCCTGGGTGCCCGGGCAGGGCAGCGGGCTGCACGACCACGGCCGCTCCTCCGGTGTGCTGACCGTCCTGGAGGGCACCCTCACCGAGCGCACCGGACGCGCCACGCGCGCGTTGACGGCGGGGACGCAGCGGGTGTTCGCGCCGGGGTACGTCCACGAGGTCGTCAACGACGCCCTGGAGCCGGCGGTCAGCCTGCACGTGTACTACCCGGGCCTGACCGAGATGCCGATGCACACCGCACCCCACTGCGAGGCTCGTCCGGTGACTGCCTGACGCGTTGTCGTACCCGCCTGCAAGACTTGGGGCCATGCGCATTGTGGTTCTGGCAGGCGGCATCGGCGGTGCCCGTTTCCTGCGCGGTCTGAAGCAGGCCGCGCCGGACGCGGACGTCACGGTGATCGGCAATACCGGCGACGACATCCACCTCTTCGGGCTCAAGGTCTGCCCGGACCTGGACACGGTGATGTACACGCTGGGCGGCGGCATCAACGAGGAGCAGGGCTGGGGTCGGGCCGACGAGACGTTCCACCTCAAGGAGGAGCTGTCGGCCTACGGCGTCGGGCCGGACTGGTTCGGCCTGGGCGACCGGGACTTCGCGACGCACATCGTGCGCACCCAGATGCTCGGCGCGGGCTATCCGCTCAGCGCCGTCACCGAGGCGCTGTGCGACCGCTGGAAGCCCGGGGTGAAGCTGATCCCGATGACCGACGACCGCGTGGAGACCCACGTCGCCGTCCAGGTCGACGGCGAGCGCAAGGCGGTCCACTTCCAGGAGTACTGGGTGCGGCTGCGGGCCTCGGTCCCGGCCGAGGCGGTCGTGCCGGTCGGCGCCGAGCAGGCCAAGCCGGCGCCGGGCGTGCTGGAGGCCATCGCCGGGGCGGACGTCATCCTCTTCCCGCCGTCCAACCCCGTCGTGTCCATCGGCACCATCCTCGCCGTGCCCGGCGTGCGGGAGGCCATCGCGGACGCGGGCGTGCCCGTGATCGGCCTGTCCCCCATCGTCGGGGACGCGCCCGTGCGCGGGATGGCCGACAAGGTGCTCGCCGCGGTCGGCGTGGAGTCCACGGCCGCCGCGGTCGCCGAGCACTACGGCTCCGGCCTGCTGGACGGCTGGCTGGTCGACACCGTGGACGCGGCGGCGGTCGAGCGGGTCGAGGCGGACGGCATCCGCTGCCGGGCCGTACCGCTGATGATGACCGACGTCGACGCGGCCGCGCAGATGGCGCGGGAGGCACTGGCCATGGCCGAGGAGGTGCGGGAAGCGTGAGCGAGGAGCGCCCGGAGTTCACGGTCCGGGCCCTGTCGGGCATCCCCGAGGTGCAGCCGGGCGACGACCTCGCCAAGCTGATCGCCGCGGCCGAGCCGGGCCTGGCCGACGGGGATGTGCTGCTCGTCACCTCCAAGATCGTCTCCAAGGCGGAGGGCCGGATCGTCCGGGCCGCCGACCGGGAGGCGGCCATCGACGCCGAGACGGTCCGGGTCGTGGCCCGGCGCGGCGCCCTGCGCATCGTGGAGAACCGGCAGGGCCTGGTCATGGCCGCGGCTGGGGTCGACGCCTCCAACACCCCGGCCGGCACCGTGCTGTTGCTGCCCGAGGACGCGGACGCGTCGGCGCGCGCGATCCGCACGGGTCTGCGGGAAACCCTCGGCGTCGACGTCGGTGTCGTGATCACCGACACCTTCGGGCGGCCCTGGCGCGCGGGCCTCACGGACGTGGCGATCGGTGCCGCGGGCGTGCGCGTGCTGGACGATCTGCGCGGCGGCACGGACGCGCACGGCAATCCGCTCAGCGCGACGATCGTGGCCACGGCGGACGAACTGGCCGCCGCCGGCGACCTGGTGAAGGGCAAGGCGGCCGGCCGGCCGGTGGCCGTGGTGCGCGGCCTGCCGCACGTGCTGGCCACGGAGGACGGCGCGGGCGCGCGGGCGCTGGTGCGGACCGCGCGGGACGACATGTTCCGGCTCGGCACGTCCGAGGCGGTCCGGGAGGCGGTGACCCAGCGGCGTACGGTCCGGGCCTTCACCGACGAGCCCGTGGACCCCGGCGCGGTACGGCGCGCGGTGGCGGCGGCGGTGACCGCACCGGCCCCGCACCACACCACGCCCTGGCGGTTCGTCCTGCTGGAGAGCACGGAGTCCCGGACCCGGCTGCTCGACGCGATGCGCGAGGCCTGGATCGCCGACCTGCGCCGGGACGGAAAGAGCGAGGAGTCCATCGCGAAACGGGTGCGCCGCGGGGACGTCCTGCGCAACGCGCCCCACCTCGTCGTGCCATGCCTCGTCATGGACGGCTCGCACCACTACGGGGACGCGCGGCGGGACGGCGCCGAGCGGGAGATGTTCGTCGTCGCGATGGGCGCGGGCGTGCAGAACCTGCTGGTCGCCCTCGCCGGAGAGCGACTGGGCTCGGCGTGGGTGTCCTCCACGATGTTCTGCCGGGACGTGGTGCGCGAGGTGCTCGCGCTGCCCGCGGACTGGGAGCCGATGGGCGCGGTGGCGGTCGGCCATCCGGCCGAGGAGCCGAGACCGCGGCCCGAGCGGGACGCGGAGGCGTTCATCGAGGTGCGGTGAGTTCGGCCGTGCGCGGCCGTGGGCCCTAGGCTCATAGGGCCCTAGGCTCATAGGACGGCACCGGCTCCCCTAGGACCTCATTCGTGGCAGGACGATTCGCTCAGCGCCCCACGCGTACGACCGTGCGCGGAGGCCATGCCGGCGTACCCGCGGGCGCCGGGGCCGGGATACCGCGGCAGGCGGCGGCACCGCGGGTACGGCGGTGGGTGCCGGACGGGCCGCTCGATCTCGGGCTGGTGCTCGGACCGCTGCGGCGCGGACCCGCCGACCCCGCCTTCCGGGCCACCGCGGACGGTTCCGTGTGGCGGGCCTGCCGTACGCCCGCCGGGCCGGGCACGCTGCGGGTGCGGGCCTACGGCGGTGAGGTGCTCGGCGAGGCGTGGGGGCCCGGGGCGGAGTGGCTGCTGGACCGGCTGCCGGAGTGGCTCGGCGCGGCCGACGAGCCGGAGGCGTTCGTGCCCCGGCACCGGCTGGTGGCGCTCGCACGGCATCGGCGGCCGGGGTTGCGGCTGACGCGGACGGGGCTGGTGCTGGAGTCCCTCATCCCCTCGGTGCTGGAGCAGAAGGTCACGACGGATGAGGCGTACCGGGCGTGGCGGTTGCTCGTGCGGAAGTTCGGGGAGCGCGCGCCGGGGCCGGCGGGGGCCGGGGACCGGCCGATGTACGTGATGCCGGCGCCGCGGACCTGGGCGCTGATTCCGTCCTGGGAGTGGCACCGGGCCGGGGTCGACGACAAGCGGGCGTCGACGATTCTGCGGGCCGTGCGGGTCGCCGCGCGGCTGGAGCAGGCGGTTTCGATGCCGGCGGCCGAGGCGCGGGCGCGGTTGGAGGTCGTGCCGGGGGTGGGGCCCTGGACGTCGGCGGAGGTCGTGCAGCGGAGTCACGGGGCGGCGGATGCGGTGACCGTCGGGGATCTGCATCTGCCGGGCATCGTGGGGTGGGCGTTGGCGGGGGACCGTCAGGCCGACGATGCGGTGATGCTGCGGTTGCTCGAGCCGTATGCCGGGCAGCGGCACCGGGCGGTGCGGTTCATCCTGCTGAGCGGGCGGGTTCCGGCGCGGCGCGCACCGAAGATGCCTCGGGTGGACATCGGGTTGCTTTGAGGCGTGGCCTCGGCTGCGGCTGGGGCGCGTGCGATCGCCCCTGCCGGGTGGGTACCGCCCCAACGGCACGACCGCGCGCACTGCGTGTGGAGGGTGAGCGCTCCGCAGGGGCGCGGGGAACCGCGCGAAGGGCCACGACGCGGCCCCGGTGAGGAACCGGCAGCGGCGGCCCTGAACGTACGGAGGCCCCGGGGCCGCGGCCGCGCGTGGGGCGGCGTCCCCGGGGTGCCCTTTCGGCTACTGGTCCGAGGAGAAGCGGAGCGCCCCCGCCGGGATGCGGGCGTCGCACCACACGCGTACGCCCTCGCGGAGCTCGTTGTCGGCACCGACGACCGCGCCGTCGCCGATGACCGCGCCGGTGAGGACCGTCCGTTCGCCGACGCGGGCCCTCGTGCCGACGAGGGAGTCGGTGATGACCGCACCGGGTTCGATGACCGCGCCGGGAAGGATGGTCGAGCCGAAGACCCGGGCGCCCTCGGCCACGAACGCGCCCTCGCCGACCACCGTGCCGCCGGTCAGCTTGGCGTCCGGCGCGACCGTGGCCGTAGGAAGGACGAGACGGTCGCCGCAGCGGCCGGGCACCGCCGGGGACGGGGCGCGGCCCAGGACCAGGTCGGCCGAGCCGCGGACGAACGCCGCCGGGGTGCCGAGGTCCAGCCAGTACGTGGAGTCGACCATGCCCTGGAGGTGGGCGCCCGCCGCGAGGAGGTCGGGGAAGGTCTCGCGCTCCACCGACACCGGGCGGCCCAGCGGAATCGTGTCGATGACCGAGCGGCGGAAGACGTACGCCCCCGCGTTGATCTGGTCGGTGACGATCTCCTCCGGCGTCTGCGGCTTCTCCAGGAAGGCGAGGACGCGGCCGGACTCGTCCGTGGGGACCAGCCCGTAGGCCCTCGGGTCCGTCACCTTCGTCAGATGCAGGGAGACGTCCGCGCCGGTCGACTCGTGGGTGTCCACCAGGGCCCTGATGTCCAGGCCGGTCAGGATGTCACCGTTGAAGATCAGCACCGGCTCGTCGGGGCCGGAGTGCAGGCGCGAGGCGACGTTGCGGATGGCGCCGCCCGTGCCGAGCGGCTCCTCCTCCGTGACGTACTCGATGTGCAGGCCGAGGGAGGAGCCGTCGCCGAAGTACGGCTCGAAGACCTCGGCCAGATAGCTGGTGGCGAGGACGATGTGGTCCACGCCGGCCGCCTTGGCACGCGCCAGCTGGTGCGTGAGGAACGGCACCCCGGCGGCGGGGACCATGGGCTTGGGCGTGTGCACCGTGAGCGGACGCAGCCGGGTGCCTTTGCCGCCGACCAGGAGGATCGCTTCTGTCACCTGTCGTCTCTGCTTCCTGCCGGGACCGGCCGAACTAACTCGTTTCACTCGTTTCGGCCGGTCAGTGTATGCAGACCGTAGCGGCGGCACCCTTGACAACCACGCCGTTTCCCACGAGATCGGTGAGAGAACGGTATGAGACGGCGGGTCCCCCGATGACGGCGCTGAGCGCACACCCCGGCCGGGCTCGGCGCCCCTGGTGGCGCGCCGCGCCGGAACGGGCCGTACCGAGCCTGGCGCAAAGCCACTTGCCCGGGCACTCGGTGGCGAACCCGTCCCGATGGCCGGAGATCACGTTCAGTCGTACCTTCTTACCTTTGGGGTAGAGGTTGCCACCGTCCGGCGTGAGATATGTCCTGACCCGCGGATCGGCCCTGCGGAGCACGGGGTTGCGCGCGGTGAGCCGGGCGACGGCCGTCACGGCGGCGCTCGACGGCTTCGTGGCGCCCTGCGTTCCATACGTGCCGATCACGGCGATGCCCATGCTGCCGCTGGTGAAGCGGGGGTGTGTGCGTCGACGGCCGTCTTCGCCGCGCCGCCGGCCCGGCCCTCGTAATCGGTCCCGCACTTGTCGACGAGGAAGTCGTAGCCGATGTCCCGCGGGCTCATGCTCTCGACGTGGTAGCGGTGGATACTGCGGATGACGGAGGGGGCCTGCGCGCAGGCGCAGTTGATGCCCGATGCCGTGTGGACTCGCCCGCCCCCGGCCGCGGCGCGTGACGCTCCGCGGGCGCGGCCCGACGCGCGGCCTGCCCCGCACCGGCCGACGCACCCTGGGGCGGCACCTTTCCGTCGGGGTCAACGACCGGTGGCCCCACCGCACGCCGCGCGCACCCGCCCGCGCGTACCCTGTCCCGGGTGAACGCCACCGACCGCACCCCTGCCGACCTGCTGGCTTCCGCGCTCGCCGCGGACCCCGGCCGCCCACTGGTGACCTTCTACGACGACGCCACGGGCGAGCGCGTCGAACTGTCCGTGGCCACCTTCGCCAACTGGGTGGCCAAGACCGCGAATCTCCTCCAGGGCGACCTGTCCGCCGGACCCGGCGACCGGGTCGCGCTGCTGCTGCCCGCGCACTGGCAGACGGCGGTGTGGCTGCTGGCCTGTTCGTCGGTGGGCGCGGTGGCCGACCTGGGCGGGGATCCGTCCGCGGCCGACGTGGTCGTCAGCGGGCCGGACACGCTGGACGCGGCTCGGGCGTGCCGGGGTGAGCGGGTGGCGCTGGCGCTGCGGCCGCTGGGCGGGCGGTTCCCGCGGACGCCGGACGGGTTCACCGACTACGCCGTGGAAGTGCCGGGGCAGGGGGACCGCTTCGCGCCGTTCGCTCCGGTGGACGCGCAGGAACCGGCGCTGATCGTCGCGGGGGCGGAGCTCAGCGGGGCCGAGGTCGTCGAGCGGGCGCTCGCGGACGCGCCTTCGTTCGATCTGACGGGGCCCGGGTCGCGAGTGTTGTCGGGGCTGTCGTACGACACCTGGGAAGGGGTCGGCGCGGGGTTGTACGCGCCTTTGGCCGTCGGGGGGTCCGTGGTGCTGTGCAGGAACCTCGACCGGCTGGACGAGGAGGGTCTCGCCGAGCGGATCGAGAGCGAGCGGGTGACCGCGGTGCGCCGCTGAGCGGCACGGCCGTCCCCCATCCGGAGCTGAGCGGCACGGCCGTCCCCCATCCGGAGTAGTACAGGGCGCTTCCCCTGCCCTCCCCCGCCATGGTCGTAGGAGAGGCCGTGACGCTCGTACGCCGTGAGGGGGTGCCCCGCCCGTGACCGATACCGCAGGCAAGGCCCTCGGTCCCGGTCGCGGGGCGTCGGCCACCGGGGAGGGGCTCCGGCGACGGCGCCGGCGGCGGTGGGCGAAGGGGACGGCGCTCGGGCTGGCCGTGCTCGTCGTGGCGGCCGCGGGCACTGGCTGGGCCCTCTACGCCAAGCTCAGCAACAACATCACCGCCGATGACGCGGCCGCCCGCGAGCTGGAACGCTACGAACGGGAGCGGCCCACCGAGTTGGTGCGGGGCGCGCAGAACATCCTGCTGATCGGGTCCGACACGCGGGCCGGGAGCGGCAACGGCGAGTACGGACGGGACCTGGGCAGCGAGCGCTCGGACACGACGATCCTGCTGCATCTGGCCGCCGACCGGCGCAGCGCGACCGCCGTGTCGCTGCCCAGGGACCTGATGGTGGACATCCCCGGCTGCCGGCAGGCGGACGGCAGCCGCAGCCAGCCGGTGTTCGCGATGTTCAACCACGCCTTCCAGGTGGGCGGTTCGGCGTGCACGATCCGGACCGTCGAGAAGCTGACGGACATCCGGATCGACCATCACGTGGTCGTGGACTTCAGGGGGTTCAAGGAGATGGTGGACGCCGTCGACGGCGTCCAGGTCTGCCTGAAGGAACCCGTCGACGACAAAGCCGCCAAGCTGAAGCTGCCCGCGGGGAAGGTGGAGCTCGACGGGGAGCAGGCGCTCGGGTACGTCCGGGCCCGCAAGTCGCTCGGCGACGGCAGCGACACCGAACGCATGGAACGCCAGCAGCGGTTCCTCGCCGCGCTCGTCAACAAGACGCAGAGCAACGACGTCCTGCTGAACCCGGTGAAGCTGTATCCCGTGCTGGACGCGGCGACCTCCGCGCTGACCACCGATCCGGAGCTGGCCAGTCTGCGAGGGATGTACCAGTTGGTGCGCGGACTGCGCGACATCCCCACCGAACAGGTGCAGTTCCTGACGGTGCCGAGGGAGTCGTACGTCTACGACGCCAATCGTGACCAACTCGTGGAGCCGGAGGCCGAGAAGCTCTTCGCGCGATTGCGGGCCGACCAGCCCGTGGCGGTGGCCCGGAACACGCCGCAGGAGGCCGCGGAGACGGGCGGGGGGACGGACGGCGTGGTCGGTTCTTCCCCCTCGAAGGGCGACGCCTCCCCGGCGCCCACGTTCCGCGGGAACACCGCCGCCGAACGCACCTGTGGGTAATCCGCACATCAAGTCGCGGAACTTCCCTCCAGGAAATGAGCCGGATTGCCCAGTTGTAGGCAGGGAGAATTTGTCACCGGCGTCGCTCAACGCTGAACTGGGCGGATAGTGTGAGCGATCCGGTGCACCTGGCCGCGAGGTCCGTCCTGGGGTCGTGCACTGTTTCACCGAGACCCGAGCGCCTTTGAGGGGGAAGGCGCCGCGTGGCCCCAACGGAGGATTCGGACAACCGTGGACGCGCAAGGCCGTGGGCGGGCGGACAATATCGACCCCGCAGACCAGTGGGTACTCAACCCGGACACCGGCGAATACGAACTGCGACTGGGCCCTTCCGCACCGCAGTCATCGGTTCCCGGTCCCCGCAGACCGGCTCGCCGGGACAATGCCGGTGCGCCCCGCCGGCGGGGGGGCTCGGCGCCCGGCGGGACTCGCGAGACGAGTCAGGTACGCCAGGGCGACGTGCCGCCGCCGCGGTCGGGCCGGCGCCGGGGGGCCGAGCCGGAGCCGCCGCAGGGAAGGCGGGCGGCACGGCGGCCGGTGAAGAAGAAGTCGAAGGTCAAGAAGGTCCTGGCGTGGACGGCCGGCGGTACGGCGTTCGTCCTGGTCGCCGTCGGCACGGCCGGCTACCTCTACCTCAAGCATCTCGAGGGCAACGTCACCACGACGGACATCGGCAGCGCGGGCAAGAGCGGCTTCAGCAAGGACGACGCCTTCAACATCCTGATCATCGGCACCGACAAGCGGACCGGAAAGGGCAACGAGGGGTACGGCGACGCCAACAGCGTCGGACACGCCGACACCAACATCCTGCTGCACGTGTCGAAGGACCGGACGAACGCGACCGCGCTGAGCATTCCGCGCGACCTGGTCGTGAACGTGCCGGACTGCCCGACCAAGCAGACCGACGGCTCGACCAAGGTCATCCCCGGGTCCCAGCAGGTGCGCTTCAACGAGAGCCTCGGCCAGGAGGGCCGGGACCCGGGATGCACGATGCGCACGGTGAAGGCGGTCACGGGCATCACGCCCGACCACTTCGTGATGGTCGACTTCAACGCGGTGAAGACGCTGACGACCGCGGTCGGCGGCGTCGATGTGTGCCTCGCCCACGCGGTGAACGACAAGGAGTCCCATCTGCGACTGCCCGCCGGCCCGTCCAAGGTGGAGGGCGAGCAGGCACTGGCCTTCGTCCGCACCCGGCACAGCTGGGGCAACGCCGGTGACCTGGACCGCATCAAGGTGCAGCAGCAGTTCATGGGGTCGCTGATGCGCAAGATGACCTCCAGCGACACCCTCAGCAGCCCGTCCAAGCTGCTCGACCTGGCAGAGGCGGCCACCAAGGCGCTCACCGTCGACAAGGGCATCGGCAAGGTGAGCACGCTCAAGGACATCGCGCTGGAGCTGAAGAAGGTACCGACGAAGAACATCTCGTTCGTGACGGTGCCCGTGCTCGACAACCCGGCGGACGGCAAGTACCACAAGACGGTGATCGTCAACCCGGCGCTGGCCCCGGCGGTGTTCGACGCGATCACCAACGACGTCTCCTTCACCGAGGTGAAGAAGAAGCAGAAGGCGGAGAAGGACGCGGAGGCAGCGCGCCTGAAGGGCAGCAGGTCCGCACCGTCCGACGTGCGGGTGCGGATCCTCAACGGCGGCGCCCAGGCCGGCAGCGCGCAGGAGACCCTCGACTGGCTGCAGAACAAGGAGGGCGTGCTGAAGTCGGAGAACGCGGGCAACGCGCCGGCGCAGCTGGGCAGGACCACGCTCGAGTACGCGCCCGACCAGGCGGCCCAGGCGCGGGAGCTGGCCCATCTCATGGGTCTGTCCGGCTCCGCGCTCAAGCCCGGCAAGAGCGTGACCAACTCCCAGGGACTGCCGGCGATGACGCTGACCCTCGGCAAGGACTTCAAGGGTGCGGGCGTGTCCATGACCGCTCCGTCGAAGGCGCCGGACGTCGACAAGTCCACGGCGGACAAGGTGAAGTGCGCCAGCTGAGCCCGGCCACGGCGGCGGTGCCCGCGATCACGCTCCGCTCGGTCGGGGCACCGCCGGCGGCACGGGTGCCCCGGCCGGTGGGTCTCTCAGGCGGCTCTTACCCGGCTACGGGAACATGACCGCGCGACCAAGATCACGTGCGGCCGGGCGGCCGGGCCGGGGCTCCGCGCGCGGATGATTCCACACCGGGCGAAGTCGGGTTCCGCCCCAGAGGTAACCCTATGGGTCCGTCGTGCGTCTAACGGGGGCGGGACGGGCCCGTCACATGACCTACAGGGCGGGGGGCACGGAGTTGACGCGGAGCAACGTGCGGGGAGCGGCTCCTTCGGAGCACGGGACGGCGCCACGCGGCCGCCGTGCCCCGAACGCGCCGGAGGCACCCGCGGAACACGGCGGCCGACGACGCGGGGGCGGCGGCTCGAAGAACGATCGGCGCCGGCGCAGACGGCGCACGCTGCGCTGGTCCGCGACCGTGCTCGCGGTCGTCATACTCGGCACGGCCGGCGCCGGATACCTCTACCTTCAGCACCTCAACGGCAACATCCGCAAGGGCGAGCTCCTCAGCGGCGACTCCAAGGCGAAGAAGCCGGAGCCGAACGCGGCCGGGCAGACGCCGATGAACATCCTGCTGATCGGCTCCGACAGCCGTAACAGCGACGAGGACGTGAAGCTCGGCGGCGCCCGGGAGAACCGCGGCACCCCGCCGCACGCCGACGTGCAGATGCTCATCCACCTCTCCGCGGACCGCAAGAGCGCCGCGTTCGTCAGCGTCCCGCGCGACACCCGGGTCGACATCCCCCGGTGCAGGGACCCCAAGACGGGTCAGACGTACGCGCCGGTCAACGCCCTCATCAACACGTCGCTGGGCCGCGGCGGCCCCGGCTGCACGGTGGCCACCTGGGAGAACCTCACCAAGGTCTACATCGACCACTGGATGATGGTCGACTTCGCGGGCGTGGTGGACATGGCCGACGCCATCGGCGGCGTCGACGTCTGCGTGAAGGAGAACGTCTGGGACCGGCCGACGCCGGACCAGCCCGGCGGCTCCGGCCTGAAACTGCGGGCCGGCACGTGGAACATCCAGCACGAGCAGGCCCTGCAGTGGCTGCGCACGCGGCACGCCTGGGGCAGTGACCCGCTGCGCGCCAGGGCCCAGCACATGTACCTGAACTCGATGTTCCGCAAGCTGAAGAAGGAGAACGTCTTCACCGACAGCGGCCAGCTCATGGACCTGGCCGAGGCGGCCACCAAGTCGCTGCAGGTCTCCCGGGAGCTCGGTTCGGTCAAGAAGCTGTACGACCTGGGGATGCAGCTCAAGTCGGTGCCGACGGACCGCATCACCATGACGACGATGCCCTGGGTGCCGGACCCCGAGGCCCCGAAGGAGCACGCCGTCCCGGACGGCGCCAACGCCGAGAAGATGTGGCAGATGCTCCGCGACGACGTGCCCTTCGACAAGAACGGCAAGGCGGACGCGAACGCGAAGAAGAAGACGGCGTCGGCCGCACCGGCCAGGACCCCCTCGGTGCCCGCCGGTCAGCTGGGGGTGCTCGTGCAGAACGCCACCGGGGACTCCACGACGGCCCCGGTGCCCCTGCGGGCCAAGGACGTCGCCGGCGTGCTCGCCCAGCACGGCTACGCCAGGGCGGCGGCCGACACCTCTGCCACGGGACTGTCCGAGAGCACGACCCTGGTGCGGTACCCCAGCGCGGCTCTCGAGGGGGACGCGCAGGCCGTCGCCAAGGCGCTGGGGCTTCCGGCGAGTTCCGTGACCAGGTCCACCGGCGTGTCCGGCGTCACCGTGGTGGTGGGCGCCGACTGGCGCACGGGTACGAGTTACCCTAAGCAGTCCCAGCCGAAGGCCGGTGATCTGCCCAGCAACGCCGACGCCATCAACGGTGCCGACAAGGGGCAGTGCATGCCGGTGTACAAGCCCTATCAGTGGTAGCCGGGCGGCCGACCGCCGTCGTCGCCGCGACAGCGCGCCGGGGGGCCCACCGCTCAGGCGGTTAGATCTGAACATCACACTTCTGAACTCCATTAACATAACATGAAAACTCGATTATAGACTTCA
>NZ_JBEZMO010000054.1:0-31150 GCF_040652655.1 Streptomyces sp. NPDC048191
TCGACGGTCAGGTCATCGGCGAAGTGCCGGTCGCCAGTGGCGTCGGGCACGTACTTCACAGTGACAACGATCCTCAAGCTCACGCCGGCTCTCCTCGTGGTTCTCGACGGGCTGTGCTGTGGGGCAGCGGAGTGCCCGCACCACTCTATGGCACTCAGTGCCGCTAGGGAAGGTACTCAGTACCACGTGCTTGTCGAGGCGGCTGGGCCGTGGGCACACGGCCGGGTTCTGCTGAGGGAACGCAGTGCCATCAAGCCCGGATCGTCGGCTCCCTGCCGGCCGGAGCGTGTCAGTGCTGCGGGCGCCATTCGAAGAGCAGGATGGTCAGGTCGTCCCGCAGCTCGTTGCGTTGGTAGTCGAGGATGGCGTGGATGAGCAGCCGGAGTACCTCGGCCGGGCGCTGTCCGGCGGCGGAGGAGCGGATGATGAAGTCGGTGAACCGGTCGAGGCCGAACTCCGCGCCGTCCGCGTCGCGGGCCTCCACGACACCGTCGGTATAGAGCAGGACGCAGTCGCCCGGCTCCAGGATCGTCTCGTGGACCTGCCGGGCCGCCGGGGCGAGGAGGCCTGTCAGGCCGATCGGCGGCTGCGGAGGGCTGTCCAGCGCTCCGGCGAGCACCCGCTCGGCACGGATCAGCAGCGGGGCGGGATGACCGCAGTTGACCCAGTGCAGGACCCCGGTCTCGGCATCGAGCCGGCACAGCACGCCGGTGCAGAAGTGGTCGGGCAACCACTCCGAGAGCGCCCTGTCGACGGAACCGACGACGTCGGTCAGGCCGCCACCGCAGCGGCGGGCGTTGCGCGCCGCCGCCATGGCGACGGACGTGGTCAGGCCGGCGATCAGATCGTGACCCATGCCGTCGAGGATCATGGTGTGCAGCACGTTCTTGACCACCGAGTGGTCGAAGGCGTCGCCGGCGACGTCGTACGCCGGTTCCAGGACCGCGGTCGAGACGCATCTGCTGCTGCCGACGGTGTGCGGGGGCAGGAAGGCCCGCAGCATCTCGGCGGGCAACCTCATGGGCGAGGTGCGGGTGCGGGCGGCGAGCCAGTCGCTGTAGGCGCGCTTGGAGGTGATCAGCATGGCGAACAGATGGGCCAGCATCCGGCTGCGGCGCATCCGGACCTCGTCGAGCGAGGCAGTCCGCACCGCCAGCACGCCCAGCCGTTCCGCACCGTCGACCAGTGGCAGCCAGACGATCACCCCGTCGTCGGCCTCCGTCACCCGCGGGCGGATCGTGCGGTACGCCCGGCCGGCCGAGGAGCGGTCCACCGGCAACGGCTCGATGGCCTTGTCGAGCGGTACGAGCAGCTGCTGTTGCAGGTCGACGAGGTAGATCTGCGCGCTCTCCAGACCGAGGGACGAGGCGCACCGGTTCGCCAGGGCGGGGAGTTCGACCGGCAGGGCGGTCTGGGCCCTGATGATCAGCTCTTCCAGCCGAATCTCGTCGACGGCGGTGTCAGGACCGGAGGAGGCGCGCGGTGGCTCCGGCACGGCGATCACCCCTTCCGAGCCCAGTCTCACACCGATCCCGTCCTCTCTCACGTCAGGCGAGGGCGTGGGCGGGCGCGGCGTGCAGGACGCCCAGCCGGGTCCGAGCGGAGGACCGGGGGACTCCCGCGGATGCCGGCCCTGGGTCCGCAGCGGGCGCAGGGCAGCGGCCGGCGCTGTCGGCAAGATGCGTCAATCCCGGGATCACCCATCCCCTGACCTGCGGAAAAACCCGGCGGTCGGGCGGTGGGACGGGACGGCCGTGAGATAGTGGGCCGCGCGGAAAGGGGGGCGCCGTCGTGGGACGCTGGCAGCCGCTGCGAGGAGACCTGCCCGCCGAGGTGGTCCGGCTGGTGCGAGAACTGCGCCAGTACGTGGACCGGTGCGAGACGACCACCGCGACCGTCGCCGCGAAGACCGGCTACAGCCGCAGTTCCTGGCTGCGCTACCTCAACGGCCGGAGACTGCCTCCCTGGTCGGCGGTCGAGGGGCTGGGACGGCTGGCGCAGGCCGACGCGGAGTACCTGCGCGTGCTGTGGGAATCGGCAGCCCACGCCTGGACGCCGGGGGGCGCGGCCGGTGAGCCCGTCCCGCCGACCGCCCCGAAGCGTCGGGCGGGGCGCTCGGAGCACCCGGACACCCCGGTCGCCGCCGCACCGCCGACGGAGGGCCGGTGGTCCTCGCGCGGCATCCTGATGCCGGGCGCGGGCGTCTGGCTCGCCGTCGCCGCGGCCTGCTCGCTGCTCGCGGCCCTCCTGCTGGCCCGGCCGTGGGACACCGGAACCGGTGCCGTCCGCCCGCCGGACGGAGCTCCCGCCGGAGCACCCGCCTGGCCGTGGCCGCTGCGCAGCGCGGTGGACCGGACGGGCGCCGCCTGCCGGTCGGGCGGCTGCCGGGGCCTGGATCCGTACCGGGAGAAGTGTGATCGCGACGGTGTCGTTGTCCACCGGCTGCGCGCGTACGGCCACGTCCTGACGCTCCAGTTCAGCCCCGGCTGCATGGCGAGCTGGGCGGAGGTCGAGACTCCCGCGGGTACGGCCGGGTTACGGATCGCCACGAGCGGCGGCGACGAGCAACGGGCCGCCACGGGCGGGGCGTACACCGCGATGGTGGGGAACGGGCCGGACGCGGCGCGTGCCACGGTCGTCGTCGACGGCCGCCAACTGGGCGTCGCGCGGTACGACAGCTGGATCGACGCCGTCACCGGCAGCGGGTGAGGGTGACGGCATCCGTGCGCAGCCGGCGGAACCGCCCGGCGTCGTAGACCTCGTACGCGCCGTCGGTGTCCGGGCGGAGCGGAAGACCGAAGCGTTCGCCCTGGTAGACGGTCCATGGGCCCGTGGCGGCGATGCGCTGCTCCGCCGCGCCCCAGGTGGCCGTCCCGACGATCCCGTCCGCCGACAGATGGTGGTTGCTCTGCCAGACGCGGGTGGCGCCGGCGGTCGCCTCGTCATAGGTGCAGGTCACACCGGAACGTGCCAAGTACCCGTCGGCCCACAGCATGCTCTGCCACAGCCCGATCACGTCGCTGCGCCGGGTGCGGCCGACCGCCAGCTGCGGCGCGGTGGGCAGCCCGGCGGCGAGGAGCACGTCGTCACGGCGGTCGCCGGGCCCGTGATCCCGTGGGCCGCCGGCCCCGGCGCACACCACTCCCAGCGCCAGTACGCACAGTGCGGCGCGCGCCGCGGTCCCGATGCCCATGACATCGTCATAACGCCAACTGTGCCGTCGCCACGCCGAATTGCGCAAAACCGCGGTTCCGGTCCGGGTCCCGGTGGATACCGTGGGGAGGGCAGTGTCCGACAGTACGCACGGGTCCACGGGGGGCGTGCTTGACCGACTGGAAGCCGTTGCCCGACGGTCTCGCCTCGGACGTCCGCCATCTGGTGGCAGAGTTACGGGGGTTGAAGGACCGCGCCGGGCTGAGCCTCGCCGCCCTCGCCGGGTGCACTCCGCACAGCAGGTCCTCCTGGGAGCGCTACCTCAACGGAAAGGCCATGCCGCCGCAGCACGCGGTGGCCTCCCTCGGCAAGCTGGCCGACGCCGACCCCGCCCGGCTCATGGCACTGTGGGAACTGGCGAACGCGGCGTGGCACGACCGCGAGGCCCAGGCCCCCCGCGACGTACCGATCCGGCAGCCCGAACCACCCGCTCCAGCACAGGCCGAGGAGCCGCCCGCGGACCGGCCGGGCCGTCGCCCCGACAGACGGAGGCTGCTGTGGGCCGTGGTCGCTCTGGCCGCCGTCGCCGCGTCAGGTGCCGCCCTGTTCGGCGTGTTGGGCCGCCACGCGCACGCCGGCCGGGACAGCGCGCCGGGGACGGACACCCCGACGAGGCAACTGGACGTCAACTGCTTCGCGGACGGCTGCGCCGGCAAGGACCCCAAACAGACCGGTTGCGGCGGCGACGCCTGGACGTCCGCCCTCTACAAGGTGGCCGGGGTCTACGTGGAGCTGCGCTACAGCGACGCCTGCAAGGCCGCCTGGTCCCGGATCAGCTGGGGACGCCCCGGCGACATCGCCCGGGTCGTCGGCGAGGGAGGCCGGACATACCAGAACAAGGTCCACTACGACACCGACACGTTCAGCGCGATGGTCGGCGCCCCCAGCCCGTCGACGGCGAAGGCCTGTGTCCTGCTCACCTCCGGGGTGCACGCCTGCACCTCGCCGGGCGGAACCGAGCACCTCACCGAGCCCCCGGACCCGCCCGCCTCGACCCGGACGGCCCC
Organism: Streptomyces sp. NPDC048191; assembly: GCF_040652655.1. Lineage (NCBI taxonomy): Bacteria > Bacillati > Actinomycetota > Actinomycetes > Kitasatosporales > Streptomycetaceae > Streptomyces > Streptomyces sp. NPDC048191. The sequence continues at coordinate 4,221 of NZ_JBEZMO010000054.1, forward strand.
GCACCCCCGGTGAGACCGGGGCCGCCCCTCACAGGTTGATCATGTGTCCGGCCAGGCCGTGGACCGCCTCCTGGATCGCCTCGCCGAGCGTCGGATGAGCGTGGACGTTGCGGGCGACCTCGTGGACGGTGAGGTCCCACAGCTGTGCCAGGGTCAGCTCGGGCAGCAGCTCGGTGACGTCCGGGCCGATGAGGTGCCCGCCGATCAGTTCGCCGTACCTCGCGTCGCTGATCAGCTTCACGAAGCCGGTGGCGTCGCCGAGGCCGTGCGCCTTGGCGTTCGCGGTGAACGGGAACTTGGCCACCTTGACGTCGTAACCCCGTTCGCGTGCCTGCGCCTCGGTGTAGCCGAAGCTGGCGATCTGCGGCTGGCAGAAGGTGGCCCGCGGGATCATCGCGTAGTCGAGTTCCATGGTCTCCGCGTCCGCGAGCGTCTCGGCGGCGATCACCCCCATCGCCTCGGCCGCGTGCGCGAGCATCAGCTTCGCGGTGACGTCGCCGATGGCGTAGAGGTGCGGCACGTTGGTACGGCAGCGGCCGTCCACGTCGATCGCGCCGCGCTCGGTGACCCGCACACCGGTGTTCTCCAGGCCGCAGCCGCCCACGTTGGGCGCGAAGCCGAGCGCCTGGAGGACCTTGTCGGCCTCCAGGACCTGCTGGGAGCCGTCCTTGCCGGTGACCGTGACGCGGACGCGGGGCCCCGATTCGTCGATGGAGTCGACTCGGGTGGAGGTGAGCGCGTCGATGCCCAGCCTGCGGTACTGCTTGGCGAGTTCCGCGGAGACCTCGGCGTCCTCCAGCGGGGCGAGGCGGTCCAGGAACTCGACGATCGTGACCTTCACGCCGTAGCTGTGCAGGATGTAGGCGAACTCGACGCCGATCGCGCCGGCGCCCGCGATGATGATGGACTGCGGCAGCTCCTCGGCGAGGATCTGTTCCTCGAAGGTGACCACGCGGGAGGTGCGCCGGGTGCCGGGCAGCAGCTTGGGGGAGGCGCCGGTGGCGATGACGCAGTGATCGAACCCGATGGTGCGGGTGTCGCCGTCGAAGCCGGAGACCTGGAGGGTGTGCGGGTCGAGGAACGTGCCGTGACCGTCGATCTCCGTGATCTTGTTCTTCTTCATGAGGTAGTGCACGCCCTTGACGCGGCCGTCGGCGACCTTGCGGCTGCGGCGGAACGCCTCGCCGTAGTCGAAGGTGACCTGTCCGTCGACGCGGATGCCGAACGTCCTGGCCTCACGGGTGAAGATGTGCGCCAGCTCGGCGTTGCGCAGCAGGGCCTTGGTCGGGATGCAGCCCACGTTCAGGCAGATGCCGCCCCAGTACTTCCGCTCCACGACGGCGACGCGTTTGCCCAGTTGGGCGGCCCGGATCGCGGCCACGTAGCCACCGGGGCCCGCACCGAGCACCACCACGTCGAAGCGGTCGTCCTGCTCGTCCGTCATCGGTGCCTCCTGCAGCGGGACGCGTTCGGGCTCCGGCCAGAGTTCCCCGTTTGTCGTGGACGGCAAACAGCGGTGCTTCCCGGTGGCCGAGGACTTCACCCGCCCGATCCGGGCACTTCTCGATACCGGGCACGTGGTTTACCATTCAACCATATCGGTGGGGAGGTCGCACCATGACGGAACTCGGCCTGGCCGACACGGTCGGCATCCTGCGCCGGCCCGGCGTGCGGCCACGACACAGCAGCTCAGGGCTCGGCTGGGACCGGCTGTACCTCTCCGCGCAGGTGGAGCAGCCCTATCGCGCCGCGTTCGGTCCGGCCCCCACCCACCTGCTGATCCTGCACCTCAGCGGCCCCGTCACGGTACGGCGGGGGCAGGGTGCGGACCGTCGGTCACGGGCGGTCCCCACCGGTGGGCTCTTCCTGCAGCCGGCCGGCCGGAGTCTCGCCGTCGAGCTCGGCGGGCGGCTGGACACGATCCACGCCTACCTCACGGACGACGTCCTGCGCGAGGCGAACGGCGGCCGGTCCGTGGAGCTGACCGAGGAACTCGGGGCCAGCGACCCGCTCGCCGAACAGCTCATGCTCGCGCTGGAGAGCACGGTCCGCTCCTGGGAGCCGTCGGCCCGCACCTACGCCGACCAGCTGACCGGGATGCTCGCCGCGCAGCTCGTACGCCGCCACGGGGTCCGCGCGGCCGCACCTCCACCCGACCGGGCCGGGCTGTCCGGCCGACAGCTCGCCGCCGTCCGTGACCTCATGGACCAGCGCCTCGCCGAACCGCTGCCGATCGCGGACCTCGCCGCCTCGGCCTCGCTGAGCCCGAGCCAGTTCACGCGGAGGTTCCGGGCGAGCACCGGTCAGTCGCCCCACCAGTTCCTCCTCAAGCTACGGCTGGAGGCCGCGTGCCGACTGCTGCGCACCGGCCGGACCCCGATCGCGGACGTGGCCGCCGCCTGCGGCTTCTCCCACCAGGAGCACCTCACCCGGGTGATGCGCGCCCGGCTGGGCACCACTCCGGCCGCACTGCGCCGGTCCGGCTGAAGCGGCCCTGACGGCCACGCCTCAGCGTTCCAGTACCAGGGCCAGTGCCTGGCCCACCCCGATGCACAGCGCCGCCAGGCCCGTGCCGCCGCCCGCCGCGGCCAGCTGGTGCGCGACCGCTCCGGTGATACGGGCGCCCGACGCTCCCAGGGGGTGGCCGATGGCGATGGCACCGCCCCGCGGGTTGACGACCTCGGGGTCGAGCTCCGGCAGTGCGGCCAGGCAGGCCAGCGCCTGGGCCGCGTAGGCCTCGTTCAGCTCGATCGTGTGCAGAGCGCCGGGAGCCACCGCCGCCTTCGCGAGCACCTTGCGGATGGCGTCGACCGGACCGAGCCCGAAGTACTGCGGTTCGATGCCCGTGACCGCCGCCGCCCGCACCCGGGCCAGCGGCTCGCGCCCGATCGCCGCCAGCCCGTCCTCGTCGGCGAGCAGCAGCGCGGCCGCCCCGTCGTTGAGCGGCGACGCGTTGCCGGCCGTGATCGTGCCGTCGGCGGTGAACGCCGGCCTGAGCCGGGCGAGCGCCTCCAGGGAGGTGTTGTCCCGGATCCCCTCGTCGCGGCTCAGGTCCACCCCGGCCACGGGGACGACCTCTCCCGCGTACCGGCCCTCGCGCCAGGCGCGGGCGGCGTTGCGGTGGCTGGCCAGCGCGAACGCGTCCTGCGCCGCCCGCGTGACGGAGTACTTGGCGCCGACGAGCTCCGCACTCTCGCCGAGCGGGATCGTCCACTCGGCGGGCATCCGCGGGTTCACCATCCGCCAGCCGAGCGTCGTCGAGTACAGCTGCTGGTCCTTCGCCGGGAAGGCCCGCTCCGGCTTCGGCAGCACCCAGGGCGCGCGGCTCATGGACTCGACACCGCCCGCCACCGCGATGGACGCGTCGCCGAGGGCGATGGCGCGGGCCGCCTGGACGACGGCCTCCATACCGGATCCGCACAGCCGGTTGACCGTGGCTCCGGGCACGGTGACCGGGAGCCCGGCGAGCAGGACGGCCATGCGGGCCACGTCGCGGTTGTCCTCGCCCGCGCCGTTGGCGTTGCCGAACAGCACGTCGTCGATGCGCGCGGGGTCCAGGCCGGGGCTGCGTTCGACCAGCGCGCGCAGCACACCGGCGGCGAGGTCGTCCGGGCGTACACCCGCCAGGGCGCCGCCATAGCGGCCGAAGGGAGTACGGACGGAGTCGACGACGTACACGTCACGCGGTTGCTCGATCATCGGTCGCTCCCAGCAGGACTGACGGGAAAGGGTGTGTGTGCCGTGACCTGATCCACCGTCACATCCGGTGCCGTCTCGACCAGTTCGAGCCCATGGGGTGTCACGTCGAGGACACACAGGTCGGTGATGATCCGGTCCACACAGCCACGGCCCGTGAGCGGCAGTGTGCACTCCTGGACGATCTTGGAGGCGCCGTCCTTCGTCAGGTGCTCCATGAGTACGACGACCCGGCCGGCACCGTGCACGAGATCCATCGCACCGCCCATCCCCTTGATCATCCTCCCGGGGACAGCCCAGTTGGCGAGGTCACCGCGGACGGAAACCTGGAGCGCGCCCAGGACGGCGGTGTCGATGTGGCCGCCGCGGATCATGCCGAAGGAGAGCGAGGAGTCGAAGAAGGAGGCTCCCGGCCGCACGGTCACGGTCTCCTTGCCCGCGTTGACGAGGTCGGCGTCGACCTCGTCGGGCGACGGGTACGGCCCGACTCCGAGCAGTCCGTTCTCCGAGTGCAGGACGACATCGACGCCCGCCGGCAGGAAGTCGGCCACCCGGGTGGGCAGCCCGATGCCCAGGTTGACGTAGTCGCCGTCCCTCAGCTCGCTCGCGGCGCGCGCCGCCATCTCGTCCCTGGTCCAGCTCATCGCTCGCGCACCGTCCTCTTCTCGATTCCCTTGTCGGCCGCCTGCTCCGGGGTGAGCGCCACGACACGCTGCACGAACACCCCCGGCAGATGGACCTCGTCGGGGTCGAGCACGCCCGGCTCGACGAGCTCCTCCACCTCGGCGACGGTGATGCGCCCGGCCATGGCCGCGAGCGGGTTGAAGTTCCGCGCCGCGCGGCGGAAGACGAGGTTGCCGTGGCGGTCCCCGCGCGCCGCCCTGACCAGCGCGTAGTCCGTGGTGATGGCGTGTTCCAGGATGTGGTCGACGCCGTCGAAGGTCCGCACCTCCCTGGGCGGCGAGGCCACGGCGACCGAACCGTCCGTGGCGTAGCGCCAGGGCAGTCCGCCCTCGGCGACCTGCGTGCCGACGCCGGCCGGGGTGTAGAAGGCCGGGATCCCCGCGCCGCCCGCTCGCAGCCGCTCGGCGAGCGTGCCCTGCGGCGTCAGCTCGACCTCCAGCTCGCCCATGAGGTACTGGCGGGCGAACTCCTTGTTCTCACCGATGTACGAGCCCGTGACCCGGGCGATGCGGCCGGCGGCCAGCAGGATGCCGAGGCCACGGCCGTCGACACCGCAGTTGTTCGACACCACCGACAGACCGCTCACCCCGCTCTCGTGAAGAGCCCCGATGAGAACCTCGGGGACGCCGCTCAGTCCGAAGCCGCCGACGGCGAACGACCGTCCGTCCGTCACATCCGCCAGGGCCTCCGCGGCCGTGGCCCTCACCTTGTCCATCGTCTGTCTCTCCTACCTGGCCAGCACCCGGCGCAGTGCGCCGAGCAGGTCGTCCTTGGCCGCACGCGCGCTCTCGGGAGCGGTGGCGCGACGCCAGGCGATGTAGCCGTCCGGACGCACCAGCAGCACGCCGTCCTCGGCGATCCCGCCGACCCGGTTCCACTCGCCGTACGCGTCACGGCAGGTGTCGTCGCCCACGCGCACCACCCGCAGCGGGACACCGAGGTCCGCCCGGCAGGCCGTCGCGGCCGTGTCCCAGACACCTCCCGACAGCCCGGTCAGCACGGTGAAGGTGCCGTCGCCGACGACGTCCAGCGTGGACAGCCGCTCGCCCCGGGCGTCGACGAGCCACGCGTGCGGCAGCTTCGCGCCGGGCCGCGTGGTCGGCCGGGCCACCAACTCCCGGTCCTGCTCCCAGACTTCGGCCGCTACCTCGTCGTCCGGAAGCACCGCGGAGGAGACGTAACGCTGGTTCATCTCGACGCCGTGCGCGTTGAACTCGTAGTTCTTGAGCTGGATGGCCTCTTCGAGCAGACGTCGCTTCTTGGCGCCCTCGGGTGTCGGCGCGCCGATCGCCGCGAGCCCCTCCGCGATGGCCTCATGGCCGACGCCACCGCCGATGCCGAGCACCTCGAAGATCGGGCCGAACTGGTCGCGGCTGAGGTTGGCCCGTTCGACGATCTGCCGCCCGACGGGGGCACGTTCGGCCGAGTAACTGTCGAGCAGCTCGGCGCCGGCCTCGCCGCGTATCACCATCGCGAGCTTCCAGGCGAGGTTGTACGAGTCCTGGACGGAGGTGTTGGAGCCGAGTCCGTTGGACGGCGGATGACGGTGCACCGCGTCACCGGCGCAGAAGACCCTCCCGGACGCGTACGCCGAGGCGTGGCTGTGGTTGACCGTCCACAGCGAGGTGGAGGTGATCTCCACCGGCAGGCCGGGGTCACCGACGAGGTCACGCACGATCCGCCGCGCCGACTCCTCGTCGACCTCCGGCGGCGGCTGCTCGATGTCGTACCCCCACACCAGCAGCCACTCGTTCCACGGGCGGACCATCCGGACCAGGCCCATGCCGATGCCGCCGGTCTCCGCCCCGGGTTGCAGCACCCAGTACAGGACGCTCGGCCGGTGGGCGCAGTACCGGGTGAGGTCGGCCTTGAAGACGATGTTCATGCTGCCGGCCTTGGCCATACGGCCGTCGAAGGGCAGGCCGAGCTGCTCGGCGACCGTGCTGCGCCCGCCGTCCGCGCCGATCAGGTAGCGCGCCCGTACGGTGAACTCGTCGCCCCGGACACGGTCGCGCAGCAGCGCCGTGACGCCGCTGTCGTCCTGGGTGAGGCTGAGGAACTCGGTGTCGAAGCGCACCTTGGCACCGCGGGCCGCCGCGTTGTTCACCAGGATCGGCTCCAGGTACGTCTGCGGCAGGTCGATCATCTCGCAGGGGCTCGTCGAGGCGTACTCGGTGGCCGACGCGGGCCCCGTGCCCCAGCTGCGGATGCGGCCGATCTCCTGCCCGGTCAGCGCGGTGCACAGAACCGTGTCGCCCATGAGGTGGGAGGGGCTGCCGACGGCCAGCGCCTCGGACTCCACGCCCAGGTCGCGCAGCACCTCCATGGTGCGCTGGTTGGTGATGTGCGCCCGCGGCGTGTTGGCCAGCCAGCCGTACTTGGTCACCAGCAGGGTACGGATGCCGTAGGTGGCGAGCAGCAGCGCGGCGGAACCCCCGGCGGGGCCGCTGCCGACGACGAGGACGTCGGTGTCGTACGTGTCGTGCGCAGGGGTGATGGTCATGGGCGGGCACTCCTCGGGCATCCGGCCAGGGGGGCGAGTCGGAAGGTGTAGTCGAGCCGGCGCCACTCGCCGTCGACCGGGCGGCCGTCGGGGGCGGGGCCGGTCTGCGGCGTGAAGTCGACGATCAGCTCGTCCTTGACGCCGAAGACGGTGTCGCTGTCCAGGTAGGAGCCGCCCGACACGAACAGCTGCGTGACGAGCCGGCGGTGGCCGGGCGCGTCGACCATGAAGTGGAGGTGCGGCGCCCGGAAGGGATGGCGTCCTGTCGCCTTGAGCATCTGCCCGACCGGCCCGTCCTCGGGGATCGGGTACTCCGAGGGCAGGATGGACCAGAACGTGAGCCGCCCCTCGGCGTCGGTGCGCAGCCGCCCCCGCAGCACCGGCCCCTCCAGATCCGGGAGCTGGACGTCGTAGAAGCCGTCCTCGTTGGACTGCCACACGTCCACCACGGCGTCCGTGACCGGATCGCCGGCGGTGTCCGTGATCCGTACGTCCACCCACAGCGGGGTGCCGGGCAGCCCGTCGGAGATGTCGCCGCCGTGCGGGGTGTCGGGCGGACCCTCCACATAGAAGGGACCCAGCACCGCGGACGGAGTGGTGTGCGGCGTACGGGAGTTGGTCAGCAGATCCACGGCACTGGAGACGCCGAGCGTGTCCGACAGCAGCACGAACTCCTGCCGGGTCGGGCTGCAGATCTCTCCGGTGCGGGTGAGGAAGTCGATGGCGTACTGCCATTCGGCCTCGGTGACGTCGTTGTCGGTGACGAAGGTGTGCAGATGCCGGACCAGGTCGCTCAGCAGGGTGCCGACGCGCGGGTCGGGTGCCTGCGCGAAGCTGGCCACGACGTGTTCGGTGAGACGGGCCAGCTCGGCCCCCGTGGACGGGGGGCCCTCGGGGCGGCGTCCGTGCCAGGCGTCCGCCAGCAGCTCGGCGATGCCGCCGGCCGTCAGCTCCCGTGGGTTCGGGTACGGCGTCGAGGTGGCCAGCTCGGCCGCGCGGGCGAGGGCGGACTCCGGCATGCCGAGGTCGCGCAGCGAGGCGGGGCCGCCCAGGGACGCGACCAGGTCGTACACGCCGCTGGGGGCGTCGGGCACGCCCAGGGCGTCGGCGATGCGGCGCATCACACCGGGCACCGCGGGCGCGTTGTAGGCCATGGCGTGCGGCAGGACGACCGTGTGCGTCTCGGCGTGCGGCAGATCGAAGCTGCCGCCGAGGGTGTGGCACAGCTTGTGGTGCAGGCCCATACCCACCGCGGCGAGGCAGGTCCCGGCGAGCCAGGCCGCGTGCAGCAGGTCGGCGCGCGCCTCCGTGTCGGCCGGATCGGCGGCCAGCCGTGGCAGCGCCCGGGCGATGCGGGAGATCGCGTCGAGGGCCTGCCGGTCGGTGACCGGGTCGGCGTCAGCCGAGTACAGGGCCTCGACGGCGTGGGCGAGAGCGTTCACGCCGCTCGTGACCGTCAGGGACAGCGGCAATGTGAGGGTGAGGTCGACGTCGTAGACGACGGTCTCGGGCAGGATCTCTGGAGAGGACCGGGTGACCTTGCGTCCGTCCCGGGTCTCGCCGAGGACGGGGGTCACCTCCGAGCCGGCGTACGTGGTCGGCAGGATCACCTGCGGCAGTCCCGTACGCAGCGCCAGCGCCTTCGACAGGCCCGTGGTCGAACCGCCCCCGACGGCGACGATGCCGTCCACGGCGGACTCCCTGAGCACCTGGAGGGCCTGCTCGGTCACCTCCACCGGGGTGTGCATGGCCGCGCCGTGGAACTCCGCCGCCAGCAGGCCACCGAGTGCCTGGCGGACCGGGGCGGAAGCCGCCGCGCGGGACCCGCCGGCCAACAAGAGCACCCGGGAGCAGCCGAGCCGCTCGACCTCCTCGCCGAGGCGCCCGACCGTGCCGGCACCGAAGACCACCCGAGCGGGGTGGGATGTGTAGACGAACGTCCGCATGGAACTCTGCCTCCGCGTGTCATCAGGTCGCGTCGGTTCCTTGAGCCACCGAGTATGCGAAGGACGTCCGTGTGCGCTCCTGCACGATCCGCGCGTTCCCCTGCACGAAACACGCGCACCGCGGCGGACCGGCGGCAGAGGAAGGGGGAAGCACACAACCTGTGCACCACCCCGCGTGATCACGGAATCGCGGCGGCACCGGCAGGGAACTAGGATCGGCCTCAGCGCACAGATCGCAGCGCCACGAGGGGCTGTGCCGGCCGGCGACCCCGCAGGAGGTCCGCGATGGCGACGCTGCTGTCCGTCAACGTGGGGATGCCCAAGGACGTCTCCTGGCAGGGGCGGACTGTCCGCACCGGAGCCTGGAAGGCGCCCGTCCGTGGCCCCCGCATGGTCCGGCGGCTGAACGTCGACGGGGACGGCCAGGGGGATCTGGCCGGGCACGGCGGCGAGATCCGCGCCGTTCTCGTGTACCAGCTGGAGTCCTATCAGTACTGGCGGGAACAGCTCGGCCGCGACGACCTGACCTTCGGCGTCTTCGGGGAGAACTTCACCGTCGACGGCCTGCCCGACGACGACGTGTGCATCGGCGACCGGTACCGCATCGGCGAAGCGGAGTTCGAAGTCACCCAGCCCCGCGTCACCTGCTACCGCGTCGGCATGCGCCTGGGTGAACCCACCATGGCCTCTCTGCTGGTGGCTCACCACCGCCCGGGTTTCTACCTGCGCGTCATCACGGAGGGGCATGTCCAGGCCGGCGACGAGATCACCCTCACCCGCAAAGGCCCGGAAGAACTCAGCGTCGCCGACACCGACGCACTGCTCTACCTCCCCGACCGCGACCCCGAGAAGCTGCGCAAAGCACTGAACATCCCTGCCCTCAGTCCCGGGTGGCAGCAGTCCTTCCGTGAACTCGCCGCCGCCCAGCAGCCCCGACAGGAACCGGGCTGGTCAGCCGAGCGCGTCGGCACCCAGCAGCCCCGGGAGGTGCCGGGATGGCCGGGATTCAAGACCATGCGGGTCGCCCGCATCGTCCCCGAGACCCCCGCCGTCTCGTCGATCTACCTCGACAGCGTCGACGACACACCCCTGCCCGAGGCCCGGCCGGGCCAGTACCTCTCCATCCGTCTCCCCGTCGGCGACGCCGCCCCCGCGGTGCGCAGCTACTCCCTGTCCTCCGCCCCCACGGCCGGCACCTACCGCATCAGCGTCAAGCATGAGGCCCACGGCAAGGTCAGCAGCTACATCCATGCCACGCTCCGCCCCGGCGACCTCGTGGACATCGCCAGCCCGCGCGGAACGTTCGTACTCCAAGAAGGCACCCGCCCGATCGTCCTCGTCTCCGCGGGGATCGGTGCCACTCCCGTGCTCGCCATGCTCCACCAACTCGCCGCCGCACGGGACCCACGCCCCGTCTGGTGGATCCACACCGCCCACGACCGCGCCCACCACGCCTTCGCGGACGAGGCCCATGCCCTTCTGGCACAACTCCCCGACGCCCACGAGCACATCTACTACACCGCCGAGACCGCCGCGCATGCCGACGAGCCCCACATCACCCGGGGCCGTCCGACCGCGCGATCGCTCACGGCCATGGGCCTGCCCGTCGACGCCGACGCCTACCTCTGCGGCCCCCCCGCCTTCATGGCGGACCTCGCCGGCCTCCTGCGCGAGCGCGGCCTGAACCCCGAGCAGATCCACACGGAACAGTTCACGGCCCTCTCCGCCATCAACCCCGGCGTCACCACCACCGTCGCGACCCGGCCGCACCAACCGGCCGGTCCACCGGGCACCGGCCCCCTCACCACTTTCGCCCGCAGCGGCGTCACCGCCCCTTGGTCACCCGTCCACGCGTCGCTCCTCGAACTCGCCGAGGCCTGCGACATCCCCACCCGCTGGTCGTGCCGCACCGGCGTCTGCCACACCTGCGTCACCCACCTCGTGGCGGGCGACGTCACCTACACCACCCCACCCCTCGAACTGCCCGAACCCGGCACCGTCCTCATCTGCTGCAGCACACCGGCCTCGGAAGTCGTCCTCGACCTCTAGGACCCCGGTCGGTCCGGTTCCGGGATCACGGCAAGCCCGGCCAGGTGGTGCAGCGAGTTGCTGAGATGCTCCGGGCCGAACGGCGGGAACCGGATGCCGCGATCCCGGATGAACCGCGGCACCGCCGACCAGTCGTAGGTGAGCGTGACCTCGGTCTCGGACGGGCCGAGCGGTGTGAGGTCGTAACGCCAGATCCAGCCGCCGAGCTCCAGTCGACCGTCGTCCTTCTCCGTCCCGGTCAGCCAGCCGATGGCGCGCGGCGGATCGAACACCTGCACCTGGTTGGCCACCTGGTAGTCGCGGTTCGGATGGCCTGCGTGGTACATGTCCATCCGGAAGATCTGCCCCACCTCGGTCAGCGGCGCCCGGTCGACGGATTCCTGAACCCAGCCGGTGCCATCGATCGCAGCATGGGTCGTCGGGTCGGCCAGCACCGCGAACACCCTCGCGACGGGCGCGGCGACGGTCAGGGTGGCGCTCACGTTCTCCTGGTCCATGGTGTGCACACTCCTCGTCATCTCATCCATGCAGATCATCCATGCAGACGACGCGGCGAGGCGGAACTCATCGGTCGCTGGGGGAGGGAAATGCGGCCACCGCGGGCTGTTACGGACAGCGACCGAATGGTTACGTATAGTCGTCAGCGGTTCACGCCGCGTCACACCTTTGCGCCGGGCCGTCCCTGGCGGTCCCCAGGGAGGAGAGCCGAAGAGTGATGCTCCAGCCGAAGCGGGGGCTGCGCGGTCCGGCGGTCGCCGCGGCGGTGGTCTCGGGTGCCCTGTTCCTGGCGGCCTGCGGGTCGACCGGCAGCTCCCGGTCCGCCCGCACACCGTCGATGCCGGCCTCGCCGGCCGCGACCGGTGCCGGCGGGGTGGCGTGCGGCGAGGCGGCCGCCCTGTCGGCGTCCGGCTCGACGGCGCAGGAGTTCGCGATGAAGATCTGGATCAGGAGCTACACGCGGGCGTGTCCCGGGACCCGCATCAGCTACGCGGGCAACGGCTCCGGTGCCGGCCAGAGTGATTTCCTGAAGGGAAGGACCGCCTTCGCGGGGTCCGACTCCGCGCTGAGCGCCGCACAGATCGGCCAGTCCAGGAGCGTCTGCTCCCAAGGTGGCCGGGCCGTTCACCTGCCGACGCTGGGCGGCCCGATCGCGCTCGCCTTCAACCTGCCGGGGGTCGACAAACTGGTCCTGGACGCCCCCGCACTGGCCAAGATCTTCGACTCGAGGATCACGAAGTGGAACGATCCGGAGATCGCGAAGCTCAACCCCGGTGCCAGGCTGCCGTCGACGCCGATCCGGGCGACGCACCGTTCCGATTCCTCCGGCACGACGGACAACTTCACCTCCTACCTGAGTGCCGCCGCACCGAGCGCCTGGTCGTACGGGCACGACAAGGTGTGGATGGCCAAGGGCGGCCAGTCGGCCAAGGGTTCCTCGGGCGTCGTCGAGCAGGTGAGGAAGACCGTGGGCGCGATCGGCTACGTCGAGCTGACGTACGCGCTCGCCCGCGACGTGCACACGGCCTCGATCGCCACCGGAGCCTCCGCTCCGGTCGACGCCAGCGTCATCACGTCCTCCAAGGCGATCGCCGGTTCGACCGTCGCGGGCTCCGACGGCGACCTCGTGCTGAAGCTCGACTACGGGACCAGGGCCGCGGGCGCCTACCCGATCGACATGGTCACGTACGAGATCGTCTGCGACAAGGGCAACAAGCCGGCGACGTTGCCCGCCACCAAGGCGTTCCTGACGTACATCGCCGGCTCGACGGGCCAGGAGGAACTGAGCTTCGAGGGCTACGCGACGCTGCCGGCCACGATCGTGGGCAAGGTGCGCAGCAGGATCGCCAACCTTTCCTAGCCGCACGGGACCTCGGGCGTCCTCGTCGCTGCCGGCCGGGGCCGAACAGAGGCCCCGACGGATTCTTGACCGCTGCTTCGGCCTCCGCGATGCTGTGTTGCGCAACGCGAGATGCGTACCGCATTGGACAACATCTCGCCCCTCTGGCAGCCGAGGAGTGGCCATGTCTCAGCAGGTTCGTGCCGTCGTCGCGCGGAGCAAGGGCGCCCCTGTCAGCCTGGAAACCATCGTCGTGCCCGACCCCGGCCCGGGGGAGGCGCTGGTCAAGATCGAGGCCTGCGGCGTCTGCCACACCGATCTGCACTATCGCGAGGGTGGTATCAGCGACGACTTCCCGTTCCTGCTCGGACACGAGGCGGCGGGCGTGGTCGAGGCGGTCGGTGACGGTGTCACCGACGTGGCGCCCGGTGACTTCGTGATCCTCAACTGGCGTGCCGTGTGCGGGCAGTGCCGGGCCTGTCTGCGCGGGCGCCCTTGGTACTGCTTCAGCACGCACAACGCGAAGCAGAAGATGACCCTGACCGACGGGACGGAACTCTCGCCGGCCCTCGGCATCGGCGCCTTCGCCGAGAAGACCCTCGTCGCGGCCGGTCAGTGCACCAAGGTGGACCGGGCCGCGTCGGCGGCCGTCGCCGGACTGCTGGGCTGCGGGGTGATGGCGGGCATCGGCGCGGCCCTCAACACCGGCAACGTCGGACGCGGTGACACCGTCGCCGTGATCGGCTGCGGCGGCGTGGGCGCCGCGGCCGTCCTTGGGTCGAACCTGGCCGGCGCGGCGAAGATCATCGCCGTGGACATCGACGACCGCAAGCTGGCCACCGCCAAGGGGCTCGGCGCGACCCACACGGTCAACTCCAAGGAGACCGACGCGGTCGACGCGGTGCGCGAGCTGACCGGGGGCTTCGGCGCCGACGTCGTGATCGAGGCGGTGGGGCGTCCCGAGACCTACCGGCAGGCCTTCTACGCCCGTGATCTCGCCGGGACCGTGGTGCTGGTCGGCGTACCCACCCCCGAGATGAAACTGGAGCTGCCGCTGCTGGACGTCTTCGGCCGGGGCGGGGCGCTGAAGTCGTCCTGGTACGGGGACTGTCTGCCCTCCCGCGACTTCCCGATGCTCATCGACCTCCATCTGCAGGGGCGTCTCGACCTCGACGCCTTCGTCACCGAGACCATCGCCCTCGACGAGGTCGAGAAGGCCTTCGAGCGCATGCACCACGGCGACGTCCTGCGCTCGGTGGTGGTCCTGTGACGAGCGGTGCCCGGATCGACCGTCTCGTCACGTCGGGGACGTTCTCGCTGGACGGCGGCACCTGGGACGTCGACAACAACGTGTGGATCGTGGGGGACGACGACGAGGCGGTCGTCATCGACGCGGCCCATGACGCCGACGCGATCCTGCGGGCCCTCGGCGGACGCACCCTGCGCGCGATCGTGTGCACCCACGCGCACAACGACCACATCGACGCGGCGCCCGACCTCGCCGCCCGGACCGGTGCCCCGATCCTGCTGCACGCCGACGACCTGCCGCTGTGGAAGCAGACCCATCCGGGCCGGCTGCCCGACGGCGAACTGGGCGACGGGCAGCGCATTGCGGTGGCGGGGACCGAGCTGACCGTGCTGCACACCCCGGGCCACGCCCCCGGCGCCGTCTGTCTGTACGCCCCGGACCTGTCCGCGCTGTTCAGCGGTGACACGCTGTTCGCCGGCGGGCCGGGGGCGACGGGGCGGTCGTACAGCGACTTCCCCACCATCGTCGAGTCGATCGGCAGGCGCCTCCTCACTCTCCCGGACGACACCGTCGTGCACACCGGCCACGGAGACGCCACCACCGTCGGCTCCGAGGCGCCACATCTGCAGGAGTGGATCGACCGCGGCTTCTGACCACCCGGCGACGACGCGGCCCTGCCCCGGTGACGGACCCCGTGGACGGCACCGGCGGCAGGGCCGTCGTCGCTCCGCCAGGGCTTGCGTTACCCCTGTTCACCTGGGCTTTCCCGGTCGCTGCGGCATGCCCGGAAAACCCCTGCCGCGGCCCGCGCAAACCGGCCTTCGGATGCCTTGACAACGCTTCAGAGCCGCCCGCAGACTGGCGTTGCGCTAATCGCAATCCGTTTCGTTATACGCACCGAGGTGTCATGATGATTCCCGCGTGCCGTCTCGCGGATCTGCCGCGAGGCGAGGCCCATCGGCTCGACATCGACCCGCCCGTGTCGGTGTTCCACACCGACGACGGCGAGCTCTTCGCCATCGACGACACCTGCACCCACCAGGACGCCTCGCTCGCCGACGGCTGGTTGGAGGGCTGCGAGGTCGAATGCCCCCTGCACGCCTCGAAGTTCGACCTGCGGACCGGAGCCGTGGACGCGCCCCCGGCCAAGCTCCCGGTCCGCACCCACGAGGTCGTCGTCGTGGACGGGATGGTCCACGTCAGGCTGTCCACCGACGCGCCCAACCTGCCGCCGTGCGTCGCCGCCCGTCTCGCCGGAGGTCCCGCGTGAGGACCGTGGCCGTGGTGGGCGCGTCGCTGGCCGGTCTGTCGGCCGCGCGCTCGCTGCGGCAGCGGGGGTACGACGGCCGGCTGGTCGTCATCGGTGACGAGCCCCACCGCCCGTACGACAGGCCGCCGCTGTCCAAGGAGTTCCTGGCCGGATCCGTCGGCGAGGCGGACCTGGCACTGGAGCGGGACGACGAGGAACTCCGGGCGGAGTGGCTGCTCGGTGCCCGCGCCACCGGACTCGACCGCACCGAGCGGGCGATCCGCCTCGCCGACGGCCGGGAGGTGCGCGCCGACGGCGTGGTCATCGCCACCGGGGCCGCGGCCCGCACCCTGCCCGGCACCGAAGGTCTCGCCGGGGTCCATGTGCTGCGCACCCTGGACGACGCCCGCGCCCTGCGGGAGGACCTCGCCCGGGGCGGACGGCTGGTGGTGATCGGCGCCGGGTTCGTCGGTGCCGAGGTCGCCTCCACCGCGTACGCCCTCGGTCTCGACGTCACCGTGATCGAGGCGGCGCCGACCCCACTGGCCGGACCGCTCGGCGAGACCATGGGCGGCATCGTCTCCGCCCTCCACGCCGACCACGGGGTGCGGCTGCTGTGCGGGGTGGGGGTCAAGGGGCTCGGGGGAGAGCGCCGGGTGGACGCGGTACTGCTGGAGGACGGCCGCAGCGTGCCCGCCGACACCGTCGTCGTCGGGGTCGGTGCGCGCCCCTGCGTCGAGTGGCTCCAAGGGTCCGGCATCGCGCTCGACAACGGCGTGAAGTGCGGCGCCGACGGGCGCACCAGTGTCGCCGGGGTGGTCGCCGTGGGCGACTGCGCCAACTGGTACGACCCGCACACCGGCCGCCACCGCAGGATCGAGCACTGGACCGGCGCGCTGGAACGGCCGGACGCCGCCGTCGCCGCGCTGCTCGCGTACGGTGCGACGGAACCGGGCGCGCCCCGGCCCGCGTACTTCTGGTCCGACCAGTACGGCGTCAAGATCCAGTTCGTCGGCCACGCCGCCGGGGCCGACACGGTCACGGTCGAGGAGGGCTCGACCGACGACCGCAGCTTCCTCGCCGTCTACCGGCAGGCCGGCCGGCCCGTCGCCGTGCTCGGGATGAACCAGCCGCGGCTGTTCACCCGCCGGCGCAAGCAGTTCACCACCGCCGCGTCCTGACACGGCGGTCGCGACATCCGCGGCCCTGCGGTGCGCACCACACGCAAGGCCCCTTCAGACACAACGCCGTCCGAAGCCGCTCTTCCCGGCGCGTGACCTACCGACCCACGACGTTTCCCGAGGAGTGCACCGTGACCTCGACCAGCCTGCCGGACAGCCTGATCGCCACCCTGCCCGGCTCCGCCTACACGGATCCCGCGATCTTCGCCCAGGAACAGGAGCGCATCTTCGAGACGATGTGGTTCTGCGTCGCCCGCGCGGCGGACCTGCCGAAGCCCGGCGCGTTCCGCACCGTCGACGTGGGCCGCGAGAGCATCCTCGTCACCCGGGCCCGTGACCACTCGGTCCGCGCCTACTTCAACGTATGCCGGCACCGCGGAGCCAAGCTCTGCACCGACGGGACCGGCGAGGTCAGGCGCGCCTTCCAGTGCCCCTACCACGCCTGGACCTACGACCTCGACGGCAGGCTGGTCGCGGCGCCGAACCTGACCAAGATGCCCGACGTCGGCCGGACCGAGTACGGCCTGGTGAGTGTGGCCGTACGCGAATGGCTCGGCTATGTCTGGGTGTGCCTGGCGGAGAACCCACCCTCCTTCGAGGAGGACGTCATCGGCGAGGTGGTCACCCGCCTCGGCGACGTCGAGTCGATCGAGCGCTACGACATCGACAACCTCTCGGTGGGCAGGCGGATCGTCTACGACGTGAAGGCGAACTGGAAGCTGATCATCGAGAACTTCATGGAGTGCTACCACTGCGCCACGATCCACCCCGAACTCACCGAGGTGCTGCCCGAGTTCGCCGACGGCTACGCCGCCCAGTACTACGTCGGCCACGGTGCCGAGTTCGGCGCGGACGTCCAGGGCTTCACCGTCGACGGCTCCGAGGGGCTGGACCGCATCCCGGGGGTGGGCGAGGACCAGGACCGCCGGTACTACGCGATCACCGTCAGGCCGCAGGTGTTCATCAACCTGGTGCCCGACCACGTGATCTTCCACCGCATGTACCCGGTCGCCGTCGACCGCACCGTCGTGGAGTGCGACTGGCTCTACCTGCCGCACGTCGTGGAGAGCGGCAAGGACGTCAGCCGGTCCGTGGAGCTCTTCGACCGGGTCAACCGCCAGGACTTCGACGCCTGCGAGCGCACCCAGCCCGGGATGAGCTCACGGCTGTACGCCAAGGGCGGTGTGCTCGTGCCCAGCGAGCACCACATCGGGGCCTTCCACGACTGGGTGCAGGAGCGTCTCGGCACACGGCAGCCGCGGTGACGTGGAGCAGGAGCGCCCGTGGCCCGCGCGGGGGGCGAACGCGGGCCGTACGGCGGTCGTACCGTGTGCGTTCAGCCCAGGTATCCCATGCGGTGGCTGATCTCCTCGCCACCCTTGACCAGCACCGGAGCCAGCTCGTGCATGCGCTCCTCGGTGAACCGGTAGGAGGGTCCGGAGGCGCTGATCGACGCGATGACGCGGCCTTCCCGGTCGCGAATCGGTGCGGCCATGGCGTGCAGCCCGATCTCCAGTTCCTCCAGCGTCCAGGCGTAACCACGCTCCCGGGCCTCGGCCAGGTTCTTCTCCAGCTTCGCCTTCGCGGAGATCGTGTGCGGGGTCAGTTTCTTCAGGCCGGTCTCCGTGAGCAGCGCCGCGCGCTCCTTGGCGGGCAGGTGGGCGAGCATGATCTTGCCGCTGGAGGTGGCGTGCAGCGGGGTCAGCTGGCCGACCCAGTTGTGCGCGGTGACGGCGGCCGTGCCGCGCACCTGGTAGAGGTTGATCGCGTAGTGCTCCTGCATCACCGCGATGTTGACCGTCTCGCCGATCTCCTCGGCCAGGCGCTCGCAGACCGGCCGGCCCTGCTGGGTGATGTCGATGCGTCCCGTGACGGCGCCCGCCAGGCGTACGATGCCGAAGCCGAGCCGGTACTTTCCGCGCTCGCCCGCCTGCTCGACGAGACCGCGCGCCTCCAGGGCGCCGAGCAGACGGAACGCGGTCGACTTGTGCACCTCGATCTCGCCGGCCACCTCGCTCACCCCCGCCTCGCCGCGCTGGGCGAGGATCTCGAGGACGCTGATGGCCCGGTCGACGGACTGCACGCCGCCGGACGATGACCCCTGTGTTTCGGTATCCGGACTGTAGTTGCTCATAGCGGAACTATACGCGCAGTAAACAACGCACTTGCAAGTAACGCGGCGTGCACAAAGATCTTACAAGTTGCGTTGTTCGCAACCTGGTGCGTATAGCGATACCCGTACTAGCATGCGCGCACATCAACGGCGCGAGCGAGACGAGGCACCATGGCTCCCCTGCACTACGACTTCGTCATCGTCGGCGGTGGATCAGCCGGCAGCGCACTGGCGAACCGACTCTCGGCCGACCCCGGCAACCGGGTGCTCGTACTGGAGGCGGGCCGCCCCGACTACCCCTGGGATGTGTTCATCCACATGCCCGCGGCGCTGACCTACCCCATCGGCAGCCGTTTCTACGACTGGAAGTACGAGTCCGAACCCGAGCCCCACATGGGCGGCCGCCGTATCTACCACGCCCGCGGCAAGGTGCTCGGCGGCTCCAGCAGCATCAACGGCATGATCTTCCAGCGCGGCAATCCCCTGGACTACGAGCGCTGGGCCGCCGACGCGGGCATGGAGACCTGGGACTACGCCCACTGTCTGCCGTACTTCCGCCGGATGGAGAACTGCCTGGCCGCCGACCCGGACGACGAGTTCCGCGGCCATGACGGCCCCCTCGTGCTGGAACGCGGCCCCGCCACCAACCCGCTCTTCGGCGCGTTCCTGAAGGCCACCGAGCAGGCGGGCTACGCGCCCACGGACGACGTCAACGGCTACCGGCAGGAAGGGTTCGCCAAGTTCGACCGCAACGTCCACCGCGGGCGCCGCCTGTCGGCGGCCAAGGCCTACCTCAAACCCGTGCGCAAGCGGCCCAACCTCACCGTCCGCACCCGCGCCCTCGTCACCCGGGTCCTCTTCGAGGGCAAACGGGCCGTCGGCGTCGAGTACCGGCAGGGGCGCGGCGCGCCGCAGCAGGTCCGGGCCCGGGAGGTCGTCCTGTGCGGCGGCGCGATCAACTCGCCGCAGCTGCTGCAGCTCTCCGGCGTGGGCAACGCGGCCGAGCTGTCCGCCCTCGGCATCGACGTCGTCCACGACCTGCCGGGCGTCGGCGAGAACCTGCAGGACCACCTGGAGGTGTACGTCCAGTACGCCTGCAAGCAGCCCGTCTCCGTGCAGCCGTACATGGCGAAGTGGCGCGCACCCTTCATCGGCTTGCAGTGGCTGCTGCGCAAGGGTCCCGCGGCCACCAACCACTTCGAGGCGGGCGGCTTCGCCCGCAGCAACGAGGACGTGGACTACCCCAACCTGATGTTCCACTTCCTGCCGATCGCCGTGCGCTACGACGGTTCCTCCCCGGCCGGCGGCCACGGGTACCAGGTGCACGTGGGGCCCATGTACTCGGACGCCATCGGCTCGGTGAAGATCAGGAGCAGGGACCCGCGTCAGAAGCCGGCGCTGCGCTTCAACTACCTCTCCACGGAGCAGGACCGACGGGAGTGGGTGGAGGCGATCCGTGTCGCCCGCAGGATTCTCGGCCAGCCCGCGCTCGCCCCCTACAACGGCGGCGAGATCTCGCCCGGACCCTCGGTGGACACGGACGAGGAGATCCTCGCCTGGGTCGCCAAGGAGGGTGAGACGGCCCTGCACCCCTCGTGCACCTGCAAGATGGGCACCGACGAGATGTCCGTCGTCGACCCGCTGAGCATGCGGGTGCACGGTCTGGACGGGCTGCGGGTGGTGGACGCGTCGGTGATGCCGTACGTCACCAACGGCAACATCTATGCGCCGGTGATGATGATCGCCGAGAAGGCGGCCGACCTCATCCTCGGCAAGGAACCGCTGCCGCCCTCCAAGGCCGTCTACTACCGGCACCGCGACGCCCAGAAACAGGCCGGCTAGACCATGGGCGCCGAGGCGCTGCGCGCGCTGTTCGCCCGCGTCCGCTACGAGGTGCTGCCGGCGAGGGGGACGGAGGAGAAGGTCCTCGCACATGTGCCGCGCGACGTCGTGGTCACGGTCACGGCGTCGCCGGCCCGGGGGCTGGAGCCGACGCTCGGCCTGACCGAGCGGCTGACGGCACACGGCTACCGCGTCGTCCCGCACGTGCCCGCACGCCTGCTGCGGGACGACACGCACCTGAAGGACGTGACCGAGCGGCTGCGCGCGGCGGGCGTCGACGACCTCTTCGTGCCGGCGGGCGACGCCGACCCGCCCGCCGGGTCCTACGGCGCGGCGCTGCCGGTGCTGCGCCGGCTCGGTGAACTGGGAAGTCCCTTCGCGGACATCGGGATCACCGGCTATCCGGAGAGCCACCCGCTCATCCACGACGACATCACCATCCAGTCGATGTGGGACAAGCGGGCACACGCCACGTACATCGTCAGCAACCTGTGTTTCGACCCCGGCGTCCTCGGCGACTGGATCGCCAGGATCCGCCGCCGTGACGTCACCCTGCCCGTGTACGTGGGCGTCGCCGGGCCGGTGCAACGGACGAAGCTGCTGTCCATGGCGGCGAAGATCGGGGTGGGGGAGTCGACGCGCTTCCTCACCCGGCACGCCTCCTGGTTCCTGCGGTTCGCCGCACCCGGTGGGTACGCCCCCGAGAAACTCCTCGCCCGGGGCGCGGACAGGCTCACCGGACCGTCCGCGGGCGTGGCCGGCCTGCACCTGTTCACCTTCAACCAGATCGCCGAGACGGAGCGCTGGCGCCGTGCCCTGCTGGACCGGCTGGCCGCCTGAAATCGGCATCCGCCGACCCCTTGACGGGCGTCCGTCGAGTCGGCCAGGGTGTTCCACCACAAGCAATGCAATGCACAATGCGCAACGAATTCGGGTTCGAAGGGCGCGGCCGTGGCAGATCTGTACGTGGACGGAGAATGGCGCGCCCCGGTGGCCGGCGGTCACCGGGAGATCCGCTGCCCGGCGGACGGCACGCTGGTGGCGACGGTCTCGGAGGCGACCCGCCCCGACACCGAGGCGGCGATCGCCGCGGCCCGCCGCGCCTTCGACGACGGCCCCTGGCCGCACACCCCCGAGCGTGAGCGCGGCGCGTTGCTGCTGCGCACCGCCGACATCCTCGAGCGCGATGCCAAGGACGTCGCCCGCGCCGAGTCCCTCGACACCGGCAAGCGCCTGGTGGAGAGCGAGTACGACATCGCCGACGTCGTCTCCTGCTTCCGCTACTACGGGGGCATCGCCGGCACCAGCGCCGGCCGCGTGATCGACACCGGCCGCGACGACGCGCTCAGCCGGGTCAGCTACGAGCCCGTCGGCGTCTGCGGTCTCATCACCCCCTGGAACTACCCTCTGCTGCAGGCGGGTTGGAAGGTCGCTCCGGCCCTCCTCGCCGGGAACACCGTCGTCCTCAAGCCCAGCGAGCTGACGCCCTCCACCTCGATCCTGCTGATGAAGGCGCTCGAGGAGGCCGGGCTCCCCGCCGGTGCCGCCAATCTCGTACTCGGCGCCGGAGCCGAGGCGGGCGCGCCGCTCGCCGAGCACCCGGACGTCGACATGGTGTCCTTCACGGGCGGGCTCCACACCGGACGGCACATCATGGCCACCGCCGCCGCCACGGTGAAGAAGGTCGCCCTGGAACTCGGCGGCAAGAACCCCAACGTGGTCTTCGCCGACGCCGACTTCGAAACCGCCGTCGACTTCGCGCTCACCGCCGTCTTCCTGCACTCCGGGCAGGTCTGCTCGGCGGGCGCCCGCCTGGTCGTCGAGGACTCGGTCCACGACGCCTTCGTGGACGAGGTCGTACGCCGGGCCCGGCTCATCCGTCTCGGCGGCCCGTTCGACCCCGAGGCCGACACCGGGGCGCTGATCTCCGCACAGCACCGGGAGAAGGTCGAGGCGTACGTCGCCGCCGGCCTCGCCGAGGGCGCCGTACTGCGCTGCGGTGGCGCACGCCCCGAAGACCCCGCTCTCGCGGACGGCTTCTACTACCCGCCCACCGTCCTCGACGAGTGCCGGCAGGACATGCGCGTGGTGCACGAGGAGTCCTTCGGGCCCGTGCTCACCGTCGAGCGGTTCCACGACGAGGACGACGCCGTCCGCATCGCCAACGACACGGAGTACGGCCTCGCCGGTGCCGTCTGGACCCAGGACGCGGGCAGGGCCCAGCGGGTGGCCCGCAGGCTGCGTCACGGCACGGTGTGGATCAACGACTACCACCCCTATGTGCCGCAAGCGGAATGGGGCGGTTTCGGGCACTCGGGCGTGGGCCGTGAGCTGGGGCCGACCGGCCTGGACGAGTACCGGGAGCCCAAGCACGTCTGGCAGAACATCCAACCCCGGCCGCAGCACTGGTTCCGCGGCTGACCGCCGAAAAGAGGCCCGATCATGACCCCAGCCCAGACCGAGGTGTCGCAGCGGCGCGACACGTCCCAGGACCCCCGGGATCGCACCCCGGTCATCTCCGTGCGCCGGCTGTGGAAGGTGTTCGGGCCGAAGGCCGACGAGGTGCCGGGCTCCGAGGAGTTGTGCGGGCTCACCCGCCGCGAGCTCATGGACCGCACCGGGTGCACCGCGGCCGTACGGGACGTGAACTTCGAGGTGTCGCCCGGCGAGGTCTTCGTCGTCATGGGCCTGTCCGGCTCCGGCAAGTCCACCCTGGTGCGATGTCTGACCCGGCTGATCGAACCCACCGCCGGTGAGGTCGTCTTCGAGGGCGAGGACATCCGGGGCGCCGACGCCCGGCGGCTGCGCGAGCTGCGGCGCAGCAAGTTCTCCATGGTCTTCCAGCACTTCGGGCTGCTGCCGCACCGCAGGGTCGTCGACAACGTGGCGTTCGGCCTGGAGATACGGGGCATGGCCAGGGCCGAGCGCACCAGGAAGGCCCTGGAGGTCGTCGAACTGGTGGGCCTGGCCGGATACGAGAACTCCTACCCCGACCAGCTCTCCGGCGGTATGCAGCAGCGCGTCGGCCTCGCCCGCGCCCTGGCCGGCGACCCCGACGTCCTCTTCTTCGACGAGCCCTTCTCGGCGCTCGACCCGCTGATCCGCCGTGACATGCAGAGCGAGGTCGTCCGGCTGCACCACGAGGTCGGCAAGACCATGGTGTTCATCACCCACGACCTCTCCGAGGCGCTGAAGCTGGGCGACCGCATCCTGATCATGCGTGACGGAAAGATGGTGCAGTGCGGCACCGGCGACGAACTCGTCGGCGCCCCGGCCGACGACTACGTACGGGACTTCGTCAAGGACGTGCCGCGCGGTGACGTCCTCACCCTGCGCTGGATCATGCGCCCGGTGGAGCCCGAAGACGCCCTGGACGGACCGGAGTTGGGCCCGGACGTCGTGGTGCGCGAGGCCACCCGGGCGGTGCTCGCCGCCGAGAAGCCGGTCAAGGTCGTCGAGGGCGGAAAGCTGCTCGGCATCGTCGGTGACGAGGAGATCCTCTCCGTCGTCGCCGGACAGGAAGGCGGTGCGTGATGGCCGTCGCCGCCGACGCGACCGCGCCGGTCGCGACGACACGCAAGAAAGTCAGCCGCCCGATGGTGGTGGCCGCGGTCCTGATCGCCTGGCTGGTGCTCTTCGCCGTGCTGCGCGGCCGGCAGACGCTGACCCTCGCGGCGGCCGACCTCACCGGTCTGCACCGCTGGCTGAACGACGTCAATGACACCATCGGGGCCAACCGCAACTCCAACCCGCTCTTCCTGTACTTCTTCAACGAGATCCGGCTGGTCATCGACAACCTGGTGACCTTCGTCCAGTCCTTGATCTCCCAGCCCACCGGCTCCCGCCCGGTCCCGCAGATCGGCTGGCTCGGCGTCGTCGGCCTCACCGGCTACGTCTCCTGGGCCGTGGGCAACTGGCGGGTCGCCCTGCTGGCGGTGGCCGGCTTCACCTTCTTCGGGCTGCAGGGGCTGTGGCAGGAGAGCATGGACACGCTGGCACTGACCCTGTCGGCGGTCCTCGTGGCGCTGCTCATCGGCATCCCGCTGGGCGTGTGGGCCGGCCTCTCCGACCGGTTCAACCGGATCATGACGCCCTTCCTGGACTTCATGCAGACGATGCCGACCTTCGTCTACCTCGCCCCGCTGACCCTGATCTTCCTGATCGGCGGGGCCTCCGCCGTGATCACCACGGTGATCTACGCGGCACCGCCGGCCATCCGCATCACCGCACACGCCATCCGCTCCGTGCCCGAGACCACGGTCGAGGCGGCGGACTCGCTCGGCACCACACGGTCGCAGCAGCTGCTGAAGGTACTGCTGCCGATGTCCAGGCGCACGGTGGTCATGGGTGTCAACCAGACCATCATGGCCGCGCTGGCCATGGTGACCATCGCCGCCCTGATCGACGCGCCCGGCCTCGGCAAGACCGTCGTCCAGGCCCTGCAGTCCCTCGACGTCGGCACGGCCTTCAACGCGGGTCTCGCCATCGTCGTGATGGCGATCGTGCTCGACCGGGTCACCACGGCGGCGGCCGCACGCACCGAGGCCCGCCGCACGGGCGGCACCCTCCTGAGGTGGCGCCGGCCGCTGCTCGTGGCGGGCGGCATCGCGGCCGCCGTCCTGGTCTACCTGTCCCACACCTACGTCTGGGCCGCCGACTTCCCCGGCAACGGCAGCACCGGCAGCCACATAGCGAGCGCGGCCGACACGGCCACCACCTGGCTGCAGGACCATCTCTCGGGCCTCACCAACGGCCTGCGGGACGTCATCACCAACGGGCTGCTCAACCCGTTCCAGACCCTGCTCACCGACTCCCCCTGGTGGCTCGTCGGGGCCACCCTCGTCGCGCTCGGCGCGGTGCTCGGCGGGTGGCGCGCCGCAGCGACGGCCGCGGTCTGCGTCGGGCTGCTCGTCGGCACGGGTCTGTGGTCGGACAGCATGACCACCCTGGCCTCGACGGCCGTCGCCACGGTGCTGGTGATGCTGCTGGGCGCCGTCTTCGGCGTGTGGATGGGACGCAGCCGGCTCGTGGACCGGCTGGTACGGCCCACCCTGGACGCCGCACAGGTCATGCCGCCGTTCGTCTATCTCGTGCCGTTCCTGGCCCTCTTCGGCGCCACCCGGTTCACCGCGATCGTCGCCGCCGTCGTCTACGCGGCGCCCGTGGCGGTCAAGATCATCGCGGACGGAGTGCGGAACGTGCCCGAGACCACCGTGGAGGCGGCCACCTCCGCCGGGTGCAACACCTGGCAGATCATCACCAAGGTCCAGCTGCCGATGGCACGCAGTGCCCTGACCCTGGCGACCAACCAGGGTCTGATCTACGTGCTGTCGATGGTTGTGGTGGGCGGCCTGGTGGGGGCGGGCGCCCTCGGCTACGACGTCGTGGCCGGATTCTCGCAGGGAGAGCTGTACGGAAAGGGGCTGGCGGCGGGACTCGCCATCGTACTGCTCGGAGTCATGTTCGACCGGATCACTCAGGCTGCGGCGCGACGCACCAGGGCATAAGGAGCACGACACCATGGCAAGACACTGGCGAGCCGGCGCGGCCGGCCTGGCCGTCCTCGGCCTCACCCTCACGGCCTGCTCGGGGGCGAAGGTCGGCGACAGCACCTCCGCGGGCGCGAAGTCCTCGGGCGGCAAGTGCGGCACCTTCAACCTGGCGGTCAACCCGTGGGTCGGCTACGAGGCGGACGCGGCGGTCGTCGCGTACGTGGCGCAGCACGACCTCGGCTGCACGGTCCAGAAGAAGGACCTCAAGGAGGAGATCGCCTGGCAGGGCTTCGGGACCGGTGAGGTGGACACCGTCCTGGAGAACTGGGGCCACGACGATCTGAAGAAGAAGTACATCACCCAGCAGAAGACGGCCGCCGAGGCGGGCTCGACCGGCAACAAGGGTGTCATCGGCTGGTTCGTGCCGCCGTGGCTGGCCAAGGCCCACCCGGACATCACCGACTGGAAGAACCTCGACAAGTACGCCGACGCCTTCAAGACGTCCGAGTCCGGCGGCAAGGGCCAGCTGCTCGACGGCGACCCGTCGTACGTCACCAACGACGCGGCCCTGGTCAAGAACCTCAAGCTGAACTTCAAGGTGGTGTACGCCGGCAGCGAGACCGCGCTCATCCAGGCGTTCCGCACCGCCGAGAAGAACAGGCAATGGGTGATCGGCTACTTCTACGAACCGCAGTGGTTCATGTCGGAGGTGCCGCTGGTCAAGGTCAACCTGCCCAAGTACACGACGGGCTGCGACACCGACGCGGCGAAGGTCGCCTGCGACTATCCCGTCTACGACCTGGACAAGATCGTCAGCGCGCGGTTCGCCAAGTCCGGCAGCCCCGCGTACAAGCTGGTGAAGAACTTCCACTGGACGAACGACGACCAGAACACCGTCGCCAAGTACATCGCGGTGGACAAGATGACGGACGACGCGGCGGCCAAGAAGTGGGTCGACGCCAACCGCGACAAGGTCGACGCCTGGCTGAAGTAGCGGGGCCGGCACAGGCCGGTCGAGGACGCCCGGCGGGCGGTGCGCACGCGTGCGCCGGTCCACCCGGCCTTCCACGCGCCAGCCCGCCAGAGCGC
>NZ_JBEZMO010000055.1:0-19703 GCF_040652655.1 Streptomyces sp. NPDC048191
CTCGGAGCGCCGGCGGCAAGCCCCCCTGGCGCGCCTGGTGCCGGGCCCACAGCGCGGCCCGGCACCAGGCCTGCGCCCCGTGCAGTCAGCCACACTCCGGCCCCCGGAGCCACGAACTCCTCTTCCTGCACTCTTGAGCGGGCCGGGCGGGAGGGCGGGCAGGTGGCGGCGCTTCACGCAAAAGGACACCGGTGCGGGCACACGAGGGGTGCGGCACGCGAGCGGGGCGGGCCGGGCAAAGAAGGCACCGTAGCGGCCGTCCCGCAGGGCGCGCGCCGCCCGGGGGGCGTGGTGCAGGAGGGCCGGCGGCCCGGCGCGGGCAGGTGTGTTGGCGAATGCCAAAGGGGTTCGCCGCCTGTGCGGGCGATGGCAGCAACCTGCGCGTGGTTGGCTTGCCGTCGTCACATGCGATGAGTGGCGAGGCACTGCTGCGCAAGGCCCTGCGCGCAGAAATCCCTGGCGTCCGCTCAACTCCCGGGAGAAGCCTATGAGTTCCGTGCTGTACGTGTACGCGTTCGGTGGCCCGCCTTTGGATCACACCCTGGCCAGGGCGGCCGCGCATGCCGATGTGCATGTGCTGGCACTCGGTGAGCTGCCGCAGGCGTACCGGGACCTGCCTATGCCCGACTGCGCCTCGCTCGTGCAGGTGGCTCACGTGCCGGACGGGGACGACCTCGTCGAGATCATCGTCCGGCATGCCCGCGAAGCGGCGTGCGATGCGGTGTTCACCCTCTCGGAGTGCGCCGTCGTGGCGGTCGCCCGCGCCTGCCGCATCCTGGGCCTGGCCGGTGCCGGCCCCCGCGTTGAGGCGGCCCACAACAGACACATGATGCGTTCGGTGTGGCACACGGCCGGGGTGCCGACGCCGGCGTTCGCCGCGGTCGACGACGAAGCGGACGTGCGGGATGCATTCGCCTCGCTGCGCCCGCCGCTGCTGCTGACACCGGCAGCAGGCCCCACAACGGGGGCGCAGGTCACCGTCTGCACCGTCGAGGAAGCTCTCGAGGCGCTGCGGCAGGGTGCCGCGCGTGTGTGCAGGCCGGCCCGCCACGGGCATACCGAGCCCGGTGGGGCGCATCCTGATGAAGGGGACCGCTTCCTCCTGGAAGAGGTCGTCGCATCAACCAGCAAGGGCTGGTTCAAGCAGCCGGGCTGGGGCGACGAGGTCAGCGTCGAGGGCATCGTCGCCGGCGGCACCTACCATCCGCTGTGCGTCAACGCCACCCTGCCGGCACCAGCGTCCCACGCCCGGCCGTCCAGCGTGACGCCGGCCGGGCTTGCCGAGATCCTCCAGCGGAAGATCGAGAAAACGGCACGCAAGGCCGTCGACGCTCTGCGGCTGGACACCTGCGCCACACACACCACACTCACCCTCGGCCCCGACGGCGCCCTGTGGGTGACCGGCATCGCCGCCTGCTTCGGCCCCATGCTGACCGCGCGTCAGGCCGAGGACGTCTTCGGCATGGACATGACCGGCATGCTGGTGCGGCAACTGCTGGGCGAAACCGTCGCCTACCCCCGGCGGATGCCCACCCGGGGCAAAGGAGCGGCCGCTTGTCTGGCCCTCGGGCCCTGGTGCGAGAAGCGGCCCCAAACCAAGGCCCAGACATGGGACTTCGCGGCCCTGCCCTGGCCGGCTCTGCTCTCCCACACATCGACGATCGAACCGGTACCGCAACCGTCCGCGCCGCACACATACCCCCTGCCCGCCCACGACGGTCCGGCAGCAGAGGACACCTGGCCGGCCGTCTGTTACCTCACCGCTCGCGACCCGCACACTCTCCTGAACGACTACCGGCGGATCATGCGCGAGACCGGCAGCCGCCTGCCACAGGCGCGCCGTACGCAGCCGGCATCTCACACCGACGCCCTGGACCTGCCCCGCTTCAGACAGCTGTGCGGCATCCTCCAAGGCCGCCCCTACGTCAAAGTCGTCGTCGACCGTGAACAACAGCAGTGGCACATCCTGGACAGCACCGAATACGCCCTGCACTCCCCCTACATCGCCGAACGGATCCTGGGCACGGCGTGGGCCGACGTCCAGGCCGACCTCGACGCCTTCAGCCACAGCCTCTACCACGATCCCGGACGCCGGTTCCTGCTGGGCACGCTCTGCCTGCACGACAAGGCCGCCGACATGAACGCCGAGCAGCGTCCGTTCCTGGTACTGGAAACCCTCGCGTCCGACACCATGGGCCGCGACCTGCTCAGCGAGTTCTACACCTTCATCCGCACACGGCTGGACGCCTCACTGCCCCTGTTCCTCAAACCCGCCAACCACGGCCAGGAGGCGGCGCTGGCCGACGTCCCGGACGACGAGATCGCCCGTATCGCCTGGCACCAGCTCTACACCGACATCGACTACGCGGCACTCAACACCGGTGAGGCAACCGGACGCCTGCGCTACTTCGCCTCGCAGGAGGAGTACCGCACGGCCATCAAACACGGGCGCATCGAGGACTACGACATCCTCGCCATGCCCGTGATACCCGACGGCATCCCGCACGTCGCCGGACTGATCAGCTCCCTGCCCACCACGCCCCTGTCCCACGCCAACATCCTCGCCGCCGGCTGGGACATCCCCAACGCGGTCATCCGCGACATCGCCGACCGCATCACCACCGACCACCTCGACAACACCTGGGTGCACTACACCGTCACCGACGACTGTGCCGAGCTGACCCGGGCCGAAAAGCCGGCCGGCCGGCGCACACCCGCCCACCCGCCACGGCACGTCCTCATCGGCACACCCCGCATGGAACACCTCCACGCCGCCCCGCTCTCCCAGCTGCGGGCCGACGACCGGTCCGCCTACGGCACCAAAGCAGCCCATCTGGGCGAGCTCCACCACGTGCTGACCGCCGGCTCCCCGCACCTCACCGGCTTCTACACCCAGCCCAGAGCACCCCACGCCCACCTCCTGGACCACCTCGCCCAGCGACTCGGCGCACCCCCGCACACCAGCGAGACCGAACTGGCCCACCACGCCCGCGCATTGTTGTCCCGCACCATCAGCACCCCCGAAGGCATCGCACTGCCCTTCGCCTGGCAAGAACGCTTCCTGGCCCACTCCCCCGCCATCCAGCAACGCATCGGCAAGCTCAAAATGGCCCTCGAACTCGAAGCGCTCCACACCATCGACACCCTCTGCGCCCAACTGCAGATCCTCATACGCCACACCCCGCTGCCCAACGACATGCTCCGCGACTTACGAGACATCACACAGCGACACCTGCCGAACAACGCACCGCTGATCGTCCGGTCCTCCTCCAACGCCGAGGACCTCCCCGGATTCTGTGCCGCCGGACTCTACGAATCCGTCCCCCACGTCACCGGCGAAGCACAACTCGCCGACGCGGTACGCCGCGTATGGGCCTCCCTGTTCTCCCCCCGCAGCGTACGACTACGCCACCACGCCGCCATCGACCCCACCCACACCTACATGGGCGTCCTCATCCACCGCCACCACCAAGCCGCCTACGGCGGCGTCATGGCCACCTGCAACACCACCCAACCCGACGACTACCGCCACGTCACCATCCACCTCACCCCCGGCTCACCCCAACACGTGGTCAGCGGCTCCGCCCTGCCCATCCAACACCTCTACAACACCATCGAGGGAGGCGGACACACCACACACCTCGGCGACGCCGACCACGACGTCGACACCAACATCAAAAAACACCTCACCACACTCGCCCTCGCCGGACGCCTCCTACAAGGACACTTCCACGCCGGACCCACACACACCCAAACCCTCGACATCGAATGGCTCCTCACCCCCACCCACCAACTCCACCTCCTACAAATCAGGCCCTTTGCCGCATGAGACACCCCTGCCGCACCACCGCACCAACCACCAAGTCCAGCAACACACCAAGCGGGAGCGTCCCCCCTCAAACAGAGCACAGACAGCCCGGACCCCTGACAAGCACACAACAGACCCCGTGACACCAAAGCCCAAAACGCCCGTTCACCGCTACACATGCACCCGCGCTGCCCCCGCCCCCCAAAACCGACGACCGACCATGCAGACCCCCGCCACGACCCCACAACCCACAGCCACCACCTCAACACCCTGCAGCCCAAGTTCC
Organism: Streptomyces sp. NPDC048191; assembly: GCF_040652655.1. Classification (NCBI taxonomy): domain Bacteria; kingdom Bacillati; phylum Actinomycetota; class Actinomycetes; order Kitasatosporales; family Streptomycetaceae; genus Streptomyces; species Streptomyces sp. NPDC048191. Next base: position 4,095 of record NZ_JBEZMO010000055.1, read on the forward strand.
ACCTGCTACACCACACCATCGAGACCCGGCTGCCGAACACCCCGCCCCCGAAGAACCCCCCACCCGCAACACCGACATCACCGATCGCGAATGCATCCACACCACGGCCGAACCCGGACGGGCAGGCCCCGCGCCCATCCGCCGCCGCAGACCCAGCAGATACACGAGGCGACCCACCCCGTAGCGACGTCGTCCACGAACGCACCCGACACGCGGATTCCGGGAGCGCGTCTCGGCCCCGGCCCCACCTACGGCTGCTGGTCCCGCACCGCGAGCCGGGCATGACCCAGAGCGTGCCACCCGCCGACTGCCAGGCGATCATGAAGATCGTGGCAGCATGCCCGTTCACCCACACACGCTCGCCGGCCGCATCGATCGCGGCGGAGCACAAGCAGACACCCGCCCCGCGGAAATGCCGGGGCGAAGGTCGGCAATGTCGACGCACCCGTGCGAGCGGTGCAAACCCACCGCCCGCAAGGCCTGCGCGCCGACGCCGCCACCCCGGTGCACGATCGCCTGCTACGACCCTGCGGCCCTGCGCCATCGAGAGCCGCAGGGCCGCAGGAAAGCGATCAGCGACACAGCTCCGTCAGTGGGAGCCGCCCGGTGCCTGTGCACCCTTGTGCTAATCCAGCATCAGATGCACTGTCATGAGCCGACTGGACACGGACACACGGCTTTCGGCCGTGCCCGTGGCACCCTTGTACTTGCCCGTGCTCGTCCTCCCGTCGACCTGGAAGATGTAAGCACCCTGCCCGGCCTGCCCGCCCGTGCCCTTGAGATGGATGGTGCCCTCAGGAGTCGCGATGTCCTCCCAAGCGGTCCGATCCTGCGTGTTCACATGAAACGTGAAGGTGCCGAACTCCTTGGTCGTTCCCTGGTAATAGGCGATCCCGTCACCGCCGAAATCCCGGCCCGTACCGTTACGATGCACGACCTTCTCATCGAGACGCACATCGAGCCCATGGCGCTTACCGACACCGTTGCTCGACACCGGCACGGCGGGCTTGGACACCTTCACCGGCGTGACAGGCGCCCACGGAACCCTCGCCGGCCTGACAGGCGCCCACGGAACCCTCGCCGGCCTGACAGGCGCCCACGGAACCCTCGCCGGCCTGACAGGCGCCCACGGAACCCTCGCCGGCGTAACAGGCGCCCACGGAACCCTCGCCGGCGTAACAGGCGCCCACGGAACCCTCGCCGGCGTAACAGGCGCCCACGGAACCCTCGCCGGGGTGACAGGCGCCGGTGGAGCCTTCGCCGGGGTGGGAGGCGGAGACGCATTCGTCGCCGCCTGAGCGGGCAGGGACATCCCCAGGACACCCACCATGCCGAGCGTGCATGTCGTAAGGGCAGCTCCGAGCGTGAGCCTTCGCATTTTTATCCTTTCGTTCGGGAAGGGAGGTGCGCCGCTCTTCGCAGGGCGAGGGCACGACCAGCCCACAGGAGATCGTTGCTTGGAACGCCTGTGGTCGAAAGGGCAGCCACTCGTGGTCTGTCCCCGGCGGATCGGCGACATGTACGCGCATAAAACTGTTCGGCCGCGCAGACTCGTTGGCCGGCAACCGTCCTCAGACACACGGACACATCACCGTGCGATGTCGCAGCGGAGTGACCCCAGTGTGTGCCCTGGCCGCGAGGACCGGCATCCGACGATGAGAGGACCAGCCGGTGGACCCTCCCCCTACCCGTATGAGGCACACCACTTGTCTCCGCGTCCATGAGACGCCACCCTCCACCGCCGCCACCAACCCATCACCCCACGCCCACACCAGACCGAAGCCGAGGCAGGCGTCGACCACGCCACCTCCGACACAGGCCAGGTACTTCGGCACGCATCGCCGTTCAACGATCGCGGCCAGTTCACACACACGGAAACAGCACGGATGTGCCCGGCGGCCTACGCCGCACCAAGTCCAAAGCCATAAGCGAACGCGGTGACCACCAACCAGGCCAGCCCGTTCGCCAATCTCGGATCCGACCCGGACAGGGACCGCAGCAGCCCCACCACCCAGCCCACAACACAGCCCGGACAAGATGGTCCAACGTGCCCCACGCAGGCGGCCGCTGAACCAAACCCCGCCCCCGACGCCTCAGCAACAGCGGCGCGGTCACGGCCGACGCACTACTTGAGCGAGGCCACCTCCGCCACCGGGACAACCACCAAGTCAGCCCTGTCCGGAAACCCTGCGCCCACCCCATCCGCGACCCAGGTCAGCTTCTGACTCAGGCCCGTCCGATGGCACAGGAGCGTGGATTGCTGTTGTGCTTGTCGGCTATGGCCCGCGATGTGGGTCGCTCCTGTGCGGTGGGCTGCGCCCGCACCCTGGAGTACCCAGGCTGCGACCGCTGTGTATGCCCACCTCGCTGTGGTCCGGTCGGTGGATGGGCGGGGCTGCAGCCCACGCGACACGATGGCTCGCATGCACGCACAAGAAGCCGGCCAGGGAAGCGAAGCCCGGTCGTGGCCGCCCGACACGGAGTAGGACCCACCCGTGATGACCTCCGAGAAGGCCGCCGACGACGCAGAGCAGGGCTACGATCGCGGGCTCGGCAGCCGCCACATCCAGATGATCGCGATCGGCGGTGCGATCGGCGTCGGCTTGTTCCTGGGCGCCGGGGCGAACATCGCCAAGGCCGGTCCCAGCATCATCCTGATGTACGCCCTCGCTGGCGTGATCGCTTTCCTCATCATGCGGGCACTGGGCGAGCTGCTGCTCTACCGTCCCGTCTCCGGCTCGTTCGCGGAGTACTCCCGCGAGTTCCTCGGCCCGTTCTTCGGCTACTTCACGGCCTGGACCTACTGGCTGATGTGGGTGGTGGCCGGCATGGCCGAGCTGACGGCCGCCGCGATCTATGTCAACTACTGGTTCCCGTCCATCCCGCAGTGGGTGACGGCGCTGACGTTCCTGGTGGTCCTGTTCGTAGCCAACCTTGTCTCTGTCAAGATCTTCGGTGAGCTGGAGTTCTGGTTCTCGATGGTCAAGGTGACCGCGGTCATCGGCGTGATCATGATAGGTCTGGGTGTGCTCACTCTCGGCTTCAGCGCCGCCGGTGACACCGCGTCCGTCGCCAACCTGTGGCAGTTCGACGGCTTCTTCCCCCAGGGCATCGGCTCCTCCCTCATGACGCTCCAGGGCGTGATGTTCGCCTACCTTGGCATCGAGCTGGTCGGTGTCACCGCAGGCGAGTCGAAGAACCCGGTAAAGACCCTCCCCAAGGCCATCAACACCATGCCCTGGCGCATCATGCTGTTCTACGTCGGTGCCCTCACCGTCATCCTGTGCCTGGTGAAATGGACCCGATTCTCGTCAGGCGTCAGCCCCTTCGTGAAGATGCTCGACGTCATCGGCATCCCCGCCGGCGCCGGCATCGTCAACTTCGTGGTGCTCACCGCGTCCCTGTCCTCATGCAACTCTGGCCTGTACTGCACCGGACGCATGCTGCGCACCCTCGCCGACCACGGCGAGGCTCCGCGAGTGTTCTCCAGACTGTCCTCCACCAGAACTCCGGTGCTCGGCATCGCCGTCTCCGCGCTCATCATGGGCGTCGGCGTGGGGCTGAACTACGTCACTCCGCACAAGGCGTTCGACTATGTCGTCTCCGTCGCCACCGCGGGCGGTATCTGGCTCTGGCTGATGATCCTTATCAGCCATCTCCTCTACCGGCGCGCCTTCAGGGCCGGCCGGCTGTCCCCCTCGCCCTTCCCGGCACCAGGCGGCGCGCTGAACAGCTGGGTGGCCCTTGTCTTCCTACTCTTCGTCACCGGCCTGATCGCGGCAGACGCAGGTACCCGCGTCTGCCTGTACGTGATGGGCCTCTGGGCACTCGTACTCGGCGGCAGCTGGCTCGTTCTGAAAGATCGCATGCCGCAGATATCCGAGTGCAAACAGCCGGTATTGGAAAAGCTGGACTGAACCCGGATGCTCCGCCGGCCGGCATCGAGTACCTCGACGGGTCACTCGCCACGCACAGGCCACGGGGTTGCTGTGCCCGTTTCCAGGAGATGCCCCCGGAAAGGGGGCAGACAGCTCCGCGTGTCACAAACGCAAGCGACAAGGGGGGATTGCAAATCGTTCGGCCCTGTCTCGCATTCGGTGGTGACGGAGCGTCGTGATAGGTCGTTGGCATTCGCGTGATGGGTGTCAACGAGCTTGTGCAGACGGTCTTCTCGGGCCTGTCCCCGCTGGTCATCGAGGATGTGGCCGACGAAGGTGAGCGGATCTTGGTGCGGGCACGGACTTCGCCGGACACCGCGGTTTGCCCGGTGTGCGGAGCTTCGTCGGAACGCGTGCACGGCTATCACTGGCGGACCGTCGCGGACGTGCCGGTCGATGAACGACGGGTGGTGGTCCGCGTGCGGGCGCGGCGTCTGGTGTGTCCCACCCGCGGCTGCCTGCACACCTTCCGCGAACAGGTGCCCGGAGTGCTGGACCGATACCAGCGGCGTACGACCCGCCTGACCAGGCAAGTCAAGGCTGTGGTCAAGGAGTTGGCGGGCCGGGGCGGGGCGCGTTTGCTGGCGATACTTGCGGTGAGCCTGTCACGTCACACGGCCCTACGCGCCCTGCTGAGGATGCCGTTGCCCACCAGGCGGGTGCCCCGTGTGATCGGCGTCGACGATTTCGCTCTGCGCCGGCGCCACCGCTACGCCACTGTGATCATCGATGCCGAGACCCACGAGCGGATCGACGTGCTGCCCGGCCGCACGGCCGACACACTGGAAGCGTGGCTGCGCGAGCATCCGGGCATCGAGGTCGTGTGCCCTGACGGCTCGGCGACCTATGCCGAGGCTATCCGCCGCGGCCTGCCTGACACGGTGCAAGTCGGTGATCGCTGGCACTTATGGAAGAACCTGTGCGAAGCCGCCCTCAGCGAGGTCAAGGCACACAGCGCCTGCTGGGCCACCCGTACTGGACGCGCCGATTTACCACGGGCCCCCGGGCCCAGACCACCCTCGAACGCTGGCACCAGGTCCATGGCCTGCTCGACCAGGGCGTGGGCCTGCTCGAATGCGCCCGCCGCCTACAACTGGCCCTGAACACCGTCAAACGGTACGCCCGAGCAGACCGGCCCGAGCGCATGCTCCGCGTCCCCAAGTACCGTGCCAGCCTGGTCGATCCCTACCGCGAGCACCTGCGCAAACGTCGAACTGCAGACCCCGGCGTCCCAATCCTGCACCTCTTCGAAGAGATCAAGACCCTCGGCTTCACGGGCTGCCTGAACCTTCTGCACGAGTACATCAACCAAGGCCGCACGGACGCCGACCGCGGCCATATCTTGCCCCGTCGACTCGCCCGGATGCTGCTGATCAGGCCCGACAACCTCAAAGCCGACCAGCACGAGCTCCTGGCCAAACTCACCGCCGCCTGCCCCGAGATGACCCAACTGGCCGCAGGCATCGGGGACTTCGCCCCACGCCCCACGGGGGGAACTTCACCCGGAACGGGGCGAGCGCAACAAGACGCTCGCTCAGGGCTCACGCCGCCGGGGCCGAAGGGCATGGGTACCCGATGTGGGTGCTCGCTGCAGAGTGATGACGGTGCCGCCGGTTGTGTCCTCCTCCACCGTGCAGGCCAGCTCCGTGCAGCCGGGGCCCTCGACGAGCGCACCGGTTCCGTCGGCCTGCGGCGGTGCGACGACCAGGGTGAAGCCGACGCAAGCGTCGGCCGGCCGGTATCCGATCGAGACCGCGCCGGATTCCCATGGGTAGCGAATGGCAGTGACCTGGAAGAAGTCCGACTTCCCGTCATGCAGGACATGTCCGTCGGCGGGAGCCTCGACGACGTCTCCCGAGACAGCCTTGGACGTCAGCACCAGTGGCTGCCCGATACGGTTACTGACCGTGACACGGTATTCGTCGCACTGGAGGCGAGCCATGCCCCTACCGACGACCGTGTCCCTGAGCTGTTCGATGAAACGCTTGTCCATGTATCAAGGCTCGTGCGCAGCCTGCCGCACCAGAATCACCGATCGCCCCAACCAGCGGGTGACGATGCATCCCTCCGATCAGCAGAGGCCGCCGCCTGGCCACCACGCCTCTCACACCCGGCAGGCACAGCCCTGTCGAGCGTGTGCCTCCTGCCAGCCGTTACCGGATGCCATCCCCCTCCCGGGCGGCTCGAGCTGCGACGACGACGTTGCCATGAGGTCGGACCCGGACGACGTCGGGGGTGCCCGCATCCGAGCAATGGTGGCTGTGACGCGTGCCTTGGCAGCGGCGGGGTGCAACGCGGCGTGAACGATCTCCCCCTCTTCTGCAAAAAGGGGAACCGCACCCGGGCGAATCCATCGTCGGGTGCGTCCTGGGGCTGGCACCAGCCGGGCCGACGCCGAGGACTCTCTGTCGGTCGGTCCGACAAACGAGCGCGGGCAGGGGCGGAGCCAGCTCCGAGAGCGGGCATCGCCTTCAGGGCTGCCTTCGGTCGAGCGTCACCATGATCGATGGTGCGTCACAACGACGACACGGTCGGCTGTCGAGCGACCGACGTACCCGCGCATAGCCGAATCCGACCGGTTCTCGCCGCTGGAGGACTTGGGTGCGTATCACGGTTGAGCAGGCCCACGGCGAGGGGGGCTTGTGCCAGGTCATGATGGGGGCGGGCATTGGGCACCCATACAACCAAGGGGGGAAAGAGCTCACACACCTGTCATCCTCTGCAGCCCTTGACGCGGCTCGTGATCCAGACGTGAAGAGACTCAAGTGCTTATGCGCAGCCGGAAATAAGGGCGCCTCCGATGCAGACGAAGAGAAGCCCCATGGTCATGTCCACTCCCCGACGGACCCGTTGATACCCCCGCGTGACCACAGGTTGAGATGCCAGCACCGCGACCACGCCGTACCAGCCTGCGGCTATGGCCAGCATGACAACAAAGAGGACGGTCTTATGGCCAAGGTTTACCTGAGGGACGAGAGTGGCAAAGACAGCACCGAAAAAGGTCATTTGTTTGGGATTGGTGAGGTTCGTCGCCAGACCGAGCCGCCAGCTTTGGACGGCACGTCCTGGTTCCCGACCACCGCGCGTCCGAGGAGTCGTACCAATGCCCTCGGCCTTTCCCGGTTGTTCAGCACGGCGCGCGGCCAGGGTGGTGCACACGCCCAGGTACACCAAGAAGAGCCCGCCGACGGTTCGCACCGTGATGTAGAGCCATCTGCAGTGGTCGATGAGTGTGGCGGCGCCGAGCAGGCCGGTCAGGGCCCAGGCCGTGATCCCGGTCACTATGCCAGCGGCGACGTATAGTCCGGTGATGCGGGATCGGCTGGCAGAGGCCTTGAAGACGGCCAGGAAGTCAGGTCCGGGACTCACTATGAGCAACGTATATGCGCCGATCAGTGGTGCCGCAGTACCCATGGTGGTCGATTCCGTTCATCCGACGTGATTGCCCCAACGCGTTTCATCCGTCCTCGCCCAGCCGGTGCCCGCCCCGGGCGGCAAGCTGGGTGACCTGAAGGAACTCGGAAGAAGTCCGATTCCCCGTTCAGCACGAGATGTCCGTCGGCGCGATGCCTCGAGGACATCTCCCGAAACAGCTCGGACGTCGACATCGGCGACTGGCCGACACGGTTACTGACCGGGGCGTGGTCTGCGTCGCACCCGGGGGCGCGCGATACCTGCACCGGCGACCGTGTCCCTAAACCGTTCGACGAAACGCTCGTCCATGTGCCAAGACTCGTGCGCAGCCTGCTGCACGAGAACAACCGATCGCCCCAACCAGCGGGTGACGATGCATCCCTCCGATCAGCAAAGCCCACCGTGCCCGAAGTCTCGGCGTGGCCGGGCGGGCGCACAAACCGGTGCGGTGCAGTCCGACGCACCCCGTGCGCACCACGTCGCGTATGAGTGCCGGCCGGCTGACACGTCCCCGCCGGTCAGGGAGCCGAGTGATACATCCGCAGGGCACCTTCGACCTCGCTTCAGGGACGCGACGTGGATGCGTCCACCGCCCCTCCGCCTAAAGGATGCTGGCCGGCCGAGTCGGCTGGCAGTTTGGAAAGCGACAGACGCACGAGTAACGATGCCAAGACGCTCTGCACCTATGGATGGCGCACGGCCAGGATTCACCCTCGACGAAGGGCATCTCACGCCAGGAAGGCACCGTCGAGGAACTGGGTCGGATCTCAGGCCCGCATATGAACGTCCAAGCCGTAACGCCCCTGGTGGACTTGTGAACTGAAAGCAGCTCGCCGATAGTCAAGACCGTCGGCACCTATCTGCTGCTCCAGCGGAAGCGGTGCAGGCTGCCCTGGCCCAAGATGAAGCCCCGCCCCCGAGGCGTGCGAGTCGGCCAGTCAAGAAAGCCAAGGGACCTCGCGAACGCGGTGACCGGCCCAGCAGTCCGCCAGACGGTCCCGTCAGGCGCCGACGCATGAACGAGTCGTCCCGATAGCGTGAATGTCGATAAACCATCGGGTCATGGGCATCGCCGATCGTGGGGCCACCGCTCGTGCGACGCCCCGTAGGCCCAGCATGCGGGCCGCGACTCGCTTAATTCAGGCGCAGCTTCATACCGGTCGACGATCAGCCACGACACCCACAACACGAATGGAGCCACCCATGAACATCAGTGACGCCTTCTTCGGGTACGACACGTACGTCGACGCCGACGCCATCGTTACCGATCCACAGGAATGGCGCCGACTCGGCATCACCTACGAGAGCATCCTCGCGACTTGCCACCCCGAATGTGATGGGCAAGCGATGATCGGCAGGTAGAGGCCCGCCCCGGAATGGCAGCTGTCCGGGCAAGCGCTGTCGTCCTGCCGGGCCGTGACCACACGATCCTGCTGCTGCCCGATGCACACCGGAACCACGACATGGTGGGCAAGAGCGGAGGACAGACGCTGGTGGGCAAGACCGGCCCGGGGATCGACGACGCACGCGGTGCCCGCTCTGCGCGATCACCTGCTGGCGGCGAACGTCACCCTGATGGTGATCGAGGCGACGTCGGACTACCGGAAGCCCAACTACTACGTGCTGACCGAGGACTTGAACGTGATCTTGGTCAACGCCCGGCAGGTCAAGAACCTGCCCGGCCGCAAGACCGACGTCTCGGATGCGGCCTGGCTGGCACAGCTCGGTGCTCACGGACTGGTGCGCGCCTCGTTCGTACCCGAGCAGCCGGTGCGCGAACTGCGGGATCTGACCCGGGCTCGCACCCAGATGACCGGCGAGCGCGGCCAGGTTGTCCAGCGGCTGGAGAAGCTGCTGGAGGACACCGGCATCAAGCTTGCCGCGGTCGCCTCCGACATCATGGGCGTCTCCGGCCGGGCCATGCTGCAGGCCCTCATCGCCGGGGCGCGTGACCCGCAGCTCCTCGCGGAGATGACCAAGCGCCGGCTCCGCAACAAGATCCCCGAACTCACCGAGGCACTGACCGGCCGCTTCCGTGCCCACCACGCGTTCCTGGCCCGGCCGTATCTGGACCAGTACGACCAGCTCACCGGTGCCATCGACCGGCTCACAGCGCGGATCGAGGAGGCGATGGCCCCTTACCTTCTTCATGGCCCCGCAACGGGGCTCCCGGCCTCCGGTCCCGGCATGATTCTGTGGCCCAGTCAGTCATGACCGAAAGGGTGCTGTCACCGGGCCCGGAGGCATCGGCAGACCGCTGATCAGGGGCATGGGCGCCGAACCCGCACTGGGTGAGGCAGGCTCTCCGTAACGTGGATGACGGCACGCTGATGCCGCAGGCAGGCCGGGACGGTTCGGAGGTGGGGAGCATATTCGCGTGAATTAGGACAAGACCGTCAACGTCTACCTGGGTCTGGACGTCGGCAAAGGCGAGCATCACGCCTCTGCCCTCACCCCGGCCGGCAAGAAGGCCTTCGACAAGCCCTTGCCCCACACCGAGCCCAAGCCGCGCGAGCTGTTCGCCAAGCTCCAGGCCAAGCACGGCACCGTACTTGTCGTGGTCGACCAGCCCGCCTCCATAGACGCCCTGCCTCTGGCGGCCGCCCGGGACATGGGCTGCCGGATCGCCTACTTGCCGGGACTGACGATGCGTCAGATCGCCGACCTGTATCCAGGCGAGGCCAAGACCGACGCGAGGAACGCCTACGTCATCGCCGACGCGGCCCGCACGATGCCGCCCACGCTCCGAGCCATCCGCCCGGCTGATCAGACCACGGCCGAGATGCAGATGATCGTCGGCTTCGACGACGACCTCACCACTGAAACCACCCGCATCAAGAACCGCCTGCGCGGCCTGCTCACCCAGATCCACCCCTCCCCCGAACAGGTCCTGGGCCCCCGCCTGGACCATCCCGCCGTCCTCGCCCTGCTGGAGCGACACGGCTCACCCGCCCAGATCCGCAAAGCCGGACGCCGCCGCCTGGTCACGCTGCTGCGGCCGAAGGCCCCGCGCATGGCCGAACGCCTGGTGGACGACATCTTCACCGCACTCGACGAGCAGACCGTCGTTGTTCCCGGGACCGAGGCCGCAGCACTGATCGTCCCCAGTCTCGCCTCCTCCCTCGCCGCCGCCCTCGAACAGCGCAAAGCCCTGTCCGTCCGGATCGAGGACCTGCTGGAGGCCCACCCTCTTTCCCAGGTCCTGACCTCCATGCCCGGCATCGGGGTCAGGACCGCAGCCCGCATCCTCATCGACGTCGGCGACGGCACCGCCTTCCCCACCGCCGGCACCTGGCCGCCTACGCCGGCCTCGCCCCGATCACCCGGGCCTCCGGCTCCTCGATCCGCGGCCAGCACCCCTCCCGGCGCGGCAACAGACAACTCAAACGCGGACGGGTACACCCACACAACCCTCGATGACGGACCTCCCCCCCTTTCACGCACCCATCGCGCGCACAGTACAGGGAGGAGAACAGTCAGCCATGCTCATCGCATTCTCTGCCACGACGTGGTCGGCGCCGGCATCGGCGCTGATCTCTGCGAATTCGATATACACATCGAAATCAACGAAGACGTCCTGAGTATTCATAACCGATCACCGTCCCAACAAGGCACGCAGGCCAGCAAGTCGCCGACTGCCCCGGCCATAGCCACCGTGCACAACGCACTGTCCCTGCCCATACTCCGGCACACCGCGTGCACACATCTTCCCCCAACCGCATCCCTTCCCGGCGGACCAGCCACTCCCCCCACGTCGGCGGCCTCTCCGATGATGACCGCAGCCCCCAGAACGCCGCAGCCTGGGATCGCCGGCAGTTGCGGTGCCCGGGCGGTGTCCAAGCGACATCCGACCGTCCAGCGCATCGATGCGTTCCGAGAGCCAGCGGCAGCCGCGACCAGGTCGGCAGCGATGGCCGCGAGCGTCCCGAGACGATGGATCAAGGCTTGGGCCCGCCCGTCCGGGACGCACAGGCGGCGCAGACCCCGAGGGCACGGCCAGCTCCCCGCCGGGTTCGTGCAGGAACCAGCGCAGTTGTTGCTGATCGCGGTGCTCTGGGCCACCAGCCTGCGCCGATGGTCGACCAGTGGTTTGGCGTCCTGGCTCGGCCCGTGCGGGCAAGCCTTGGCCAGGTCGGGCTCGCGCAGGGCGACCCGGGCCACCGCCTCGACATCGACGGGGTCGGACGTGCCGCGTTCCCGGGCCGCGTCGTGCGCCGGCCATCAACCGCGTCTGTACGAATGCACCACGCCTCCACCACGTGATCGCGGCGGGCGACAGCGGACTCAAGGGCTCTCACCACGAGGCGGGACCGCATCCGGGCATCGACGGAATAGCCCACGATGCAGCCGGGATGACGTACGGCTGCCAGCTGCAACTCCCCCAAGCACCCGAGATCCTGAATTGACGGATGGCCGACGACTTCACCGCCGCTACGAACGCACGTATGAACGCAAGGCCGAACACTTCATGGCCTTCACCGCGATCGCTGCCACACTCACCTGCTACCGCAGGCTCCCCCAATGAAAGACGCCCGATAGGGGCCATCCAGGAGTCACCGCGGTGTACCCGCTCAGCACGCTCTGCAACCAGGCGGGCAAGCCCAGCACCCCCGTTGCCCGGCTACGACACCCGCGCCCAGCACCCAAGACGCCGTTCGCCATGCAACGCCCGGCGCCCAGGAGACCGGCGATCTCCCGGACGATCAACACCGCCCCGCTCACCAAGGCGACGACCAGCGCAATTCCGGCCGAAGCCGGGCTCAGCCACGACCCTCCGACCACCACGCGAGCCATCAGCGGCAGCCGCACCACACTGACCACCCACGCCGGACTCCGAACAAAACGGCACAAGCCCCCGACACAGCCGCGGCAGCCCCACCCGCGCCACCGTGCCAGATACCACGGCGGACGACCCGGCCCCAAACGAGAACGAACCGGCAAAACCAGCAACAGGAACCACTCGATCATCACCACGAGCCGCACCAGCGGACGTCAAGCCGTCCACACCAGCCACACCGGCCACACCAGGCCCGCCCGACACCTCACGCCGGACTGATGGCAAACTCAGACCACACAGCCTTGCCCGCCGGAGCGTGACTCTCCCACCCCCACGCAGCCGCCAGCGCCTGCACGATCAGCATGCCACGCCCACCGGTGTCCCCGTCCCGCGCCTGACGCACCCGCGGCACACTCACCGGATCATCATCCTCCACCTCGACCCGGACAACGCTCTCATCAGCATCGATACGCACCTGAAAGACATGATCAAGGCCCCGGTCACGCGTGCCGTGATTAACAGCATTGGACGCCAGCTCCGAAATACACAGCTGGACATCATCCACGCGGCCCATCAGATGCCACGCCGCCAACGTCTGCTCGGCAAACGACCGCGCAGCCGCGATCGACTCGGGGACAGCGGTGAACGACCGCTCAGCGTGTTCCTGCTTGAACATCATCACTACCAATTTCTTTCCTGACCCGGTACCGGGAACCGGCCCCGATACAAGACCGCCACGTTCCCGCCGACACGAGCCCGACCACCGGTCCACCCCCAGTAAGCCAACCCAGCCACCCACCCCGCCTCGCCCGACCAGCCGACCACCAGGAGGAAAACCCCCCTCCACCACCCACACCACCCGACCGGACAGACAACCCCACACCACTCCCAACCGACCCGAACCACCCCACACACCCACCCCCGACCGACCCGAACCACCCCACACACCCACCCCCGACCGACCCGAACCACCCCACACACCACCCCCGACCGACCCGAACCACCCCACACACCCACCCCCCGCAGATGCCCTCACCACAACGCCCACCCACTCAACAGCCTGGCTGCAGGACAACCCAGCAGCCACGGACACAGCAGGGCCGACACCGGCACACGCCCACAACCCACTAAGACGCCCGCGCACACAGCCGCAGTACCGGCGACAAGTCTTTCCCACCTTCCCCGGCAGGCCGTAAAACAGGCGCTGACGCTCCGCCACCCTTCTTCCAGATACGGTCAGGCAGCACATCCACGCCCCGCCGCCCTCCGGGTCCACCAGCACGGTCCCCCTGCGGGAACCCGGTGCATGTACCTGCACCTCCTGCACAGCCATCAGCCGGCCCCGGCCCACGACGAGCCACCGGCCGCGATATCGGGGGCCTTGCCGGGTCATGGCCTGGCTGTGTACGCCGCCGTTTTTGTGGGTGCGGGGGCTGTTCGCGCGCGACGTTCGTCGGTCAGGCTCACGGCGCCTGCCGCCACCGGACGTGGTCCGCCCCGCCCGCCCGTCATTCGGTCACGACCGGCGGCGCAATCCGTCCGATGAAGAGGGCCAGCCCCGCTCCGAGGAGGGCGAAGACGGGGATCAGGGCCATGCCCCCGCCGAAACCCAGGCACCGAGTGCGTAGGCCCCGGTGGCCTGGCCGATGGCGGTACCGCCCTGCAGGGCCGCCCCCACCCATCCCTGCGTCTCGGCCGCGGTCCCGGCGGGTGAGAACTCCGCGGTCTGCCCGTACAGCGCCACGAAACACGGGCCAAAGGCCATACCCACGGTCGCCACCAGCACGAAGGACAGCACGACTTGGCCGGCATCGGATACCGCGAGCAGGGCCGCCGCCGTGCTCAGGTAGAACAGCAGCAGTGGCAGCCGGCCAACCCGCGCCCCATGTACCGGGGACAGCGCGCCGACCGCGAGACCTCCCACGAGGCTGCCGACGGACAAGACGCTCACCAGTACGCTGCCCAGCAACTCGCCGCCGTGCGAGGCGAGAATGACCTCGGCCCCGCCGACCGCCGCCGAGAAGAACACCGCGCAGCCGAGAAGCAGACTTTGAGGGGCACTGAACCTTTTTCAACCTGCTTGTGCAGGTCAGCAGTTGAGCTGACAACGTGGTGAAGCCCCTGGTAGATGGGTTTTCGACCAAGAGAACCGTCTCCACCAGAGGCTTCACGTGCTTGTCTACCCGTCGGGCGTCGACGTGTCCAGCTCTGCCCTGTGCTTCCTTACTCAGCAGCTGCGGCGGCACCGCCGCAAGATCGGCTCACGGTGGAGGCGTCTGAGCGCCGGCCGCCAGTCCCTGCTCACGCTCGCACACCTACGCGTGGGCCACACCTACGCCCAGCTCGCAGCCGGGTTCGGCGTCGGAACCGCCACGGCCTACCGCTACGTCACCGAGGCTGTCGAGCTCCTGGCCACCCTTGCCCCCAGGCTGGCCGACGCGGTGTGCACCGCGTCGACGAAGGCCTTCGTGATCCTCGACGGCACGCTCCTGCCGATCGACCGCATAGCCGCGGACCGCCCGTTCTACTCGGGCATCAAGCACAAGAAGCACGGAATGAATGTGCAGGTCATTGCCGACCCCTTCGGTCGGCTGCTCTGGGCCTCACCAGCGCTGCCCGGCGCCGTCCCCGATGTCCACGCGGCCCGTGAACGCGGCATCGTCGACGCCCTGGCCGAGGCCGGCATCAAGTGCTGGGCCGACACAGGCTATCGGGGCGCCGGTGGATCACCCCGGCACGCGGGTCGCGGTCACGTCAAGCGTGCGGCCGGGCAACGCCCGTAAGAACCCAGCGGTGTTCCGGCCAAGGAGGCCACGACCAGCACGTCCATTCCGTGACCGCGGCGCCTCATCGAGTAGTACCACTCATCCGTTGTGATGCAGTCGGTGGCCCTCACGGTTCCGTCGAGGATGCCGATCCGGGGGGCTGAGCTCACCGATCAGAGGACACCCGTTTCCACCGATGAGACAGCCGGACGCATCGGGGGGGGCGCGTGTGAGGCGCTTAGCGTTGAGGGTCAGGGCAGCGGACGAGGGGCGGGGCGCTCCTCACGGTAGCGACCGGTATGTCTTTCCGCTGCTGGCCGATCCAACGGAGATGTAATGTTGTCCACGCTGCCCTCCCTGGGCTCCGGTCTTGGTTACCGTGCCGAGCTGGCCGCAGCAATTGGGGATCATGCGAACCGCATCGACTGGCTCGAGGTCATCACCGAGCATTTTATTTTCGCGCCCGGTGAACGGCGCGAGACTCTGCTGGACCTGCGAAAGCGTTTCCCGATCGTGCCGCACGGTGTGGAACTCTCGCTCGGCGCGCCGGAAGACACCGACGGCCGGTACCTCGATGCCCTGGCTCAGCTGGTCACAGACATCCAGGCCCCATGGTTCAGTGAGCCTTTTCAGAGTGGCCACCGGTCGGGTGACAGGGTGGCCTCCCGCAACGCACGAGGCTCCTGTGCCGTTGAGAGAGGTGTTCGACGTCTCA
>NZ_JBEZMO010000056.1:0-18564 GCF_040652655.1 Streptomyces sp. NPDC048191
GCGCTGAGGACCTGCCATCGGGCCTGGGTGAGGCCTTCCGTGGCGGCGGTCTGCTCGCCGAGTCGGCGCAGGGCTCCGGCTGCTTCGAAGACGTCGGCGATCAGCAGGGCTGCCTCGTCCGGCATCGCACACTCCTTCACTTGACAACATGCTGCTAAAAAGACAATGTGTTGTCATCGTACTGGACCAGCCACCCCGAAGGACAGGCCATGCCCAAGATCGACCTCTACCGGAACGTACACATGGGACAGCGTGCGCGGCTGTTCACCCTCGCCACCGAACTCGGCGCCGCGGACATCACTCAGACCGGCGCCGCCGCCGAGCAGGCGGACCGCTGCCTGGCCATGACCCAGGAACTGCGCGAGCACGCCGACCACGAGGACACCTTCATCCACCAGCTGCTGCGCGAGCGGGCCCCCGAGGCAGCCGACGCACTGGACGCCGAGCACATACGCCTCGACGCCGCCTTCACCACACTCGACGAGCAGGCACGCTCGCTGCCCGGCACCCCCGCCGATGACCTGCCGGAGGCCCAGCACGCCCTCTACCTCGCCTTGAACGAAGTCATCAGCGCCTACCTCGCGCACCTTCACCTCGAGGAGACGGTCGCGATGCCGGCCCTGTGGCAGTACGCCGGCGACACCGAGCTGGGCGCCGTCCTCGCCGCCTTCCGCGCCTCCCGCACCCCCGAGGAGGCTCTGACCGACCTTCGCCGGATGCTGCCCGCCCTGCCGCCCGCAGTGCGGACGGTCATCGTGCGGGGGGTCGTCGAGACGGCACCGGGCCAGGAGGCCGGCCTCCTGGCCGCGGCCACCACCACCCTCAGCCCCGGCCAGCGTCAGCGACTGTACGACGACCTCGGCATGCCGGAGACCTGGGCGCTCCAGACCCAGCCCTGACGTGCGGATCTTCCTCACACCACCCGCGACGGACACCCACGGGGGCGCGGTCCGCGCTCTGACCAGCGCAGTCCACGCCCCATCCGGCGAGCGGGTCACTGCCGGACGATGTCACCGCCATGGTCCTGGACTGGCACGGCCGCTCCGGTCATCGCCAAAGCCCTGCCAGCGCCGACACCGGTGCGCTCGGGCGCGCATGGTTCGTCGTCGTCCCGCCGGACCGTAGCTGTGGGATCGCCGGTGTGGGGGACTTCGGTGTGCAGGCCAGGTCGGCGACGCTCCCTGGCGGCCGGCCGGGCTCACATGCCTGATGATCAGCCACCGCCAGAGATAATCGGGGGCCCTCGGTGCAGGATCCGCCGGTGGGCTGACGGCCGCCCGGCGGATGGCCTCAGGACATGCTGCCCGGGCACACCGTCCCCGGGGCCGGTGTGCGGCCCGTGCGGAGGCGTCGGTCGACCGTCTCCGTGACGCAGCGGTTCTGCGGGTATGTGCCGTGGCCCTCCTCCTCGGCCGTCAGGAGCACGCCGACACCGTCGCCCAGGGCGCGGGCCATGTGGCGGGCGCCGGGGTATGGGGTGGTCGGGTCGCCGGTGCCGCCGACCACTAGGACGGGGGCCGCGCCGTCGGCGTTCACCTGGGGCGTGGCGCGCTCGCCGTCGAACGTCAAGTCGAGGCAGGTTAGTCGCGCCTGCCTCTCAGCTCCGCCAGGGTCTGAGTGCCAGTTCCGTCGCCTGCTGTACCCGCTCCCGTAGCCGATCGGGGTCGAGGACGGTGGCGGCATCCTCGTCGTCCATGAGCGCGTCGAGCGCGCCGTTCACCGCGCCTGTCAGTGCCCCGGTCAGAGCCGCCGCGCCCACCCGGTCCAGTTCGTCGGGGAAGGCCGCCTGCAGGGCCCCCGCTATCTCCTGCTGTGCCGACATCTGGATCTGCAGCGCCTTGCCCCGCACCGCCGGCACGGTTCGAAACAGCCTCATCCGCACGGCCGCCATCGGGCTGACCATGTCGGCATCGGTTTCGGCGACGGTCTCCAGCGCCCGGACCAGCACGTCCACGGGCCCCTCGGCCGGATCGCGGTTGGCGATCGCCTCGATCGTGGTCCGCGCCCGCGTGTCGCTGTCGGGGAACAGGATGTCTTCCTTGCTCGCGAAGTAGCCGAAGAAGGTCCGGGTGCCGATCTCTGCCGCCGCCGCGATCTCCGCGACGGTCGTCTCGTCGTACCCGTTGCGTTCGAACAGCTCCGCCGCTGCGTCGATGAGCGCCTGACGGGTGCGTTCCCGCTTCCTCTCACGCAGGGAAGACGCCGGGGCGCCGTGCTCTCGTATGACCATGCCCCGAGAATACTGCATTGACAGCGGATATGCACTCAATGCAAACTCGCATCGAATGCATCTATTGCCGAGGTGTCACGGAGACCACGATGAACACCCACGACAAGACCGTCCTCGTCACCGGCTCCACCGGGAATCAGGGCGGTGCCACCGCCCGCCACCTGCTAGCCGCCGGCTGGCGGGTCCGCGCCCTGGTCCGTGACGAGAACGCCCCGGCTGCCGCCGCTCTCGCCGCCGCGGGCGCCGAGATCGTCCGCGGCGACCTGGATGACCGTGCTTCCCTCGACGCGGCGATACGCGGCGTCTACGGCGTCTACAGCGTTCAGTCCGCCAACGCCAACGAGATCGCCCAGGGCAAGAACGTCGTGTATGCCGCCAAGGCCGCAGGCGTTCAACACCTGGTGTATTCGTCGGTCGGCGGCATGCAGAGCCAGAACCGCTTCTACGTGGAGCGCGGCTGGGGGCCCATCGACAAGTGGCAGATCGAGCAGCACATCCGCGACCTGGGCGTGCCCGCGACGATCCTGCGCCCCGCCGGGTTCATGGAGGACTTCACCAGCCCGGCGAGGTTCTTCCAGAACGGCGCCCTCACCGTGCCCTGGCATGACGACCTGGTCATGCAGCTGATCGCCATTGATGACATCGGCGCGCTCGCCGCGCTGGTCTTCGCGAAGGCGGACACCTACCTGGGTCAGGCTATGGAGATCACCGGCGACCGGCTGACCGCCCCGCAGATTGCCGCCGCGCTGAGCACGGCGGCGGGCCGGCCGATTCCGCACACACAAGTGCCGCTCGACATCCTCTGGGAGCACGATCCCGAAGTCGCGAAGGTGTTCACCTGGGCGAACGAGATCTACTACGACTCCGACCCCGAGCCTCTGCGCAAGACTCACCCTGGTCTCATGGACTTCGGTACCTGGCTGGAGCGGTCGGGCCGGACGCGGCTGATGGCGCAGCTGGATGCCGTGTAGCAGCGGCCGGGCGCATGACCGCGACGCAATCGAGGGCCGGTAGCCGGCTCGGCACAGCGTGTCCAGCGTCTGTGGTCCTCGACGGAGAGGCTGCCGGCCACTCCACGCTCGCTGCCAGTCGCTCGACGCCATCTCGGCGATCCCCGGCCCAGCGCAAGGCCCGCCGCGAGTACGCGAACCGTGTCAACACCCTCGGCGACCCACGGCCTGAGCAACACTCGGAGGTGCGGTAATGGGGCGGGGCACCACAACCGCGACCTCCCACCCGAAGCCCACCACCAACCCACCGCCAGGGTCCCAGGCCAAAGCGCGGACCGGTTGCGGGAACACCGTGGGAGCACCCAGCTGTTCGCCGGTGTGCAGATCCCAGACCCATACCGTGGCATCGTTGGGGACGCTGGCGACAACGACGGGTCTGCCCTCCACCACCGCGGTGGCCATCGCGTTCACCCACCCGGTGCCGGGGCCTCCCGCCAGGCCGGTGCTGAAGGGCCGGCCGAGCTGTTCGCCCGTATGCAGATCCCAGACCCGCACCGTGGCATCGCGGCTACCGGTGACGGCCACCGGCCTGCCGTCCAGCGTGCATGTCGCCACTGCCCGCACCCAGGCGGTGTGACCCCGAAGCGACTGCTCGAGTTGCTCGCCGGTATGCAGGTCCCACATTCGCACGACGCAGTCCTCATTGCCGACGAGGACGACCGGCCTGCCGTCCACCACCGTGGTCGCCATTGCCTTCGCTTCGCCGGTATGGCCAGGCAGCGGCGCACCGCGCGGCGCGTTGGTCTGGAGGTCCCAGATCCGTACGGTGCCGTCGCCGCTGCTGGTGACGGCGACCGCTCGGCCGTCCACGACGGTGGTCGTCAGCGCTTGCACGGTGTCCTCGTGACACGCGAGCTGGTCCAGCGGTGCACCGGTTGCCAGGTCCCAGATCCACACCGTGCCGGACTCGCCGTCGGTGAGACCCACCGGCCGCCCGTCCAGGACGGTGGTGGCCACCGCCACCATCCCACCTTCCTCATGGCTGGTGAACGGCTGCCCCACCGGCACGCCGGTGTGGAGGTCCCAGATCCGCACGGTGCCGTCGCCGCTGCCGGAGACGGCCACCGGCCGGCCCTCCAGCGCTGCCGTGGTGACTGCTCGAACGCAGTCGGTGTGACCGCGCATGGGGTTGCCGATTCGTGGGCCGAGGGTGAGGTCCCAGACCCGTACGGTGCCGTCGTCCCCGCCGGTGACGGCGTGCGGCTGATCTTCCATCGTGCCGATCGCCACCATCCGCACCGGCTGGGTGTGACCGGCCAGCGGCTCGCCGAGCTGCGCGCCGGTGAGGATGTCCCAGACCCGTACGGTGCAGTCATCACCGCCGGTGACGGCAACGGGTCGGCCCTCCAGCAGTGTGGTGGCTACCGCCCGCACCCCACCGTCGTGGCCGGTGAGAGTCCGGCTCAGCTGCCCGGTGCCCAGGTCCCAGACCTGCACGGTGCCATCGCCAGCGCCGGTGATGACGGCCGGACGGCCTTGCAGCGTGCACGCGGCCAACGCGGTCACCCACTGGGCGCAGAGCGCGTCATTTCCGGGATAGTCGCGCTGCTCGCCGGTGGGCATGTCCCAGACCCGCAGCGTCTCATCGCTGCTGGTGACGGCGACTGGCCGACTGTTCAGCACGGTTGTCACGGCCCAGCCCACATCGTCCACGCCGTCGTCCCAGAACGGGTGCTCCAACGGGCGGCCCAGCAGAACATTGCCGCGCAGGTCCCAGATTCGCACGATGCCGTCGTCGCTGCCGGTGACCGCGACCGGACGGCCTTCCACTATTGCCGTCGCCACCGCCGTCACCGGGCTGTGACCGGCCAGCGGGTGACCCAGCGGGGTGCGGCTGCGTAAATCCCAGACCCGCGCCGTCGCATCACGACTGCCGGTGATGGCCACCGGTCGGCCGTCGAGCTCGGCAGTGGTCATGGTCTCCACCGTGCCGTCGTGACCGGCAAGGGGTGGCCCCAGAGGCGCGTCGGAGTGCAGATCCCAAAGCTGTACGGAGCCGTCGTCGTGGCCGGTGACGGCGACCGGACGGCCTTCCACCTCGGCCGTCGCCACGGCCGTCACCGCGCTGTGACCAGCGAGGAGGCCTCGCAATTGAGGGCTGGTCTGGGATCCCGTGGCCCAGCGCACCCGCCATGGGAAGAGTCCTGAAGGCGGGCCAGGGGGCCGGGCCAGATCCGCGGCCAGCTGCCGGGCACCCCAGCGGGACGCGTTCAGGCTCAGCAGCCACCGGCGCAGGTCCGGTCCGGCCCCGGCGTGCTGCGACAGTGAGGTGCGATAGACCGCCGCGGCCAAGCGGGCTGGTGCACTGCGCGCTCGTGCCAGCAGGGGCAGCAGCGCTTGGGTGTCGGCACGGACCAAGAACTCCGTGTCGGTCAGCAGCTCGTCGAGCTCCCCGGCCTCGGCGGCCTGACGGGCGATGCCGGTGAGCATGGTCGGCTCCAGCCGGGACCAGGGCGGTGGGGAGGACTGAGTGTTCACCGGGCACCTCCGGCTCGGCCGTCAAGGCCAGTAGCCGCCCGTCGGCGGCTCGACGTCGGATCTCACTCTCAGCATGCGGGTTCCCACCGGCAGGTGCACCGCGACCCGCGGCGCCGGCGGCCTCACGATCCCGGGCCTCCCGACCAGTCCTCTGATCTGTGTGTCCCTCAGAAGAATCACGGAGTCAGTGAGTTCGGGAGTCGCAGACTTTGGGTGGCCCGGAGTCCCTGACTCTGGGTCGCTCCCAGAGCCGCCGGCGAGAGCGGGTGTGAGTAGTCGGCGTACAGGAAATCCCGGTGAGAACGATCTTGCTGGGGGGTGTCCACCTCGTACGAGGTTCGAGCTGCCGGGGGACGGTGCCGGCGCGCAGTTCCCGTAGGTCGGGGATGTGGTTGTAGAGGGTGCCTGGGGAGACGCCGAGGAGCTTGGCGATCGAGGTGATGGAGCGGTCAGGGTCAGGCAGCAGGTCGCGGGCGGCCTTGCGGCGCGAAACTCCTTGCGTAATGGTCAAGAATCGTTGACCATTGCTGCATGCCTACCGATGACCTTCCCGAGACGTTTCACGTCACGACTGACGAACAGCTGCGGGCCGTCTCCAATCTCACGCGCCACCGGATCATGGCCGTGCTCCGCTTCGAGCCCGCGACGATCACGCAGATCGCCGAGCGAGTGGGCCTTGCGAAGGGGAGTTCCAGCTACCACGTACGGCTGCTCGAACGGGCCGGCCTGGTGAAGGTGGTACGAACGCGGAAGGTCCGGGGGGTCACCGAGCGGTACTACGCAATGGCCGCGCGGGCGATCGTGCTGCCGGATCCGGGCGAGGGAGGGCCGGATGTGCTGATGCGGCACGCGGTGGCGGACCTGGAGGCAGCGCCCGCAGATGGCGAGCGGCACGTGCGGATGGCGCATCTGCGGCTCACCGAGGAGCAGTTCACACAGCTGGGGGCGCGGCTGCAGGCATTGGCGGACGAGTACCGGGAGCTGTCCGATCCGTCGCTGCCGGACGCGTCACTCGTCTTCGCACTGTTCCACCCCGCGTCGCGCGCGCAGGCCGATGGGGGCGCCAAGTGACCTCAGACGCCCGGGAGTTGCCGACCGGGTTCGGACGGCTGTGGACCGCGCAGACGATCTCCTCGCTCGGTGATGGGGTAACGCATGCCGCGCTGCCGCTGCTCGCGTTGACGTTGACGCGCGATCCGATGGCGCTCGCCGTCGTCACCGCTGCGGGGACGCTGCCGTGGCTGCTCTTCGGGGTGCTCGGCGGTGCGCTGGTGGACCGTTGGGACCGCCGGCACACGATGTGGGTCTCGGACACAGCACGTGCGGTGCTGCTCGGGATACCAGCGGCGGCGGCCATGGTCGACGTGCTGAGCATTCCGCTGCTCGCGGCCGTCGCCTTCCTGCTCGGCCTCGGCGGACTCTTCTTCGATACGGCCGCCACGGCCTATCTGCCGGATCTGCTCCGCCGCGACCCCGAACTCCTGGAGCGTGCCAACTCCCGCTTGCGCGGCGCCCAGACCGCCATGTCCGGCTTTGCGGGGCCGCCCGCGGGCAGTGCCCTGCTCGCGCTCGGGCGGGCGGTTCCGCTGCTCACCGACGCGGTGTCGTTCCTGCTCTCCGCACTGCTCGTCCGTACGCTGCCTGCCATGCCCCGGCCCGGGCCGCAGGTCCGCGAGTCGCTGCTCCGGCAAGCGCGGGCCGGGGCCTCGTACGTCTTCCGGGACCGGGTGCTGCTCGGGCTTGCGCTCCGCCCGGCGGTCGGGAACATCGCATTCCTCGCTGTGGAGACCGTCCTCGCCCTCTTCGCGCACGACCGCCTCGGCATCGACACCTACGGCTTCGGCCTGCTCCTCACAGCGGAGGCCACCGGCGGCCTGCTCGGTGCAGGCATCGCCTCCTACCTTGGCCGACGACTCGGGACCGGCACCGCACTGACCTGCACAGCCGCCGTCGAAGGGCTTGCCATCCTAGGCCTGGCCGCTGCACCGAACCCGTACGTGGCCGGGCTGGCGCTCGCCGTCTGCGGGGCCGGCATGGGCGCCACGATGGTGCTTGCCCCCTCCCTCCGGCAGGCGATCGTCCCCGCCCACCTCATGGGCCGGGTAGCCTCCACCTCACGCATGTTGGCCATGTGCGTGGCCCCCATTGGGGCCTTGCTCGGCGGCTGGCTGGCCACCACCTACGACGTCCGCACCCCGCTCTACGCCGCCGCCGGCGTCCTCCTGGCGATGACGGCCGTCACGGCATCCATGACCAGCAACCGCCGGGTCGAAGCGGCGCTGCGTGCCGCTGCCCCGGTCGGCGGTCCGGACCACCCGGCATCCAAGGATCCCGCCCAGGAGAGTGCACCCGGCCTGTTGTGACGCCTGCCGCGAAGGCGTCACAACACGCCGGGCGACAGGCCCCGCGGGGCCCCATGAGTGGCCGGGTCGGTCGGGTGCGCTGGCCGTCAGTCCTCGTCGTCCTCGGCGCGGACCGTGCAGAGCTGCACCGCCATGCCCAGCCGGTGCGCGTCCGTACGACGCAGCGCGATCAGATCACGGTCGTCAGCGTCGAGGAAGAGGAACCGCTCCAGCTCTGGGCGCGTGGGCACCGCAGTGAACGTCCCGTACGCCTCGGCCTGCTCATCAGTCAGAAACTCCACCGGCACGAGGCGGACCGTAGCCAGCGCCGACACCCGCTCGACGATCTTTCCGTGAACCTCAGCGAGGCCCCAGGACGGCGTGCTAGCCGTCAAGATCAATCTCACCGACGGTCTCTTGGCCAGCGCTGGCGGGTGCGGAAGCCGCCGGGGGTGTCGCCGGTCTCGCGGGTGAAGAACTTCCCGAAGTTGGCGGGTTCGGAGAATCCGAGCATCCGGCCGATCGCGGCGACGGGCAGGTCGGTGTGCACGAGCAGGCGTTGCGCCTCCAGGGCGGCGCGGGCGTCGATGAGTTCTTTGGCGCTGCGGCCGGTGGCGGCCTGGCAGGCCCGGGTCAGGGTGCGTGGTGAGTAGCCGAGTCGGGCAGCGTAGCTCTGCACGGAGCGGGTGGCGGCGAAGGAGCGCTCCAGCTCGTACCGGAAGGCACTGAAGACCTCGCCGCCGGCCCCCGCCGAGGCGGCACGGTCCGGATGGGGCAGCCGGGCCAGGCGCAGCAGCACCGCGCCGAGGAGCTGGCGCAGCAGTGGGACGGTGAGGTCGGAGTCCGGGTCCTCCCGGCGGTCCTCCAGGGTGCGGTACTCGGCCGCGATCTCGGCCAGGGCCCGGTCGAGGACCTGTTGGTCGCCCGGGGAGAGCGTCCAGCCGGCCGGGCCGAACCCGTCGAGGAGGGACGCGAGTTGAGCCAGGCGTGGTGGGAAGGCGGCGGTGAACAGCACCAGCACGGCATCCAGTTCGGCCAGGCGGCCCTCCGTATCGGCCGGGAACCGCTGGACCTGCCCGGGCCGCAGATGCAGCAGTCTGCCCGGTGCGCAGGGCTGGGGGACGAAATCGACCATCATGGTTGCCTCGCCGCCTCGTACGAGGAGCAGTTGGTGGAAGTCCGGCCGGCTCGCGGTGTGGGCGACCGCCCTTCTCAGGCGGCGGCGCAGGGCGTCGTACGTCAGGACCTCGATGCCCAGCCGCGGGCGGTCGGGATTTCGGTAGGCGATGTCGATGACATCTGGTTGTCCAACTTTGACCATGACGGGACCCGACTCTACCTCGCCGCGGGAGCTCCTGGGCGGGGATCGTGGAGGCGTCGCTGCGTGCTGCCGATCTGCGTCCCTGAGACCCGCGGCGCGCTCGTACGTCCCTGTCCCGATGGGTACACACGAGGTAAGGACCCACCACTGTGAAGACTGCGATCACCGATCCCGCACTGCTGCCCGGCGCGTTCGAGGATGCCCTGAACGGCGGTGATGTCGAGGGCGTGCTGGCCCTGTTCGCTCCTGGCGCCACGATGCGCACGCCGGCCGGCGAGGTCATCGCCGGTCACGAGGCGCTGCGCCGGGAGATCAGCGGGACCGTCGCCGCTCGTGGACGGCTCACCAACGTCCCCCGGCTCGCCCTGGTCGGCGCGGAGACCGCGCTGCTGGTCACCGACTGGACTCTCGAAGTCACCGCTCCCGACGGCGAGCGTGTCGCCCCGACCGGCACCACCGCCAACGTCGCGTGCCGAAGCGACGACGGCTGCTGGCGGTTCGCCGTGCTCAATCCGCTCGGCACGGACTGAGCGACGACTGAGCGCGAAACGTGCCGGACTCCACCGGCCTGACGGTGATCCGTCCCGCCGGCAACGGCCGGACGGACCACCGGGGCTCCGCGGCACCGCTGGGGCTGCGGTCAGAACCAAGTTCGGTGAGCGGCGAACCGACGATGGCCCGGGGCCGCCCGCTTTCCCCACCCGGTGCTTGGGGTGCCCTCAGAGTTGCTCGGCTTGATTCCCCAGGCAGAACCGCGCTGACCTGCGGACGGGCGCCACAGAGGAGGGTCACATATCGCCATCATCTGCGCGAGGCGCACCAGGCCGCCCAACAGCGCGCATCAGCCGCTCCCGCGCCACTGCACCGCTCTGCGGGACCTGGCCGGAGGAGGGTGCGTTCGCGGGCCTCAGTCGATGCAGAACTCGTTGCCCTCGATGTCCAGCATCGGGATGCACGCATCATTGCCGTCATACAGCGTTCGCACATGTACCGCCCCGAGCGGCACCAGCCGTGCGCACTCGGCCTCAAGTGCGGCGAGGCGCTCTTCCCCCACGAGTCCGGTGCCGACCCGCACGTCGAGATGCACCCGGTTTTTGGCGGCCTTCCCTTCGGGGACGCGCTGGAAGTACAGTCGCGGACCCACGCCCGAGGGGTCAACGCAGGCAAACCATGCGTCCTGCTGCTCAGGTGGCTGGGAGCGCTTGAAATCGTCCCATGTGGCAAACCCTTCGGGTGGCGGCGGTACGACGTACCCCAACACCTCGCACCAGAAACGGGCGAGGCGCTCAGGTTCTGCGCAGTCGAAGGTGACCTGGAACTTCTTGATCGACATCACCCGGCCACCGTATTGCCGCGTACTCTTCAGCGAAACCCCCAGGCTGTCGTCGTCGCGCAGGCGGGCGCGGGCGCCGTTCGGCAGTCGTTCGTGTGCATGAAGGGGTACGACAGCTACGCCACCACTGGGACATGTCCTGGTCCGGCAGACGACCTCGACGGGGCCCGCCGAGTGAGCCTAGAAGAGGTGCGACGAGGTGTCGTGCGTGAGGTTCTCGAGGATCCTGCGCATCCACGGGCTGCGAACGGCTGGTAGCCGCACCAAGGTGTTCTGGAACGTCCCCCGGTCGGCACGGAACAAGGAGGTGGGGCGCGGCGGGAGTGGGTCGTCGCGGAGGACGTCTCGGGGTATGCCGCCCGAGGCGGGAAGCGGCGGGTACGGCTGGGGAGAGACAAGCCACAGCCACATCCCCAGCGGCAGGGGCACAGCGTATGCCGATGCAGTCGGGACGACGGGGGTCCAGATCTGACCCGTCTGGGGATGGACCGGTACGAGCAGGATGTCGGCACCCGCGTCGGGGGAGGGCCGGCCCGGCCCGGACAGGACGGCGCGCCGCATCGGTGGGCCCGCGGGCAACAGGGCATCGAGCGCGCGTTGGAACACGTCCGCGGTCAGACCGTTGGGGATCTGCACCGGCTGCCCTTCGGAGGCCGCCACCAGGTGGGCGAGCGCCTGCCCGGCCGCCGCCTCCCACTGCGGACTCCACGACCAGTAGTGGCTCGCCCCAAACCGTCCTCCCCACGTGGCAATCGGCTCGTACGGGGGCGCTTTCTCCCCCTTCTCCATCAGTTCCGTCCAGGAGAGCGGCGCAGCGTCGACAAGGTCGACGAGGACGCGGTGCACGGCGTCTGAGCTGAGCCGCACCGCCTGCCAGAGAGAGCAGTCGTCGACCCTCGCCGCCACGGGCAGGCCGCACGCCTCGCAGGCCAGGTTGGGCCCGTCGGCCCCGTCCAGGCCACAGCAGGCACCGCCGCGTTTCTCGGGGATCAGCCGGGTTCCGCGGATATCACCGGGCGCGATGACAACCGCCCCGGGCGCGTTGTCGGACAGGGCGTAGACCGGCGCGTAGATGCCGTGCGCCGCTGCCTCGTCCGGGTCGATCTCGTCCCACATTCGCCATGGCCGTCCCCAGGGTTCCGGGTCCACGGCAAACGTCCCTGACTCCATGAGTACCGGAAGCTGGATCCCGTTCCCGTATTTCTGACGGGCGTGGGCCGGAAGGGAGACCTCGGACAAGGGGACGGTCAGCTCAGCATCGCAACTCGCACAGACGAAAACGAACAAAGACCCCTCCGCACGGAAACAGCCGCATGCTTGCAGCTCTGCGGCGGCCGGCCAACGGGTTTTCTCGTCCGCCGCGGGAAGGCAGGACTGCGGTAGGGCGACATCCGGATGGCCGGGGGGACGGCGGCGCCGGCCGGGTCGGCCCTCGGAGAAGGACTGACACGGCCGACGCGTGGACGCCGTCGTGCTGCGGCGAGTCAGGGCACCCCCGTGGTCCTGGCACGCTTCGCGCACTGGGCCTGTTGAGCGACCGGGGTCAATGATGTGCGGGTGTCTCCGGGGCTGTCATTCGTACGGCGTCCACGTCGGTGTGCGCAGCGTCCACAGCCGATCGTCTCCGCGCCTGGTCTCGTAGCTCGCTGGGTGTGACGCCCTGCGCGGTGCGGAAGGCGCGGGTGAAGTCGCCGGGGCGGCGATAGCCCCAGCGGGCGGCTATGGCGTGGATGGGCATTTCGCGCTGACCGGGGTCGCTGAGGTCCTGGCAGGCCATGGTCAGCCGCTGGTCGCGTATGTAGGAGGCCACGGTCAGGTCCTCGTCCTGGAACAGGCGGTACAGGTAGCTGCGGGAGATGTGGTGAGCCGCGGCGACCTTCGCGGGGGTCAGGTCCGGATCGCCCAGATGCCGGCGGATGAACGACTTGACGCGCAGGACCATGGTGTGGGCGTGCGTCTCGGGTGGCAGGTGCGGCTCCGCGTCCAGGACGTGGGCGAAGACGGAGGTGACGAGATCGGTGACGACCCTGCCCAGCCGCTCGGCGTCCGCCGCCCGGTAGGAAGAGGTGTCCGAGACCAGCCGCACGAGCAGCCCGGCGAGCAGCGCCCCCATACCGTCGCGGCCGGATATCCGCTGCCCGACCACCCCGTACGCCCGGTCGGCCGGAAGCTCCACTGCGGCACGCGGGATCTCCACCCCGATGATGGTGACCGGATCCGGCCCGGTGGATATCTCGTACGACCGGGACGAGCAGTTCACGTGGAAGTCGTCGATCCGATACCCCACCTGCTGCCTGCCCCAACTCGCCGCACCGTCGCCGCGGCGCAGCAGAGACAGGTGGAACACCTCCGGATCGGACTGGCGCACGAGTCTCGGCGTGCGACGGAACACCAGATGGTCGAAGGTCGCAGGCCACACCGTCACCTCGCCCAGCCCGATCACGCGCTGGTGCCCCCGGTAATCCGCGGTCCGCTCGCTGCTCAGATACATCGGCGCATGAGTACGCCCCAGTTGTTCGGCCCACGCCTCGAATCGGTCGCTCGCCGGCAGCTCCTGGGTGCTGAAGACGGATTCAGGTAACACGACGTCAGTCAACCACAGCGCCGGAGAACGACCGCGAGCCGCCGAGACGTGGGGCGCCCCAGGCACCGTGACACTCCCCGCCCTTGAAGGGCGGAGATTCCGGCCTGGGTCGGCTGACTCTCCCGGCGTGTGGCTGGAGCATGGGAGCGAGATCCGGCTCGGTAGCATGCAACGCATGGCCATCAAACTCGAGAACGTCGGCATCGCAGTTCGCGACCTCGAAGCAGCGATCTCCTTTTTCACCGACCTGGGCCTCACCGTCGTCGGCCGTGACACCGTCAGCGGTGAGTGGACCGACACCGCCGTCGGCCTTGATGGCAATCACGCCCACATCGCGATGCTCCAGACGCCGGACGGTCATGGTCGCCTTGAGCTGTTCGAGTACATCCACCCCGAAGCGATCGAATCGGAGCCCACTCGTCCCAACGAGATTGGCATGCATCGCGTCGCCTTCTCAGTCGACGACATCGACGAAGCCCTCGAGACGGCCGCAAAGCACGGATGCCGACCGCTTCGTGGTGTCGCGACCTACGAGGACGTCTACAAGCTCACGTACGTCCGCGGTCCCAGCGGCATCCTCGTGATGCTCGCCGAGGAGCTGAAGAAGAACTGACGGCTGATCAGGTCAACTAGCCTGGCGCTTGCACAAGGCGGCTTTCGTCGCCGCGTCAGCGTGCACATGGTGGCAGCGGCCCTGTCGCCCGCACCGCCGCTACGAACGCAAGGCCGAACACTTCCTCGCCTTCGTCGGCATCTCCAGCACCCTCATCTGCTACCGCCGCTGCCTCAACTCGGGTGACATCCCGATGTC
The DNA here is from genome assembly GCF_040652655.1 of Streptomyces sp. NPDC048191. Lineage (NCBI taxonomy): Bacteria > Bacillati > Actinomycetota > Actinomycetes > Kitasatosporales > Streptomycetaceae > Streptomyces > Streptomyces sp. NPDC048191. The sequence continues at coordinate 14,110 of NZ_JBEZMO010000056.1, forward strand.
GGCTCCTCGATGATGAGCGGCGTGCCTGCATCCGAGACGCCCAAAGCCGTGGTGGCCCGCCTCTTCCAACAGATCCAGAACGAGACATGGCCTGCCCATCTCAACACCGCCGAGCGTGCAGGCATCGACCTCGTGATGCTCGATGCCGATATCGCCGGGTGCGTGACGACCTGGCTGAGCAACAACGGTTTCCTCGACGCGCGGCGTCTCGCAATCCTCCGCCGGAAGCTCTCCGACCTGGAACAGGTCCTGCCGGAGCTCGACGAAGCAGACAACCTTCGCTTGTGGCAGCTGTGGCACCAGGTCGCTCAGCTTGTCTCCGAGACCGTTCGACACTCCACCAACTGAGACGACGTCCAACCTCCGTTGTCGGTGGCATGGGCTAACGTCCGTTCTCGCCGTTGACAGGAGGAGCTGTGGACACACAGACAGGCTGGTCGGGAGTCCGGGAACGGGTAATCGCGGTGGTGGAGGCCCGGCATCGGGCACACGGCAGGAGGCCTCCTTCGCCGCACGCCGTCTTCGAGCCGGTCCTGACCGAGGCAGAGATCGCTGAGGTCGAGGCGCAATACGGTGTCGAACTCCCCGAGGAGTACCGCACCTTCGTGGCGGAGGTCGGTGCGGGCGGGCCCGGCCCCGAATTCGAGCTGACATCGTTGCGCAGGGTCGGCGGGAAATGGGGCTGGGTCTGGGAAGACGGCGATCCCATTCCGCTGGACCCGAGCGGGCCCTTCGTAGAGACGGAAGAATGGGCCGGCCAACAGCTGGCGACCCTTCGCGCTGCCGGGTACGAGCCCACCACCCGCGACGAGGACGACGACTACCTGAACGACTACCGCGAGGTCTTCGGCGACCCCGGAGACCGGGTCTGGCACGAGGAACGGGACCGGGGCGCGATCCTCATCAGTGACAACGGATGCGGGATGACAAGCTGGCTCGTCATCGTCGGCCCGCACCGCGGAGAACTCCGCGACCGGAACGTCGGGACCAACCCGCCCTACGTCCCGTTCGTCGACGGGCACGGGAACCGCCACAACTTCCACACCTGGTATCTCGAATGGCTCGAGCGACGCGAGAGGGAAGCCCTGGGCTCCTAGTACTCCAGTTGCAGTTCGCTATTCCTGCTGGTCAGAGCCACGTTCGTGAGTGTACTGGGCTGATGCGTCGTCAGATGGCGGGAGTTCGTGACTTCGGGTGCGGCGGCGGTAGTGACAGTGGCGCGCCGTGGCCTGGTGACGGCGGCACCAGCGAGACCAGTTCAGTGCGTGGCGTGTGCGCCGGATATGCGTCAGCGTGGGGCGGCCAACTGCCAGGAGTCGCCGGATTTCCGCCACCGTGAGCGGGGCGAGATCGCCGGAACCGATTCTGCGGCCCCCCTTTCCGTCCCCGCGGCGGCCATGGCGGCGAGGAAGGCGTGGGCGAGCATGGCCAGGGTGATGTGCCGATACCAGCCCGGATACCGGCGAACTTCGTACTGATCCAGGCCGCACTCGTTCTTCGCGGCCTGGAACGCCTCCTCGATCGCCCAGCGCGTCCCGGCGACCCGTACCAGTTCGGCGATGCCGGTGCCGGCCGGTGCATAGGCGAGGTAGTAGGCGATCTCCTCCGGACGGGCCAGGCTGCGGCGGGCCAGCACCCACCGGTCGTGGGTGGGCGCATCACCGTCGAAGTCATCGATCGCGGGCAGTCTCGCTGCCGCCCAGTCGTAGAAGCGCGGCCCTTTCGCGCCCGCCCCGCAGGAGTGGCGTTCCCAGGCTTCCTCGGGTGCCTGGGTGATGGCGAAGTCGATGCGGCCGATGGCGTGCACGTGCTGGGACTTCGGCACGGCCAGAACGTAGCCGACGCCGGCCTCCTCCAGCAGCCGGCGCAGCCGCCACTCCTGGCCGTAGGCCGAGTCCGCGGTCACCCAGGCGATCGGCAGCGGCGAGGCCAGGGCCCGCATGATGATGGCCTTCGCGAGATCGCCTTTGGTGGCGAACGCGCGCTCGTCGGGAACCTTCGCCTCTGTGCAGCGGTCCGGATCAGAGGTCCAGGACTTCGGCAGATACAGCTCCCGGTCCACCAGCACGCGGCCACTGGAGGAGGCATAGGCGGCGAACACGCCGATCTGGCAGTTCTCGGTGCGGCCCGCCGTGCCGGAGTACTGCCGTTGCACCCCGGCCGAGACGGTGCCCTTCTTGATGAACCCGGTGTCGTCGATGATCAGCACCCCGGCCGTGTCCCCGAGCTTCTCGGCGACGTATTCCTGCAGGTCATCGCGGATTTCGTCGGGGTCCCAGCAAGCTCGGCTCAGCAGGTGCTGCAACCCTGCGGGAGTGTGGTGACCAGCATGCTCGGCAAGCTGCCAGCTGTTCTTCCGGCCCACTGGTCCGAGCAGGCCGTGCACATAGGCCCGCATCCGCCGCCGAAGATCCACCCGTCCGAAGCGGTGACCGATCCGCACCAGCAGTTCTTCCAGCTCCGCCGACCAGACATCGGGCCGCACATCATCTTGCACGACAAGCACAACGGCCCGCCGCACCCGAAGTCACGAACTCCCGCCACCTGACGGCGCATCAGCCCAGTACACTCACGAACATGGCTCTGACCAGCAGGAATAGCGAACTGCAACTGGAGTACTAGTACTCCAGCAGTAGATCGTGACCTTCATGTCTGGGATGCCTCTCTCACGAGCCGTCCCAGAGCCCCAGCCGTCGCAGACGACGCTGCCGACGCCTCTCGTACAGCGCCGTGAGCCCGACGATTCCGCCGAGCAGAAAGCCGCCGATCGGCGCGATGGCGTAGTCCGACGGCTGCACGTCTGGGAGCAACAGGAAGTAGGTAGCCCACACTGCTCCCGTCAGAAGCGACAGGATGACCGGATGCCGGGCCGCGAACTTCTGTGTGCGTGTTGGCGGGCGCTCACCACCAAGGAGGCGGTCCACGGTCCAGAAGGCCCGCACCAGTCTTCGTCTGATCTCTGACATGGCCGAGAGGGTAGCGGGCGCCGATCAGTCCTCCACCGGCGCGATGCCCCGCCCAGCCCGCAGCACCGGTTCGGGTCCTTGATGTCCAATTGCAGGGCAATCGAACCGTACCGGCGCTCAGCTCGCTCGGGTCTCCGGGAAGGCGGTGGATCAGCGCAGTCCGGCGAAGAGGTCGTTTTCGGGTACGGCGGCGCCGGTGGTGTCCTGGACACGTACGAAGGTCTCGACGCCCATCAATTCGGTGAACCTTTGCTGGCCCATCTTGAGGAAGAAGATGTTCTCGCCCTGGCTGGCGTGCGCGGCCAGGGCATCGAACTTCTGACCGCCGAACGCGGTGGTGTCCACCCAGGTGGTGATGTCCTCGTCGGCCAGACCGATCTCGGCGATCGCGGCGGCCTCGGCAGGGTCCGGCTCCTGCCAGTCCGCGCCGAACTCACGCATGACTTCGCCGAATCGCTGCATCATCGACCGAGGTGCCGTCGTCCAGTAAACCTTCGGTGTCAGCGCGGTCATGGCCAGGGCCGCCATCGTGATGCGGTTGGCCTGGATGTGGTCGGGGTGGCCGTAGAAGCCGTTCTCGTCGTAGGTGACGACCACGTCGGGTTGGTGGTGGCGCAGGAGTTTTGCGAGTCGGGCCGCGCCCTCCTCCACGGGTGTCTGCCAGAAGGACCCTGGGGCGTCGTTGGTTGGCCAGCCCATCATTCCGGAGTCGGCGTAGTCGAGCATCTCGAGATGACTGACCTTCAAGATGTCGCAGCTGGCCATGAGTTCTTGACGCCGCATCAGGGCGACGGCTGCCGGATCGTGGCCGGGGTCGCCCGGCTTGACACCCCCCGGTCCGTCACCGCAACTGCCGTCCGTACACGTCACGAGGACCGTGCGGATGCCCTCCGCCGCATAGCGTGCGAGGACACCTCCGGTTCCCGTGGCCTCATCGTCGGGGTGGGCGTGCACCGCCATGAGCGTCAAGGGCCGGTCATTCATGCAACAGTCCTCCTGTGTGAAAAATGCCTTGGTTCGAGTCCGAGGGCCCGGGGGCCCGGACCGCTTCGGGGCGCGACCTTCTGGTGTCTCCGGCCCCGCCCGCGCGGTGCCGGCCCCTCGGTTGGTGCAACAGCGCCGGCCGGATCAGCTGTTCCCGCTGAGCACGGCAATTCTCCTGGGCCTTGGTACTCGCGTGGTCGCCACCAGGAAGACGGGTCGGCGATCCGGGAATCGTCAACGCGGCTTCGGGGGGAGGTCTCTGCGTGCGTGATGGTGCGAGGCGGTCGCGGTCCCGGCCGCCGACGACCGGCCGACGAGGGTGAGGGGGAGCACCTCGCCGTCCCGTTCGACCAAGGCATCGACGATCGCGACCCTGGTGACGGCGATGCTGTCGCGGGGCAGCGTTTCCTTTCACCGGGTTCCTCCGAGGATGCCCCGGCCTTCAGGCCGGGGAGGAATCGGACTCCTGCAGAGCAGGGCAGGGACAGCGGGATCGCCGTCAGGG
>NZ_JBEZMO010000057.1:0-18169 GCF_040652655.1 Streptomyces sp. NPDC048191
AACAACCATTGCCGGTTGTCAGTTTCATAGTGTTTCGGTGGTCATAGCGTGAGGGAAACGCCCGGTTACATTCCGAACCCGGAAGCTAAGCCTCATAGCGCCGATGGTACTGCAGGGGGGACCCTGTGGGAGAGTAGGACGCCGCCGAACAATTCTTCAAAAAGGTCGGATCCTGAACTTCGGTTCAGGGTCCGACCTTTTTACGTTTTCCTTAACGTGTCGTTCACGTTGCGCGCCGAGCATCCAGCCCATGGGTACTGCTGCAATGCTCAGGGCCGCCGGCGTCGGCGTCGGTGACGAGGTCGTCGTACCGGCCTTCGGAAACGTCGAAGTCGCCGAGGCCGTGACCCTGGCGGGCGCGCTCCCGGTGTTCGCCGACATAGACCCGGTGACCTACTGCCTCGACCCCGGCGCTGTCGAGGCGGCCGTAACTACGCGTACGGCCGCGGTCGTTGTCGTACACCGCTTCGGACGGTGGGCCGACCTCGGACGGTTGCACGCGCTCGGGCAGCGGCACGAGGTGCTGGTGCTGGAGCAGGGCGAGTCCGAGGCGCCGTACGACGAGATAGCGCAGCGCAGGGAGCGCGCCGCCTACCTCGACGCCAAGCTCAGGGGCGTACACACGCCCGACGGCGGGGACGGGCACACCTATCAGCAGTACGTCGTGCGGGTGCCGGGGAACGGCCGGCCGGACCGGGACGCCTTCGCGATGGCCTTGCGGGCCAAGGGAGTCGAGTGCCGGGTGCCGGTCAAGACGCCCGTGCACCGGCTGCCGGAGTACAGGCGGTGCGTGTCCCTGCCGGAGACCGAGCGGGCCGCCGACGAGACGCTGACACTGCCCGTGGACGCCTCCCTCACCAAGCGGGAGATGCAGCGGATCGTGTCCGCGTGCAATGCCCTTGGGGGGCTTCTCCAGCCCGCCTTCTGAGCGGGTACCGAACGAATTTGGGAAGCCGGGCCGGTTCGGGGTACAGTTTCTTCGTCGCCGCGAGGGAAACCTCGGAAACGACAGGCCCCTATAGCTCAGTCGGCAGAGCGTCTCCATGGTAAGGAGAAGGTCAACGGTTCGATTCCGTTTGGGGGCTCCAGTAAAAAGGCCTCACCCTTTCGGGTGGGGCCTTCTTGCTGTCTGACGCCGGCTCAGGACTCCTTGTGGATCCCCGGGACGCGCATCGCCAGGATCGCCATGTCGTCCGAGGGGGCGTCGGACGCGAAGCGTTCCACCGCCCGCATGATGCGTGCCGCGACCGCGCCCGCCGTCAGGCCCGTGCACGTGGTGAGGACGTCGGCGAGGCCGTCGTCGCCCAGCATGCGCGCGCCCTCACGGCGTTCGGTGACGCCGTCCGTGACACACAGCAGCACGTCACCGGGGTCGAGGGTGACCGTCTCCTCGTGCAGCTCCAGGTCCTCGATCACGCCCAGCAGCGGCTGCGGTTCGGCGGACGCCGTCACCGTGCCGTCCTGGCGCAGGCGCAGCGGGAGCGGATGGCCGGCGCAGACGACCTTCAGCTCGGCGCTGCCGTCCTCCTGCGGGCGCATCTCGCCGTACAGGAGGGTCAGGAAGCGGCTGCGGTCGCCCTCGTCCAGGATCGCGGAGTTCAGGCGCTGCAGGACCGCGGGCCCGGAGAGGCCCTCGCGGGCCAGCAGGCGCAGCGCGTGCCGGGCGAGGCCGGTGACGGCCGCCGCGTTGGGGCCCGTACCGCAGACGTCGCCGATGGCGAAGCCGTAGGCACCGTTGCCGATCGGGAAGAGGTCGTAGAAGTCGCCGCCGACCTCGTTGCCCTCTCCGGCGGCGCGGTAGATGACCTCCACCTCGACGCCGTCGATCTGCGGCAGGCCGGGCGGGAGGAGGCTGCGCTGGAGGGACTGGCTGATGGCCGTGCGCTCCGAGTACAGGCGCGCGTTGTCCAGGGCGAGCGCGGCACGGCGGGACAGGTCCTCGGCCAGCTCCAGGATCTCCTGGCGGAAGTGTTCGTCCGTGGGCTTGCCGAGGGTCAGCATGCCGATGACGCGGTTGCGGGCGACGAGGGGCAGGACGACCGTCTCGCCGCCGACGGCGGAGGCCGTGGCGAGGGTGGGGCCGATGCCCGAGCTGACCCGGTGCGTGGGGCCGCCGGACAGGCCGAGGCTGCGCATGGAGGTGCGCAGGGCCGCCTGGTGCGCCACCTCGCCGGGGACGGTCCACACCCGGGCGCCGGGGGTCGGTACGGGGTCGGGCGGCGGGACCTTCGACAGCAGGGACTTGATGCCGTCGATGAGCTCCTCGTCCTCGTGCAGGACGTACGACAGATACGGTTCGGAGGCCTGGTCGGCGATCGTGTAGACGGCGCACCAGGTGGCCAGGGTGGGGACCGTCATCTGGGCCATCAGGGCCAGCGTCTGGTCGCGGTCCAGGGTGCCGGCCAGCAGGTCGGACGCCTCGACGAGGAAGCTCAGGGAGCCGCGGCGCAGCCGCTCCAGCTCGCCCAGGCGGGCCGACTCGACGGCCAGGGCGATGCGGTCGGCGGCGAACTGCAGGCGCAGCGCCTCTTCGTTGGAGTACCGGCCCGGTGCCTCGGCCGCGACGCCGAGCGAGCCGGTGAGGCGGCCCTCGACCTTCAGCGGGACCGTGACGACGGAGCGCATACCGGTGCCGCCGAGCAGCGGTACGGCCCCGGGGACGGACGTGAGGTCGTCGTGGACGGCCGGCATGCGGGCGGAGCCGTAGCGGCCGGGTCCGGCCTCCACGGGCACGCGTGCGAAGCGCTGACGGGCGGAGGGCAGTCCGGTGGAGGCGCGGACCTCCAGCTCCGTCTCGTCGTCGGTGGCGAGCAGCAGGAAGGCGGAGTCGCCGTCGAGCATGTCGCGGGCGCGCTCCACCGTGCGCTGCAGCAGGCCGTCGAGGTCGTCCGGGGCGGGGGAGCCGATGAACACCTCGAAGGGATCGGTGCTCTGGCCGTCGGAGGACGTGCTCTGGTCACCGGCCGGGACGCGGGGCGGCGTCTGCAGGACGGCGCGCTCGTGGTCGCGGACCAGGAGGCAGACCGTGGAGGGCTCGCCGCCGGTGTCGCGGACTCTGAGGTGGGAGGCGTAGACCGGGGCCACCCGGCCGTCGGCGCCGCGGATGCCGTAGCTGCCCTCCCAGCGGGAGAGCTGGAGGGCCTCGGCCACGCCGGTGCCGGTGCCCGGGGTGTGCGGCCAGGCCGCCAGCTCGGTCAGGGGCCTGCCGATGACATCGTTGCTCGGGTAGCCGAAGAGTTCCTCGGCGTCCTCGTTCCAGGCGGTGATGGCGCCCTTGCGGTCGACCTGGAGGACGGCGACGCGGACCCGGCCGTCGGCCAGCGGGAGCAGGTCGGCGGGGAGGGACGGGCCGGCGGTGCGGGTGCCGACCGGGCGCTCGGGGAGGTTGAGCTGGAACCAGACGTTCTTGTGGGTGGGCGTGTACTCGACGCCCCAGCGGGTCGCCAGGGCCGCGCACAGCTGCAGGCCGCGGCCGCCCTCGCGGTCGGGGCTGCCCATCGAGGCGGCGGAGTTCTGGAGGGGGACCTCGCGTTCCGGGTAGCGGTCGGCGACCTCGATGCGAACCCCGTCCTCGGTGCGCAGGCACAGGACGTCCGCGTGTGTGCCGGCGTGGACGACCGCGTTGGTCACCAGCTCGCTGGTCAGGACGACGGCGTCGTCGACGATGTCGGCGAAGCCCCAGCCCTGGAGGGTGTCGCGGACGAAGGACCGGGCCGTCGCGACGGATCGCCCGACGGGCTCGAAGGTGGCGGCCGCGCGCGCGGTGATCACAGAACTCCTCGGCCGGTTGTCGACGTGCAGGGCTGCGTGGCCGGCCGGCTCGCTCCGCTGCTGCGGCATGAGCGCGCCCGTCGGCTGTGGCTCCGGGGGCTGTCCCCCGGGGATGACTCCGGTGGTCATGGTCTGCGGCCGCCCCTCCGATGCCCGCTCGTTCTCGTGCCACCGCCCAGGCCGGTCGGACCGGTGCGGCTGGACAGCCGCATGCAAGGTTACTTACCTTCGCCGTCCGAGCGGATGCCGGTCGCCGGTGTTTACCCCCGAGGGTGTGCGGACGATGTGCGAAGCTGCCGAACTGTTATGGCCTGGTTCGGGCAGGGTGAAACACTGGGCAAGCTTCTGATGAAGGTCGGGTCGGTCTGCGTGTGTTCCGTGTACGGCGGGCAGCAGCCCCTGGTGTGGCCGGATCTCGTCTGGCAGAAATACGCAGCAGTAACAGGTACGCGGAAGTAACCGGTAAGCCGATGTCCGGCACTCCGGGCCGAAGCGGCCGAGCACAGCAGTAACGGTCTACCCCTCCGGGAGGGACACAGTGGAGTCTGGCGCGGCGACGCGTGGCACGAAGACGCGCGCGAAAGGCGGACCGTCCCTGGGCAGGCGCGGCGGCACCACCGAGGTGGACACGGCTGCTCTGCACCGGCTGCTGGCGGCTCTCGTCTCGATGCGTGACGGGAACTTCCGCAAGCGGCTCACCGTCTCGGGTGACGGCGTGATGTCGGAGATCGCGGCGGTCTTCAACGAGGTGGCCGACCGGAATCTCCACCTGACCGGTGAGCTGTCCCGGGTGCGGCGCATGGTGGGGCGTGAGGGAAAGCTCACGGAGCGGCTGGAGACGGGCGCCTGCGAGGGCTCCTGGGCGTCCGCCATCGACGCCTCCAACGCGCTGGTGGACGACCTCGTCTGGCCCGTCTCGGAGGTCGGCCGGGTGCTCACGGCGGTCGCCGAGGGTGATCTCTCGCCACGGATGGAGCTGCGGACGCAGGCGCCGGACGACGGCACCGGGCATCCGCTGCGGGGGGAGTTCCTGAAGGTCGGCCGTACGGTCAACAACCTGGTCGACCAGCTGTCCACGTTCACCGACGAGGTCACGCGCGTGGCCAGCGAGGTCGGCACCGAGGGCAAGCTCGGCGGGCAGGCCCGGGTGCGCGGCATGTCGGGTTCGTGGAAGGACCTGACGGAGTCCGTCAACACCATGGCGAACCGGCTGACGGCGCAGGTGCGCGACATCGCGCTGGTGACGACGGCGGTCGCGCGCGGTGACCTGTCTCGCAAGGTGACCGTTCATGTGGCCGGCGAGATGCTGGAGCTGAAGAACACCGTCAACACGATGGTGGAGCAGCTGTCGTCCTTCTCCGTCGAGGTGACCCGGGTCGCCCGTGAGGTGGGCACCGAGGGCATCCTCGGCGGTCAGGCGCAGGTGCCGGGCGTGGCCGGTGTGTGGAAGGAGCTCACCGACTCCGTCAACACGATGGCGGGCAACCTGACCGCGCAGGTGCGTGGGATCTCCCAGGTCACGACGGCCGTCGCCAATGGTGACCTGTCGCAGAAGGTGACGGTTCCGGCGCGCGGCGAGGTGGCGCAGCTCGCCGAGACGATCAACCAGATGACCGAGACGCTGCGGATCTTCGCGGACGAGGTCACGCGTGTCGCGAACGAGGTCGGCGCGGAGGGGCGGCTCGGCGGGCAGGCGAACGTGCCGGGCGCCGCCGGTACGTGGAAGGACCTGACGGACTCCGTCAACACGGTGTTCCGGAACCTCACCACACAGGTGAGGGACATCGCCACGGTGACGACCGCCGTGGCCAGCGGTGACCTGTCGCAGAAGGTCACGGTCGACGTGGCCGGCGAGATGCTGGAGCTGAAGAACACCGTCAACGGGATGGTGGACCAGCTGTCGGCGTTCGGTGCCGAGGTGACGCGGGTCGCGCGGGAGATCGGTGTCGAGGGCGAGCTGGGCGGTCAGGCGCAGGTGCCCGGCGCGGCCGGTGCCTGGAAGGACCTGACCGACTCCGTCAACACGGCGTTCCGCAACCTCACCGGTCAGGTGCGCAACATCGCCCAGGTGACGACGGCGGTGGCCAACGGTGACCTCTCGCAGAAGGTCACGGTGGACGTCTCCGGCGAGATGCTCAAGCTGAAGAACACCGTGAACACGATGGTGGACCAGCTGTCGAGCTTCGCGGACCAGGTCACGCGGATGGCCAGGGACGTGGGTACGGAGGGCCGGCTGGGCGGTCAGGCCCGGGTGGACGGCGTGTCGGGCACGTGGAAGGAGTTGACGGACTCCGTCAACTTCATGGCCGGCAACCTGACGTCCCAGGTGCGCAACATCGCCCAGGTGACGACGGCGGTGGCCAACGGCGACCTGTCGCAGAAGATCGACGTCGACGCGCGCGGCGAGATCCTCGAGCTGAAGAACACGATCAACACGATGGTCGACCAGCTGTCCGCCTTCGCCGACCAGGTGACCCGGGTCGCGCGGGACGTGGGTACGGAGGGCCGGCTCGGCGGTCAGGCGCAGGTGCCCGGCGTCGCCGGTGTGTGGCGGGATCTGACCGACTCCGTGAACGGCATGGCCGGCAACCTGACGGCCCAGGTGCGCAACATCGCGCAGGTCGCCACCGCGGTGGCGCGCGGTGACCTGTCCCAGAAGATCACCGTGGACGCGCGCGGGGAGATCCTGGAGCTGAAGAACACGCTGAACACGATGGTGGACCAGTTGTCGTCGTTCGCCCAGGAGGTCACGCGTGTGGCCCGTGAGGTGGGTACGGAGGGCATCCTCGGCGGTCAGGCCGAGGTGCAGGGTGTCTCCGGCACCTGGAAGGACCTCACGCAGTCGGTGAACTTCATGGCGAACAACCTGACCATCCAGGTGCGCAACATCGCCGAGGTCACGACCGCGGTCGCCAAGGGTGACCTGTCGAAGAAGATCACTGTTGACGCGAAGGGCGAGATCCTCGAGCTCGTCACGACGGTCAACACGATGGTCGATCAGCTGTCCAGCTTCGCCGAGCAGGTGACCCGGGTGGCCCGTGAGGTGGGCACCGAGGGCATTCTGGGCGGCCAGGCGCACGTGCCGGGCGTCACCGGTATCTGGAAGGACCTCAGCAACAACGTCAACCTCATGGCCAACAACCTGACCATGCAGGTGCGGAACATCTCCCAGGTCGCCTCGGCCGTCGCCAACGGCGACCTGACCCGTCAGGTGACGATCGAGGCGCGTGGTGAGGTCGCGCAGCTCGCCGACACCATCAACATCATGGTGAAGACGCTGAGTTCGTTCGCCGACCAGGTCACCAAGGTGGCCCGTGAGGTGGGCACGGACGGCATCCTGGGCGGCCAGGCGCACGTGCCGGGTGTGGCCGGCACCTGGAAGGACCTCACCGAGTCCGTGAACCAGATGGCGTCCAACCTGACGGGCCAGGTGCGCAACATCGCCATGGTCACCACCGCGATCGCCAAGGGTGACCTGACGAAGAAGATCGACATTGACGCGCGCGGCGAGATCCTCGAGCTGAAGACGACGATCAACACCATGGTCGACCAGCTGTCCAGCTTCGCCGAGGAGGTCACGCGCGTGGCCCGCGAGGTGGGCACGGAGGGACAGCTCGGCGGTCAGGCACGCGTGCGTGACGTGGACGGCACCTGGCGTGACCTCACCGAGTCGGTGAACGAGATGGCCGGGAACCTGACCCGGCAGGTGCGTGCCATCGCGCGCGTGGCGACCGCGGTGACCCGCGGCGACCTGAACCTGAAGATCGACGTCGACGCGTCCGGCGAGATCCAGGAGCTGCAGGACTACATCAACAAGATGATCGCCAACCTGCGCGACACCACGATCGCCAACAAGGAGCAGGACTGGCTCAAGGGCAACCTGGCCCGCATCTCCGGCCTCATGCAGGGCCGCCGGGACCTGGAGGACGTGGCCTCGCTGATCATGAGCGAGCTGACGCCGGTGGTGTCCGCGCAGCACGGCGCGTTCTTCCTGACGATGCCCCTCATGGAGGGCAAGAACGCCGAGGACGGCGAGGAGAAGTACGAGCTGCGGATGCTGGGTTCGTACGGCTACTCGATGGGCTCCATGCCGACGTCGTTCCGGCCCGGTGAGGCGCTGGTCGGCACGGCGGCCCAGGAGAAGCGCGCGATCCTGGTGGAGAACGCGCCCAGCGGCTATCTGAAGATCTCCTCCGGGCTCGGCGAGGCCCCGCCGGCCCAGGTGATCGTGCTGCCGGTGCTCTTCGAGGGCAATGTGCTCGGCGTGATCGAGCTGGCGTCCTTCACGCCGTTCACGCAGATCCAGAAGGACTTCCTCAACCAGATCGCCGAGATGATCGCGACGAGCGTCAACACCATCTCGGTGAACACCAAGACCGAGCAGTTGCTGAAGCAGTCGCAGGAGCTGACCGAGCAACTGCGGGAGCGGTCGGCCGAGTTGGAGAACCGGCAGAAGGCGCTGCAGGCCTCCAACGCCGAACTGGAGGAAAAGGCCGAGCTGCTGGCCCGGCAGAACCGCGACATCGAGGTGAAGAACACCGAGATCGAGGAGGCCCGGCAGGTCCTGGAGGAGCGCGCCGAGCAGCTCGCGGTGTCGATGCGCTACAAGAGCGAGTTCCTCGCGAACATGTCGCACGAGCTGCGCACACCGCTCAACTCGCTGCTGATCCTGGCCAAGCTGCTCGCCGACAACGCCGAGGGCAACCTCTCGCCGAAGCAGGTGGAGTTCGCGGAGACCATCCACGGCGCGGGCTCCGACCTGCTCCAGCTGATCAACGACATCCTCGACCTGTCGAAGGTCGAGGCGGGCAAGATGGACGTCTCGCCGACGCGTATCGCGCTCGTCCAGCTCGTGGACTACGTGGAGGCCACCTTCCGGCCGCTGACCGCGGAGAAGGGCCTGGATCTGTCCGTACGGGTCTCGCCGGAGCTGCCGGCGACCCTGCACACCGACGAGCAGCGGCTGCTGCAGGTGCTGCGGAACCTGCTGTCGAACGCGGTGAAGTTCACCGACTCCGGGTCGGTGGAGCTGGTGATCAGGCCGGCCGGCGCGGATGTGCCGGTGGGCGTCCGGGAGCAGCTGCTGGAGGCCGGCTCGCTGACCGATCCGGACGGGCCGCTGATCGCGTTCTCGGTGACGGACACCGGTATCGGCATCGCGGCCAGCAAGATGCGGGTGATCTTCGAGGCGTTCAAGCAGGCGGACGGCACGACGAGCCGCAAGTACGGCGGCACCGGCCTCGGCCTGTCGATCTCCCGGGAGATCGCGCAGCTGCTCGGCGGCGAGATCCACGCACAGAGCGAACCGGGCCGTGGCTCGACGTTCACGCTGTACCTGCCGCTGCATCCGAGCGAGCTGCCGCCGCAGGGCTACCAGCAGTCCGTGCCGCCGCTGGGCGCCGGTGAGCTGCTGGCCTCGGAGGCCAAGCCGTCCTCCGAGCTGTCCGCCGCGGAGATCGAGACCCCGGCCGAGGTGAAGTCGTACCGGGAGACGCAGAACGGTCCCGCGGCGCTCTTCCGGCGCCGGCGCCGGGGGCTGCCGCAGGGCGAGCAGCGGTCCGAGCAGTGGGTGGCGGTGCCCGAGCAGGAGGGCGCGCCGCAGTCCGCGCGCGGGGTGCGGTTCGGCGGCGAGAAGGTGCTGATCGTCGACGACGACATCCGCAACGTGTTCGCCCTGACCAGCGTCCTGGAGCAGCACGGCCTCTCGGTGCTGTACGCCGAGAACGGCCGCGAGGGCATCGAGGTGCTGGAGCAGCACGACGACGTGGCGGTCGTGCTGATGGACATCATGATGCCGGAGATGGACGGGTACGCGACGACCACGGCGATCCGCCGGATGCCGCAGTTCGCCGGGCTGCCGATCATCGCCCTGACCGCGAAGGCGATGAAGGGCGACCGGGAGAAGGCGATCGAGTCCGGTGCCTCCGACTACGTGACCAAGCCGGTCGACCCGGATCATCTGCTGGCCGTGATGCAGCAGTGGATGGGGGGTAAGTGACGAGGTCGGCGCACCGGGATGTGAACAACCGGGGAACCCTTGGCGTGGGTCGGGAGTTGCCCACTTGAGGTGACCGCGAACGTACGACTTAAGGTGGCTGCGAACGTATGGGAATGCGGGATTCCGGGAACCATCCCGACCCCCGCCGCGTTTCCGCTATGTGCACAGTGACATCGCGGTGACAGGGTGTGGCGACAGGCGGGGTGCGGCTACGATGACCGGCACAAGGACGGGCGGCGAAAGGGAGTCGTCCCCTGGGGCGGCGCCCGGTGTACCGCCGGGGCGAGGAGGGCGGGCCATGGTGCAGAAGGCCAAGATCCTCCTGGTCGATGACCGGCCGGAGAATCTGCTGGCGCTGGAGGCGATCCTCTCTGCGCTCGATCAGACGCTGGTGCGGGCATCGTCCGGGGAGGAAGCACTCAAGGCACTGCTCACGGACGATTTCGCGGTCATTCTGCTGGACGTCCAGATGCCGGGCATGGACGGTTTCGAGACCGCCGCGCACATCAAGCGGCGCGAGCGGACCCGGGACATCCCGATCATCTTTCTCACGGCGATCAACCACGGCCCGCACCACACCTTCCGGGGTTACGCGGCGGGCGCGGTCGACTACATCTCCAAGCCGTTCGACCCGTGGGTGCTGCGGGCGAAGGTCTCGGTGTTCGTCGAGCTGTACATGAAGAACTGCCAGCTGCGGGAGCAGGCGGCGCTGCTGCGGCTGCAGTTGGAGGGCGGCGGCAAGGGCGCGGTCGGCGGCAAGGAGTCCGCCGGGCTGCTCGCCGAGCTGTCCGCGCGGCTCGCGGCCGTGGAGGAGCAGGCCGAGGCCCTGTCCAAGCAGCTGGACGACGACTCGGCGGACGCGGCCGCGGTGGCCACGGCGGCCCATCTGGAGCGCAAACTCACCGGGTTGCGGCGCGCGCTCGACGCCCTGGAGCCGGGTACCGGCCCCGGCGGCTCGTCGGTGCCGGCGCAGAACTGACGTACACCGAGGCGGCCGTTGCCCATGAGCGCGCGTCAGTTCCGGTCTTCCGCAAGGGCGACACGAACGGGTGAAGCTGTGGGCACACGTGTCCGCTGTCGTCTCCCCCGGTAACCTCACACCCATGGCCTCACGTCCCTCCGCAGCCAAGAAGCAGCCCGCGAAGAAGGCTGCTCCCGCGAAGGCTCCGGCGAAGAAGGCCGCAGCAAAGAAGGCGGCGGCCAGGAAGGCGCCCGCCAAGAAGGCCCCGGCCAAGAAGGCGGCGCCGAAGCCGGCCCCCAGCCCCACGGGGGGCGTGTACCGGCTCGTGCGCGCCGTCTGGCTCGGCCTCGCGCACGCCGTCGGCGCCGTCTTCCGCGGCATAGGGCAGGGCGCGAGGAACCTCGACCCGGCCCACCGCAAGGACGGCATCGCGCTGCTGCTGTTCGCCATCGCACTGATCGTCGCGGCGGGCACCTGGGCCGATCTGAAGGGCCCCGTCGGCGACCTCGTGGAGATCCTCGTCACCGGCGCCTTCGGCCGGCTCGACCTGCTGGTCCCGATACTGCTCGCGGTGATCGCCGTACGGTTCGTCCGGCACCCGGAGAAGCCGGAGGCCAACGGCCGGATCGTGATCGGCCTGTCCGCGCTCGTCATCGGTGTGCTCGGGCAGGTCCACATCGCCTGCGGCTCGCCCGCGCGCAGCGACGGCATGCAGGCCATAAGGGACGCCGGCGGCCTGATCGGCTGGGCGGCGGCCACCCCGCTGACGTACGCCATGACCGAGGTCCTCGCCGTCCCCCTGCTGGTGCTGCTGACGGTCTTCGGTCTGCTCGTGGTGACCGCCACTCCGGTCAACGCCATTCCGCAGCGGCTGCGGGCGCTCGGCGTCCGCCTGGGCGTGCTGCACGACCACGAGGCGGAGGAGTTCACCGGGGACGACGAGCGCTATGACGAGCAGTGGCGCGAGGCGCTGCCCGCGCGCCCCCGTAAGCGCTCGTCCGCCCCCAAGGCGTACGACCCCGACGGCGCGGAGGAGGAAGCCCTCTCGCAGCGCCGTGGCCGCCCCAGGCGGTCCGCGGTGCCCCAGCCGGATCCGCAGCGCCGGATGGACGCCGTGGACGTCGCCGCGGCCGCCGCCGCCGCGCTCGACGGCGCGGTGCTGCACGGCATGCCGCCCTCCCCGCTGGTCGCCGACCTCACCCAGGGCGTCAGCGTCGGCGACCGCGAGGAGACCACGCCGGTGCCGACCCCGGTACCGACTCCCGCGTCCGCTCCGGCTCCCGCGCCGTCGGCGGTCCCGGCAGCGCGCCCCAAGCAGGAGAAGCTCGGCACCGGGATCGTCCCCGACCTGACCAAGAAGGCCCCCGAGGAGCCGCGCGACCTGCCCCCGCGCGCGGAGCAGCTGCAGCTCTCCGGGGACATCACCTACTCGCTGCCGTCGCTGGACCTCCTCACGCGCGGCGGCCCCGGCAAGGCGCGCAGCGAGGCAAACGACGCAGTCGTCGCCTCGCTCACCCAGGTCTTCACCGAGTTCAAGGTCGACGCCGCCGTCACCGGCTTCACCCGGGGCCCGACGGTGACCCGCTACGAGGTCGAGCTCGGCCCCGCCGTGAAGGTCGAGCGGATCACCGCGCTGACCAAGAACATCGCGTACGCCGTCGCCAGCCCGGACGTCCGGATCATCAGCCCCATCCCCGGCAAGTCCGCGGTCGGCATCGAGATCCCGAACACCGACCGCGAGATGGTCAACCTCGGCGACGTGCTGCGGCTCGCGGAGTCCGCCGAGGACGACGACCCGATGCTGGTCGCCTTCGGCAAGGACGTCGAGGGCGGGTACGTCATGCACTCGCTGGCGAAGATGCCGCACATGCTGGTCGCCGGTGCCACCGGCTCCGGCAAGTCGTCCTGCATCAACTGCCTGATCACCTCGGTCATGATGCGGGCGACCCCGGAGGACGTCCGGATGATCCTGGTCGACCCCAAGCGCGTCGAGCTGACCGCGTACGAGGGCATCCCGCACCTGATCACGCCGATCATCACCAACCCCAAGCGGGCCGCCGAGGCGCTGCAGTGGGTCGTACGCGAGATGGACCTGCGCTACGACGACCTCGCGGCCTACGGCTACCGGCACATCGACGACTTCAACCAGGCCGTCCGCGAGGGCAAGGTCAAGCCGCCGGAGGGCAGCGAGCGCGAGCTCCAGCCGTACCCGTACCTGCTGGTGATCGTGGACGAGCTGGCCGACCTGATGATGGTGGCCCCGCGCGACGTCGAGGACGCGATCGTGCGCATCACGCAGCTCGCGCGCGCCGCCGGCATCCACCTGGTGCTCGCCACCCAGCGCCCGTCGGTGGACGTGGTCACCGGCCTGATCAAGGCCAACGTGCCCTCCCGGCTGGCCTTCGCCACCTCCTCGCTCGCCGACTCCCGGGTCATCCTCGACCAGCCCGGCGCCGAGAAGCTCATCGGCAAGGGCGACGGCCTGTTCCTGCCGATGGGCGCGAACAAGCCGACCCGTATGCAGGGCGCGTTCGTCACCGAGGCCGAGGTCGCGGTCGTCGTCCAGCACTGCAAGGACCAGATGGCGCCGGTCTTCCGGGACGACGTCACGGTGGGCACCAAGCAGAAGAAGGAGATCGACGAGGACATCGGCGACGACCTCGACCTGCTGTGCCAGGCGGCCGAGCTGGTCGTCTCCACGCAGTTCGGGTCGACCTCCATGCTGCAGCGCAAGCTGCGCGTGGGCTTCGCCAAGGCGGGGCGGCTCATGGACCTCATGGAGTCCCGCAACATCGTGGGGCCGAGCGAGGGCTCCAAGGCACGTGACGTTCTTGTGAAGCCCGACGACCTGGACGGCGTGCTCGCGGTGATTCGCGGGGAGTCTGAGGGGTAGGCAACGCGCCGTCCGGAGGACCCCGGTTACGCCGGGTGGGGCATGCCGTGATCCACCCGTTAGAGATCCGCGAGCAACCGTTTCCCTTCTTCGTACGTCCAGTTGAGCGAAAGGACAGTTGGGCGTCCCACCATGGGGTACCTGCCTGTCGAACCATAGGACTGTCCGGCCATACCTATGGTGTACAAAGTCCCACCGCCCGGTTGCCCCACCCTTTCGTACCCCCCCTAGACTGAGCTTCCAGCACAGGTGGCTACACGCTCGAAAGGCGCCCCCGTGTCCATCGGTAACTCCCCTGAAGACGAGCGTCCGTTCCCAGACGAGTCCCAGGAAGCCCGCGCCTCCGTGGGCCGCGCGCTGCAGCAGGCGCGGATCGCGGCCGGGCTCACCGTGGACGAAGTCAGCACTGCCACTCGTGTGCGTACCGCCATCATCCATGCCATCGAGGCGGACGACTTCGCCCCTTGCGGCGGCGATGTCTACGCCCGTGGGCACCTCCGCACGCTGGCCAAGGCCGTCCACCTCGATCCCGCGCCGCTGATCGCCCAGTACGACGCGGAGCACGGCGGCCGTCCCGCCCCCACCCCCGCGGCACCTCTGTTCGAGGCCGAGCGGATCCGGCCCGAGCGCCGCGGACCGAACTGGACCGCCGCCATGGTCGCCGCGATCGTCGTGGTGATCGGTTTCGTCGGCTTCACCGCGGTCAAGAGCGGCAGCTCCGGGAACGACGCGAAGTCGCAGGTCGCCGAGGGCGGCGGCACGCCTTCCGCGAGCAGGTCCGCCTCGCCCAGCCCGACGAAGGACAAGCCCGCCGCGCCGAGCGCCGCGCCCTCCGACAGCGCCATCGCCGCCGCGCCCCAGGACAAGGTGACCGTCCAGGTCAGCGCACCCAATGGGCGCAGCTGGATCTCGGCCAAGGACCACAACGGCCGGATGCTCTTCGACGGGCTGCTGAAGAAGGGCGACTCCAAGACCTTCCAGGACAGCTCCAAGATCAACCTGATCCTCGGCGACGCCGGCGCGATCGAGCTGTACGTCAACGGCAAGAAGATCGACGACAACTTCCAGGCGGGCCAGGTGGAGCGCCTCACCTACACGAAGGGCGACCCGGTCGCGGGCTGAGACGCCCCTGGGGCAGAGCTGGTGTGACGGGATCGGCCAAGATCGGCCAACCCCGTCGACGTGGGCTGTCAGTGAGACAAAGTAGTCTTGAGTCCATGCCTGAACGCCGTACCGTCGCACTCGTCACACTCGGCTGCGCCCGTAACGAGGTGGACTCGGAGGAGCTCGCAGGCCGTTTGGAGGCGGACGGCTGGCAGCTCGTCGAGGACGCCGCGGACGCCGACGTCGCCGTGGTCAACACATGTGGCTTCGTCGAAGCCGCCAAGAAGGACTCCGTCGACGCCCTCCTCGAGGCCAACGACCTCAAGGATCACGGGAGAACCCAGGCCGTCGTGGCGGTGGGCTGCATGGCCGAGCGGTACGGCAAGGAGCTCGCCGAGGCGCTGCCCGAGGCCGACGGCGTCCTGGGCTTCGACGACTACGCGGACATCTCCGACCGCCTGCAGACCATCCTGTCCGGGGGCATCCACGCCTCCCACACCCCCCGCGACCGCCGCAAGCTGCTCCCGATCAGCCCGGCCGAGCGGCAGGAGTCGGCCGCCTCCGTCGCACTGCCCGGGCACGGCCCCGCCGACCTCCCGGAGGGCCTCGCGCCCGCCTCGGGCCCCCGCGCGCCGCTGCGCCGCCGCCTCGGCGGTTCCCCGGTCGCCTCGGTGAAGCTCGCGTCCGGCTGTGACCGGCGCTGCTCCTTCTGCGCCATCCCGTCCTTCCGCGGCTCCTTCATCTCCCGCCGCCCGAGCGACGTGCTGAACGAGACCCGCTGGCTGGCCGAGCAGGGCGTGAAGGAGATCATGCTGGTCTCCGAGAACAACACGTCCTACGGCAAGGACCTGGGCGACATCCGCCTGCTGGAGTCCCTGTTGCCGGAGCTGTCCGAGGTCGACGGCATCGAGCGGGTCCGGGTGAGCTACCTGCAGCCGGCCGAGATGCGCCCGGGGCTCATCGACGTCCTGACCTCGACCCCCAAGGTCGCGCCGTACTTCGACCTGTCCTTCCAGCACTCGGCGCCGGACGTGCTGCGTGCCATGCGCCGCTTCGGGGACACCGACCGCTTCCTGGAACTGCTCGACACGATCCGCAGCAAGGCGCCCGAGGCCGGTGTGCGCTCCAACTTCATCGTCGGCTTCCCCGGCGAGAGCGAGGCGGACCTCGCCGAGCTGGAGCGTTTCCTGAACGGCGCCCGCCTGGACGCCATCGGCGTCTTCGGCTACTCCGACGAGGAGGGCACGGAGGCGGCGACGTACGACCACAAGCTCGACGAGGACCTCGTGGCCGAGCGCCTGGCGCGGGTCTCCCGATTGGCCGAGGAACTCGTCTCGCAGCGCGCCGAGGAGCGCGTGGGCGCAACCGTGCGGGTCCTGGTCGAGTCCGTCGACGAGGAAGAAGGTGTCTACGGCCGTGCCGCCCACCAGGCGCCCGAGACCGACGGCCAGGTTCTGCTCACGAGCGGCGCAGGCCTGAGCGTCGGACGTATGGTCGAGGCGAAGGTGGTCGGTACGGAAGGTGTCGACCTGGTGGCCGAGCCGCTGACCGGCTCGCTCGCGTGTAGTGAGGAGGCGGGCAGATGACCGGAGTCCCGGCATCCGCCGCGGGTGGCTCCTCCGGCGCGCACGGCGCCCGGGGTCCCGCCGCCGCTGCCGACGGCGCCCGGTCCGAGGTCTCCGGTACTGCCCCAGGTCCCGACGGTGACGGCAGGCCCGCGCGGGGCGGGAAGATCGCGGCCGCGGCCGTCAACCAGGCCAGCGTCTGGAACGTCGCCAATCTGCTGACGATGTTGCGGCTGGTCCTGGTGCCCGGCTTCGTGGCGCTGATGCTGGCGAACGGCGGCTATGACCCGGCCTGGCGCTCGCTGGCCTGGGCGGCCTTCGCGATCGCCATGATCACCGACCTGTTCGACGGACATCTGGCGCGCACCTACAACCTGGTCACCGACTTCGGGAAGATCGCCGACCCCATCGCCGACAAGGCGATCATGGGGGCGGCGCTGATCTGTCTGTCGGGCCTGGGCGATCTGCCCTGGTGGGTGACGGCCGTGATCCTCGGCCGGGAACTCGGCATCACGCTGCTGCGTTTTCTGGTCATTCGCTACGGCGTGATCCCGGCCAGCCGTGGGGGCAAGCTGAAGACCCTCACCCAGGGAGTGGCGGTCGGGATGTATGTCCTGGCGCTGACGGGGTGGCTGGCCACGTTGAGGTTCTGGGTGATGGCCGTGGCGGTCGTCCTCACCGTCGTCACAGGTCTCGACTATGTGAGACAAGCCATTGTGCTGCGCAGGCAGGGAATCGCCGAGCGCGCGGCAGCGTTGGAGGAGAAGGAAGCGTGAGCTCACGGGCCACCGAACTGGTGCGACTACTGACAGTGAGGGGCGAGACCCTGGCCGTCGCGGAGTCGCTCACCGGTGGCCTGGTGGCGGCGGAGATCACCTCGGTCCCCGGAGCGTCCAAGGTGTTCCGGGGTTCGG
The DNA here is from genome assembly GCF_040652655.1 of Streptomyces sp. NPDC048191. NCBI lineage: Bacteria > Bacillati > Actinomycetota > Actinomycetes > Kitasatosporales > Streptomycetaceae > Streptomyces > Streptomyces sp. NPDC048191. The sequence continues at coordinate 17,207 of NZ_JBEZMO010000057.1, forward strand.
TCACCGCCTACGCCACCGAGCTGAAGCACGAGCTGCTGGACGTCGACGCCACCCTGCTGGCGCAGCGAGGAGCGGTGGATCCGCAGGTCGCGGGCCAGATGGCGGCCGGAGTACGGAAGGCTCTGGGCGCCGACTGGGGCATCGCGACCACCGGAGTGGCCGGGCCCGATCCGCAGGACGGCCATCCCGTCGGGACGGTTTTCGTGGCCGTCGACGGGCCGCTCACCGGCCTCCCTGGTTCCGCCGGTGGCGGAAAAGTGGAAGCCCTGCGGTTGAACGGCAGCCGTGCGGAAATCCGTATGGAGAGTGTACGGAGCGTACTCGCAGTGCTCCTCGAGCAGCTTGCGGGCGAACAGACCGGGAATGAGCGGGCACAGGATACGGAACGGAACGGGGGGTTTTGATGTTTGCAGCCCTGAGTGAACACGACATCGCTCCCCGCACGGCCGCGGCGCAAGGCGGTACGGTGGGGCGAGAAGGATGCGGCTACGCGGTCCGAGGAGGGAGCCACCGATGATTCTGCTCCGTCGCCTGCTGGGTGACGTGCTGCGTCGGCAGCGCCAACGCCAGGGCCGTACTCTGCGCGAAGTCTCCTCGTCCGCCCGAGTCTCACTCGGCTATCTCTCCGAGGTGGAGCGGGGGCAGAAGGAGGCTTCCTCCGAGCTGCTCTCCGCCATCTGCGACGCGCTGGACGTACGGATGTCGGAACTCATGCGAGAGGTGAGCGACGAGCTGGCGCTCGCCGAACTGGCCCAGTCCGCCGCGGCCACCGAACCCGTGCCCACGCCGGTCCGTCCGATGCTGGGTTCCGTGTCGGTGACCGGTGTGCCACCGGAACGGGTGACCATCAAGGCGCCCGCGGAGGCAGTGGACGTGGTAGCCGCGTGACCTACGCGCACGCGGCCTGACACCCCGATACGACTGAAGCCCCGGCCGGCTGCTCCAGGGAGACCTGGAGCAGCC
>NZ_JBEZMO010000058.1:0-17589 GCF_040652655.1 Streptomyces sp. NPDC048191
TGGCCAACAGGGCTGCGGCGAGGGCCCCCGCGTATACGGCTGCCACCATGATGTCCACCTTTTTCTGCGCTCGTGCGCCGTCTCGTCGGATGTCTACCGGACGCCTGCCTCGATGTCTGCCTCATCGCGTGGACAGGCCCCTCCCATTCCAAGGGGCGGGGAACGGCCGTGCCGCCAGAACGCGGCCGATCGGGTGAAGGTCCACCCCCGGGCCGTGACGACGTATGAGCCCCTCAAGCCCCCTAACACTGTGTCCTTCCCCGGTGGAATCCAGGAACACAAAGTCCGGCTGATTATTTTCGGGCCTGCGGCTTCCGCAGCGTTGAGGCGCCCTCCGCCCACACCGTGGTGAACGTCTCGTTGTCCCTGGTGGTGAAATAACGTGCGCCTCGGCCCAGTAGAGTTCACCGTTCAGCTGCGAGACGACATTCAGATACGCAGGCACCTCTACGAAGCCCTCTCGGACGTTCGCCGTTCCAGGAATCGGTGCTCTTCAATAATGCGGGGAAGGGAAATCCAACCCAGAATTACCGCGATGAGGCACGCGATCGCTCCTACCCCGACCCCTTGGCGCGCCCCGAAATATTGGACCACGTACCCAATAACAGGCCCTCCTACGCAAGTGCTACCCGAAAATGCGACGGTCCAGAGACCCATGACCCGCCCCCGGAAGGTTGGATCGGCCACGATTTGGAGCGTGCTGCTTCCGATGGTGAGGAACATTGTGCTGCTCACACCTACGAAGAATAGTGCAATCAGTTCTACGAACAAGGAGGAAATAGTGGCTACTGCTGTGAGAGTAACGGAAAACATAGCCGCTGCTTTCGCAAGCGGGATGATTCCTGCCCGCCCGCGGGTAGCCGAGTACAGACCACCACAGACCGCTCCTGCCCCTACGGCTGAGGTCATAAATCCGTATGTTCTGGCACCGCCATGGAATCCGGCTTGGGCCAGTGCAGGGAAGACGACCTGAAACTCGTAGGCCAGCGTGCCAATCAAAGCCATCATGGCCAGAGGGAGTGCCAGTGCACCGGTTTCCCGGACATAACGCAATCCCGCAAGAAGCTGTCCGGACGCTTTGCCAGCCTTCAGAGCGGGTTGCAGTTGATCGGTGCGCAGGAAACGTAGGGCCATTAGAATTGGAATAAAGCTTGCCGCGTTAGCCATGAAGCAACTCTCGACTCCAAATGAAGCAATCAAGATTCCAGCGAGCGCCGGTCCTACTGCACGTGCAGCGTTCATCATCATACTATTAATACTGATCGCTTCACGTAGCATTTCTACCCCTACCAATTCAGGCAGGAATGTCTGCCTAGTGGGCATGTCTACAGCATTGACTGCCCCGAGAGCGAGTGCGAGAAGAACCAGAATCCAAAGGCGCATGGCTCCTGCGGCGGTCAGAATTCCTGACATCAACGCGAGCAAAGCCAGGGCGCTTTGAGTGACCTTCAATAGGCGAATCTTGTCGGAGCGGTCGGCGATGAGCCCACCGTATGGGCCCGCTAGCAACAGTGGCAAAAACTGCGCTGCGACCACAAGTCCGAGCGCGAAACTCGAGCCAGTTAGATCGAGTACCAGCCACGACTGTGCAACGCCTTGCATCCAGCCCCCAACCAAACTGACAGATTGCCCGGCGCAGTACACCTTGAAATTGAAAGTCTGCAGAGAGCGAAACATTCTTCTACTGGTCTTATCTGTCATTTCAGCATCATGACAGAGGACCTCGTGCCCCAAGAGGAGTAGGGCCGTACCGAGTCGGCGAAATAATACATTTGGCCGAATGCTTGTGCCCTATGTCAGAGGCGCCGTCTTGCGGTCAATGGCCCACCACACACGAGTACAAGCTGGCGACGCGCGGGCCGAAGACCTGCTGGGATTGGGGCACCGCGAGCACGTAGCCAAGACCGGACTGCTTCAGCAGACGGCGGAAGCGTCCCTCCTGCCCGTAGGCTGCGTCTGCAGCCACCCAGGCGAGGGGGAGATCGGAGGCCAGGGGGTTGCTCCGTTCAGCAGCCGCTGGAGGCCATCAGGAGTGCGATGCCCGGCGAACTCGGCCAGTTGCCAGCCCTGGCCGTTCAGCGGACGTGAAATGGCGCCCTGACAGCAGAACCTGACAGCAGGTTCCTTGACCTTTGAAGGCTCCCCTCCCTGAAGGGAGGGGATTCTCTACCCTCCAGGGCTGAGTGGGGATTTACGGCTCAGGCCGCCACCTGGGCCGGCGGCCCCGGTGGTCTTACGCCCTCGACACCGTCCGGGTTCCAACCTGCCCGGACCAGCATCACGCGCGCGGAGTTCTTGTCCCTGGGGGACACCACTCCGCACACGGTGCAGGCATACGTTCTCATCGCCAGAGGCAGTGCGTGCTTGGTTCTCGCTCCGCACGTTGCGCAGTCCATCGTGGTGTGCGCGGGATGCACGAGACGGACATCCCGCCCGTGCTTGCGGCCCATCTCGCACAGGGCACGCTTCGTCGCCGCGATGGCGGCATCAGCCGCCTTACGAGCCATGGTCGTCTTCGCGAGGAACTTCGGCCTAAAGTCCTCCACCGCCACCCCGTCATGGCCGCGCATCACCGACTTGGCCCACTTGCGGGCGCTGTCCTCACGCTGCCGCGCAACCTTCTTATGCAGCTTCGCTGCCTGCGCCTGCGCCTTGCGGTAGCCGGCGGATGCGGGCTGTCCCTTCGGACGCCGACGCCGGGCCATCATCCGCTGATAGCGGGCCAGCCGCTGCGCGGCCTCACGGCCGTGCTCGGCATGCGGCAGATCGTAGGCGTCGTCGGTGGTGGTCGCGGCCTCCTTCACACCCCAGTCCACCCCGAGCACGCGCCCGGTCGGGGCGAGCGGTTCGCTCTGCGCGGGAACGACGAACGACGCGTACCAATGGCCGAGGCTGTCTTGGTACACGCGCACGCTGGAGGGATCCGCCGGAAGGTCCCGCGACCACACCACGCTCAGCACGATCTGGCCCGCAAGGTGCAGACGGCCGTCCCTGAGGCTAAAACCGCGCCTGGTGTAGTTCAGACTCGGCCGCGCCTGGCGCTTCTTCTTCCAGCGGGGCATCCCGGCCCGCCGGTGCATCGGCAACCGGTCCTTGATGTCCTTCAGCGCCTTGGCACGGGACCTGGCGAAATCGCGTATCACCTGCTGCTGCGGCACGCTCGCGCCCTCAGCCAGCCACCGCGTCGCCCTGCGTGCCTCGGTCAGCATCTTGTCCAACTGCCCCGGACCACAGGTCACCTTCTCGCCCATCGCCCGGCCCTGCACGTGCACCTGCCTGGACTTCGCGACGCACTCATTCCAGACCCACCTACAGCGCGCCCACTCCGCTTCCAGTGCGCGCCGGGCCGTCTTCGACAGGCGCACACGGAAGGTGTACCGGGCATACCCGGTGTCCCTCGTGGTTGCCTCCGTCGTCCTGCATGCGAACCTACCCGAGGGGACTGACAGTTGAGAGTCCTTGATCATTGTGGGCGGCATCACCGCCGTGCGGGATGGACGCCGGATCACCCTCACGGCGATCCCGCTGTCCCTGCCCTGCTCCGCAGGAATCCGATTCCTCCCCGGACTGAAGGCCGGGGCAACCTCGGAGGAACCCGGTGAACCACGGCTGGATGCTCGCTACGAACCTGGCCGCCGAGATCGATGTCTGGGTGAGGCTCCTTGGCCTGCATGACGCCGATGACCTGGCCACCGCCGAGATCGACACCGTACGCTTTCGCCTTTACCACTTGCCCGCCCGGCTCGCGAACCACGCCCGCCGCCGCTGGCTCCACATCGAGGCCACCTGGTCCTGGGCGGCGCGTTCACCACCTGCTGGCGGTACCTCTGTGAGTTTCCGGCCGTCACCTGACGCTCCGGGAATCGACGGTGGCCACGCCAAATCAGAAATGCTCACGGTGTGTCGGGATCGACGAGGCCAGAAAGGCGCGCAGGGTTTCGGTGAGGCGCTTTTGCAGGTGACGGTCAGTGAGGTCACCGTCAGGAGTGAACGCCTGATGGGCGGCGGCGAGACTGAACGTTTCGGGGTAGACGAGGGCGCCGAGGCGTTCCAAGGGGGCATGGAGGGCCAGCAGGCAGCGGTGGCCGCCCATGGGGGAGGGAGATGCGGACAGCAGCAGTGCAGGGGTGTCCTTGAACGGCTGTGGGCGCACGCGAGAGGCCCAATCGATGGCGTTCTTCAGAACGCCAGGGATGGAGGCGTTGTACTCGGGAGTGACGATGACGAGGGCCTGGGCATCGACGATGCGTCCACTTAGGTCGAGCGCGGACTTCGGGATCCCGTCCACCGCCTCGACGTCACCGTCGTAGAGAGGCAGGGGGAAATCACGCAAGGGGGCGCGGTCCACCAGTGCTCCGCTGTCGGTGACCAGGCGTTCAGCCAGGTCGGCGAGACGTGCATTGAGCGATTCCTTGCGCAGGGAGGCGTTGAGGATAAACACCCGAAGGGCTTCAGAGTAATCCTCTGTTGGCATGAACGTGCTCCTTCCATGAGCCCCGGCGATACGTGGACAGCGGCCTCTGCGGTTACTCTGGCTCCGGCCTCATCGTGGCATTGGTCGGGCCCTTACCCTCGGTGAACACCTCTGCACGAGGAGGACATGCAAGGGAAAGGACGTGTGTTGCTGTTTTCGGCGATATCAATGTCTCGGCTTCGCGCTGTCTGCACCGAGCGCCCAGGCTCCGTACGCCGCGCCGGCGATGTCAAAGGAGAAGATAAAGTGGGAAGCAGCGGTGTTGATGTCACGCCAGAACCGCTGCACGGGATCATGGTCGAAGTGGCTTTGGGGGCCGGTGCTGCGAAAGAGCCGCTTGACGGCTGACACCGACAACTCGACCGCCATCGCGAAGTCCCGCGCGCCTCGGACCATCGCTTCCCCCTCTTCGGCCGCCTCGACGCCGTCGGCGACTCGCGCGGCCCGTTGGACCAGGAGTTCCGCGGCGTCCACCTCGGCGGCCGAACGGTCCATTTGCGCCGACACCTTCTTACTCACTGGCGCGCCCCGCAGCTCGTGGTCGACAGCGGCGCGCAGTGCGCCTCGAGCGGCAGCGACGACCGGGACGGCCAGCGGCAACGCGCCCAAGATTCTCACGTGGACCTTGTGGCATCGTGCCTCGGAGGCCGCTGGCCTGCCCGCGCTGAGGTCCGATCTGGACAGGACCAGATGATCGGGTACGAATACGTCGTCCAGAACCATGGTGTCGGTGCAGGTACCTCGCATGCCGAGGGTAGACCAGGTCTCCTTCACTGTGACGTCGGTCTGCGGCACCGCGAAGAAGCATTCCTGGCTCCGGCCGTCAGGACCTAGCGCGTCGGATACAACTGAGCATGCGAAGATCCAATCGGCGAAGCGCAGCCCACTGATGTATCCCCACTCACCGCTGAGTCGCCAGCCCCCGGAGACACGCTCAGCCTTGCCAGCTGGGACGAGCGCACCCGCCATCAATGCGTCCGGGCCCTCCCCCCAGAGCACTGCCTGCCCCTCAAGGGGTAGGTATGCCCCGTAGCGGGCCGCGTAGGTCGACAGTGAAGCAATCCAGGCCGCCGAGGCGCAACCCTCGCCTACTAGGAGCACCGACGAGGTCATGTCCGCGAAACGGCCGTCCACACCGCCGAAGGCCGCGGGGACGAAGTGCCGGGCGAACCCAGCTTCCCGTAGGGCCTCAACTACATCGGGTGCAAGCCGCCCGGTGGCCTCCGTCTCGTCGCTGCACCGCGCCGCGATCTCTGCCACGTGCGGGGCACCGGCGATGACGGCCGCCACGCTCGAACTCTTGTCCAAGATAGCCGATGTGCTGTCGCTGCCCATGTGTATGCCACCTCCCTTGGGATTTCGGCAGTCTGTCGGGCCGAACCGACGAGGGGGCGCACCTCAGCCGGGACCGGTTCGTAAATCACCCGACCGGCTCTCTTTTTCCAATAGCCCGCGACTCGTCTGTTGCGACGGTCCGAGTGGGATCACCTGAAGCCTTTCTTAGGGCTTGCCGGGCGTCTTTCACTGCGCGGCTGATGGTCATGGCGGTGGTGTTGAAGAGCTGGCCCAGGAGATCCACGGTCGCGAGTTTTCGCAGGTCGAGCACGGTGGCCAGGACCCGGTCGGCTGAGGTGAGCTTGGCTTTGGCACCTGCGCCAGGGGCCACCGGGCGCTCGTGGCCTCGAGGTGTGCGGAGCACTTGCTCGCGTTGAACCTCCATCGCTGGAGTCAACAAGTCGATGAGCTCGTTGAGCTGCCGGCGGGCCATCCCGGTCAGTTCCGGGTCCTGGAGCGAACGCCGCGAAAGGCGAGTCGGTCTGTCCGCCAGAGCCTCGTCCGGTGTACTGCCGGTTGTCGCCGCGTCCATTGGACGCTGGGGGCGGAGGGTGTAGTTCCAGTCGCCGTGGAAGCGATGGCGAGTGATGGGCAAGGTGGCGATCTCGTCGTCGCTGACGCGGATGCCGATGGGGTACTCACCGCTGTCGAGTTCGGCATGGACGGTGAGACCAGTGCGGCTGGTGGTCGCGGCGATGGTTTGGAGCATGACTTCATGGCTGGTCAGGGGTCTGCCGCGCCAGTTCATGGTGATGTGGGAGAACAGCCGGTGCTCGATCTTGTTCCACCTCGAGGTGCCGGGCGGCAGGTGACACACCGTGATCTCAAGGCCGGTCTCGGCAGCGAGGTCGGCGAGCTGGGTCTTCCAGCCGCGGGTGCGATAGCCGTTGGAGCCCCCGCCGTCGGCGGTGATCAGCAGTCGGCCGGCGCGGTCCGCCCTCGCCGGTCAGCTGCAGACCCTCCGACTGGGCCCGGCTCACCAACTCGTCGATCAGCTGGTCGTCCACAGCCTTCGCCGACACATCCGCTGCCGACTCCACAGCCTCGTGCTCGGCCACGTTCTCACTGGTCATCGATGCATCCTCCATGATCGGGAGTTACACCGAACGATTTGTCAGTCCCTCTCCCGGACGATCAACACCGCCCAGCTCCAAAAGCGGCCGCCAGCGCCATTCCAGCGCAAGGGGCGCTCGGCCACGACTCGCCGACCGCCACGCGAGCCGATAACGACAGCCGCACAGGGCTGCCCCTCGGCCCCCGAACAAAACGGCAGCAGCCCCCGCCACCGGCCCTGGCAGCACCAGCCGCGACTGGACCGCCAGGCACCGCCGCGGACGATCCGGCCCCAAACGAGAACGAACCGACAAACCGGCAACAGGAACCACTCGATCATCACCACGAGCCGCACCAGCGGACGTCAAGCCGTCCACACCAGCCACACCAGCCACACCGGCCACACCGGCCACACCAGGCCCGCCCGATACCTCACGCCGGGCTGATGGCAAACTCAGACCACACGGCCTTGCCCGCCGGAGCGTGACTCTCCCACCCCCACGCAGCCGCCAGCGCCTGCACGATCAGCATGCCACGCCCACCGGTGTCCCCGTCCCGCGCCTGACGCACCCGCGGCACACTCACCGGATCATCATCCTCGACCTCGACCCGGACAACGCTCTCATCAGCATCGATACGCACCTGAAAGACATGATCAAGGCCCCGGTCACGCGTGCCGTGATTAACAGCATTGGACGCCAGCTCCGAAATACACAGCTGGACATCATCCACGCGGCCCCTCAGATGCCACGCCGCCAACGTCTGCTCGGCAAACGACCGCGCAGCCGCGATCGACTCGGGGACAGCGGTGAACGACCGCTCAGCGTGTTCCTGCTTGAACATCATCACTACCAATTTCTTTCCTGACCCGGTACCGGGAACCGGTCCCGATACAAGACCGCCGCGTTCCCGCCGACACGAGCCCGACCACCGGTCCACCCCCAGTAAGCCAACCCAGCCACCCACCCCGCCTCGCCCGACCAGCCGACCACCAGGAGGAAAACCCCCCTCCACCACCCACACCACCCGACCGGACAGACAGCCCCACACCACTCCCAACCAACCAGAACCACCCCACACCCCACCCCCCGCAGATGCCCTCACCACGACGCCCGCCCACTCGACAGCCCGGCTGCAGGACAACCCGGCAGCCACGGACACAGCAGGGCCGACACCGGCACACGCCCACGACCCACTAGGACGCCTGCGCACACAGCCGCGGTACCGGCGACAAGTCTTTCCCACCTTCCCCGGCAGGCCGTAAAACAGGCGCTGACACTCCGCCACCCCCCCTTCTTCCAGAGGCCGGTGCAGTGCCGCGTCCGGGGTGTCGCCCACGGCGATAACGACGCCGGCGCGGTCCGGGGAGCTGCGCCGCTCTTGGATGACGTTGCCCTGCGCGACGGTCAGATAGGCCTCGGTCGCGCCCTCCTCGAAGAGCACCTCCTGCGCACCGCCGATCCCGGTCGCCTTTTCGGCAGGAGGGGTGAGGAACCACGTCACGGCGGCCCGCGACGCATCCCCGCACGGGTTCAGGTCCGACGGTCGGCTAACCGGCCAGTCGAAGGTGAGCTGCTGGACGTCCGCTCCGGTGGCCAGCGGCACCCGCTTGATGATTCCGTCACCGCCGGGCCGGACATGGGTCCCCACCGCCCGCGGTCCCCGGTCCGTGAGCACCGGTTCGGTGTGTGCGGGGCCCTCCCGCAGGCCCACCGTCTTCGGGCAGGCGACGACCTCGGCGGCCACGATGCGCACCGTCTCCGGGGACACGCGGGCCGGGACGAGATGCCCTGACTCGACGAAGTCGGCGCCCTTGAACTTCTCCGTCACCGCCAGGAGAGGGTGCTCGCCAGCGACGGAAACGGTTTCGACGGTCGACCAGGTCCGGTGGCCTGGGTGCGGACGCCTCGGGGGGTCGTGGTGCGGCGCCGCTGTCCGCGGATGACGCCTTCCAGGCCGTCTTCGCGCATCAGCCGTTCGACGGTGCACCGGGCGGCGTGCATGCCTTCGCGTCGCAGCTGGTGGTGGACGCGCCGGCCTCCGTAGGCTCCCCATAGGCGGCTTCGTCACGCAGGTGCCGGGCGGATGCGGGCCGCCTGCGGCGGGCGTTTATGCCGAGACCGACAGGTCCAGTTCCCGGCACACCGGCTCGGCCCCGAAGTCGTCGCGGAGGTGGTTGATCACCGCGTCGGCCTCGTGCGGGGCTGGTCGAGCTCCTTCGCGAAAAACACCGAGGCGGCCTTGAGGATCTCGTTGGCGCTCCGCAACTCGGCTATTTCCTTGCGGAGTTGTGTGAGTTCGGTCCGCTCGGCGGTGGTCAGCAAGTCGGGCCGGCTGCCCTGGTCGGCTTCGGCCTGGCGGACCCAGCCCCGCAATGCTTCCTTGTGGATGCCGAGGTCCCTGGGCCATGTGGGCCGCCGGTCGACCGGAGGTCCGGACTTCGCGGACAGCCCGCTCACGCAGCTCGTCCGGGTGGTGCAGGCATCGGACCTGTGTTCTCCCATCTGCCGAGGCGATCACGCCTGCCTTCAGGGCCGCTACAAAATCCGGTTCAGCTCGGCTGCCGACCGCATCGTCGACCACGTCGGGCCCGCGCCGGCCCTGCAACAGCGCAAGCGGTTCCGCAAGGAAACCGTGCTGATCGTGGACGCATCTCTGGTCCCCACCCGTGACCACAGCATTGCCGAGCAGTCGAAGAACTACCGCTACTCGACCCACCACCAGGTCGTCATCGACGCCGACACCCGGCTCGGCGTCGCTGTGGGCCGGACACTGCCCGGCAACCGCAACGACGGCAAGGCATGGGAACTGTCTGGCGCCAAGGGCGCCGTCGGTCACACCACGGTCATCGCGGACGGCGGCTACCGCGGCACCGGCTTGGTCATCCCGCACCGCCGCGAACGCGGCCGGGCCGACCCCCGGCCTGGAAAGAAGAACACAATGCTTCCCACCGAAAGGTCCGCGCCCGAGTCGAGCATGCCTTCGCCCGCATGAAGACCTGGAAGATCCTGCGCGACTGCCGCCTCAAGGGAGACGGCGTCCACCACGCCATGCTCGGCATCGCCCGACTGCACAACCTCACCCTCGCCGGATAGCGAGCAAACGGCCAGGTCAACCGCCATACCGTAGAACATTCACGGGGCAACACTTACTCGCAGCCACCGGTCCCAGGAGAAGGAGCTCCAGAACGAGAGGTAACCGCTACAGGATGACGGGGATGCTCCGCGCGGGAGCAGCGCAGTTGAGCCGTCCGGATGAGAAATTCAAAAACCAACGGAAGAGTGACTCGCCGCCCGAGGCTGACAGTCACTATTACGCGAGACGAGGAACCGCTGACAATCGAGTGTCTCCTGCTCTCTGTGTCGAGTATCGCTTTGAAGTGTGGCACCGGTTGCTGCTAGACGTTGGGGAATTGACACAGAGGATTGAGAACCTCGAGGGCAGCCGCCCTGCAAATGGAGAGAAGTAGATGCATTCCAATGTCCGGCTGAGGTACTTCGCCGTTACGGCAGCCATTGTTGCAGCAGGGCTGACAGCTCCGTTGATGACGGTACCGGAGAGCAGAGCGGAGAAGAGGGGAGTCGGTAATCACTGTCCGCCTGGCATCTCCCAGCCCCGACTCACGCCCCGATACAAGCACGATGTCGTCTCCGCATTGCGGTCGAAAAGGGACGCGTGGGGGGAAAAGCTGATTTCGAGTCCGCAGGGACCGACCTATGAGAACATCAAAGACTATCTGAAGCCGCTCATGTATGTGCGGCAGCCGGAAGATCTGGGCCCGATGACGGATACGGGCGTCTACTATATTCCATTCGGCTTCCCTCGGGGTCTGACAGGGCGCGGGCCGGTGGCTCTTCATGTTGCAGACGGCAGTCAGATCATGAGTAACTACTGGAACGGAAGAAGCCTGAAGATCTTTGTCGGTTCCGGAGGGGAGCAGTATGGTTCTTGTCTTGCCGCTCTTGGAGGACCTTCCCTCAATGATGGATATCTGCCCATTTTGAACACGCAATACAAGGACGCGCGAGGCGTTAAATATCGCCAACAGTCCTTTGCAGCCTACCTTCCTGGAACCCGTGACCTAGCCAGTTTCATCCACATCACCGCCTCCGCTGGAAAAGCTCACAGGCCGGCTGTCGTCACGCTACGTGAATCGTGTGGCCAGGAAGAATGCGGGCTGTCTGTTGACGGAAACCGGCTGGTGCGGGACAGGAAGACGTTTTTGTACTTCAGCCCGGGAGCCACGTTCGACGGTACGGAGCTCACATACCACGTGAAGCCCGGAAGCCGCGCCGACATCTACCTTGTGCGGCCGGTCGAAGCAACGTCGGCACCCGACCTTGCTACCGGCCCCCGCACACATGCCGAAGCGAGGAAGCAGACCCAAAGCTACTGGGATCAGCGTCTTGATGAGGGGGCAGGAATCTCAGTACCCGAGCAGCGTGTTCAAAATGCCACGAAGGCACTCTTGATCCAGAACCTTCTCATGGCCTGGCGCTATAGCATGGGAAACGCCTACGAAGACTTCTACCAGGCCGAGAGCAGCGACACGGTGGGGGCTCTCGGACACCTTGGCTTCACGCGTGTCTACGCGTCGTCACTCGTAGACCTGCTTCCCCTGACCAAGGGCAGGGACCGGCGTAATTTCGAGATGGGCGCAAAACTCCTGCATGCCGCCGACTATTGGCATCTGACGCACGACACATCTTTCCTACAGGAAAACGATGCAACATATTTCAGATTCCTGGGGAACTTCATCAAGCAAAACACTGCAGATCCCCATGGTCTGCTCGCGCGTCAGCGGTATTCGAGCGATATTGCGGAACTCGTCTATGGACTGCATCAGATCGGCCTCGCTCAGCGGGGAGCCCAGGAAATCTCCCAGGTCTGGCTCGAGCTTGGATATAAGGAACGCGCACAGCGGTACGCGGCCTTCGCCTCCAGACTGAAAGAGAACTATCAGAAGGCCGCACGGGAATCCAGCGTGGCACTTGACGACGGTTCGCTCTTCACTCCGGTCAGCCTGCTCGATAATGAGAGGCCATGGGACCCCATCACCGCACAGCTCCTTGGAGGTTACTGGAACCTCGTGTCGCATTATGGCTTCGCTTCCGGCGTCTATGACCCGCACAGCCCCGAGGCACGCGCAACCTTGCAGTATATTCTGCAGCATGGCGGCAGAATGCTTGGACTGCTGAGAGCGCGTGACTACGCCGACAACGACGTTTACGAGGTGGAGCAGCTCAAATTTCTCGCCGCCAATGACCAGCCAGATCAGATGGTGCTCAGTTTCTACGGAAAACTAGCGCATGGAATGACACGGAACACTTACGTTTCCGGCGAAGCGCACAACCTCGGTCCGATCCTCAGTAAGTGGCCTCTGTGTCGAGGAAAGCCGAACTGCATCGCCCCACCACCCGAAAAAGGATGGACCAGCGATGAGTACTATCGGGCGATGTATCTTCCGCCCAACAGTGCCAACAACACCGCATTCCTGGAAGCACTCCGACTCATGCTGGCATACAGCCCCACGGAATCATCAGGCGGACACGAGTCCCTCGAACTCGCCTATTTCACCCCACGTGGCTGGCTGGCGCAGGGCAAACGAATCAACGTGACCGGCCTCCCTACACCTTTCGGGCCGCTCACCTACTCTGTGACATCGGATATCGATTCGGGGCTTGTCAGAGCGCACGTCATCGCCCCGCACCGAAATCCAGCGCACGACCTCTCACTGAGGCTTCGTGTCCCACGCGGGAATCGACTGACGGGCGTACGGGTCAACGGACACCCATGGCATAAATTCGATCAACGGACTGAAACCGTAGACCTGAGCGGCCTTGACGGCGACATCGACGTGTCAGCAACGTACATCTCTGGCCGAACCTCCGGGTTCACGAATCATGTTCCGAAGTCGAGCGAGCCGAGGGACTGGGTGAAGGGATGGTAGGAGTCCTCGTACCTTGGGTTGGGGCGGCACGAGCCAGACTCCGCCCGGCTTGCCGGAGTTGGGAAGGCGGCTGCATCACACTGTGCTGAGGCGTTCCCCGGAGTGTGGACACGGGGGTTCATGCCGCGAGGGTGAGTCTATGGTCTGCCCGATGCTGCTGTTCGAACTCGACGGGTGAGAGGTAGCCGAGGCTGCTGTGGTGTCTGCCGGCGTTGTAGTACGTCAGCCACTGGAAGATCTCCAGCCGGCCTGCCGCACCGTCGTGAACACCCCGCGCACGGCTTCTCTCTTCAGCCCCTGCCAGAAGCTCTCGGCCAGCGCGTTGTCATAGCTCGACCCGACACGGCCCATACTCCTGCGGATGCCGAAACGGTCGCTGACCTGGGCGAACGCCGCTGAGGTGTAGTGACCAGGTTCAACCAGTGGATGCAACACCGGCTTATTTGATCGATAGTAGATGATCGTTGAGGGCTTGGGCGGGTGTCTTCCAGCCGAGGCTCTTGCGGGGGCGACTGTTGAGCGTGGCTGCGGCCGCTTCGATGTCCTTCGCTGCCCAGCAGGAAAGGTCGGTTCCCTTGGGGAGGTACTCACGCAGCAGGCCGTTCGTGTTCTCGTTGGTGCCGCGCTGCCATGGGCTGTGCGGATCGGCGAAGTAGACCGGGAAGCCGGTCTCGATCGTGAACTGGGCGTGCGCCGACAACTCCTTGCCCCGGTCGCAGGTCAGCGATCGCCATGGGTGCTCGGGCAGGGTGCCGATCGTCGCCGCAAGAGCATCTTTCATCGTCAGCGCGCCGTAACCGGCCAGCGGCGGCCCGTTCTTGGTACGGGGAACGACGCCGTGGCCTTCCTGGCGGGGCAGGTGGACAAGCATCGTGTAGCGGCACGTGCGCTCGACCAGCGTGCCGATCGCTGATCGTTCAAGTCCGATCAGGAGGTCGCCCTCCCAGTGTCCCGGTACGGCGCGGTCGTCGGCTTCGGCCGGCCGTTCGCTGATCAACACCTCGGGCGTGACGTGGGCCCATGCCTTGCGCTTGGACCGGGCACGAGGGACCCGCAGGGCTCTGCCGGTGCGCCGGCAGGCAACGAGCTCACGCTTGAGCGCTCCACGGCCTTCGATGAACAGGGCCTGGTAGACCGCCTCATGGCTGATCCGCATGGACTCGTCATCGGGGAAGTCGACCTTCAGCCGGAGAGGGCACTCGCCAACACGATGCCGATGCTCCCCGAGCAGCTGACGCGGTCGCTGACATGGGACCGCGGCAAGGAAATGTCGGCGCACACGCAGTTCAAGGTCGAGACCGGTATCCCCGTGTTCTTCGCCGATCCGCACAGCCCATGGCAGCGAGGCACCAACGGGAACACCAACGGACTCCTGCGCCAGTACTTCCCGAAGGGCACGGACCTCTCGCGCTGGTCCGCCGAAGAAATCGAAGCCGTTGCTCGCACGCTGAACCCCAGACCCCGCAAGACACTTGCTTGGAGGACCCCGGCCGAGGCATTCAACGAGCAGCTACTCCTGCTCCAACACGCCGGTGTTGCAACGACCGGCTGAGTCCAGGCAGTACAGCAGCCGGGCCTTCGCCGACGCCTGCCGCCAGGCCGCGTCCGCCAGTCCATGAGCACGATCGGGTCCAGCGCGGACAACGCGCTTGCCGCGTCCTTCAACGCGACGCTCAAACGCGAGACGCTTCAGGGCCGCAAGACCTGGTCCAGCGAACGCGAGGCCCGCCTAGACGCGTTCCGCTGGTCCAACCCCTACAACACCCGACGCCGTCACTCCCGCCTCGGACAACGCAGCCCGATCGCCTACGAGACAGCGTCCGAAACAACATCAACTACGCTGACGCCAGCCGCATAACCCGTGTCCAGGATTCGGGGGCAAGGACCACCGTCGCACTCTGCAGGAGTGCTGTCACCCTTCCGACGCGTGCCGACGCGGGGATCCTGGCGTGGCCCGATCGGAAGAAGGGCCAGGGTCTGCTGAGCGGGGCACTGGTGACACGTGGGGTATTTCGTCCCGCTCGCGGGCCGCGATCCGGACCGCACGTTGGTTGGTCCCGGAGCCGTACGCCGAGGTCGTGGGGGGGCGCCACCGACCTGGTGAGTCTCGCCGAGGTGCGCGAGCTGGGCGCCTGCCGGTGGGCATGCGGCCACCACGCCGATCCGTATCGTGAACGTCCCGGTCCATCAGCTAGACGCTGTTCCCCCGATTGACCCACTGATTGGTGTATGTCCTGCACGACAGCCGTCAACTAGCCTTGTCTTACAATTCCAAACGGCACGAGATGGACGGCGACCCACCGAATCGAAATAGTCCGGCGCCCCGTCACGGATCACCGAATTTAGCCGTCCGCCTCACTAATGATCTCCGAAGGGATACCTACAATGAACGTCATGGACCTCTTTGTCGATTACGAAATCCACGTGAGTGCGGAAGAGATTTCCGCCGAGGCAGGCAGCTAAGGCGAGGAATTCGTACCCGCAACCGCTCGTTGTACCCGCATAGGGCCAAGCTGCGGCGGTTGATGTCCTCTCACTCAGGGAGCGTTGGCCCGTGCCGTGCACGCGCCCTCCTTCCCCCAGTCCCGGCACCGGCCTGGACAAGCGGTGAGCATCTCCTCCACCATCACGGTGTTGAAGGCGGGGCTGACGCGCCCTACGCGCACAACAACCCCGGGAACAAGCACACCCTCGATGTGCCGTGCCCGCCATGGCAGCAAACCTGCCAAAACAGTCCCTCGTTCCCATCACCGGCCGGCGGATCGTACTGGCACCACCCGGGCACGCCATGGGCACGATGCACCGGTCGGCTCACCGCAACAGATTCGGGCCTTCACTCGCACGTGCCCGCGCACCGGACAACCACGGCGTCGATGAGCGCGGACGGGTGAGCACACCTAGGCTGCGAAGTGAGACGTCTACTTGGAGTCAGCCACATGTCGCACTCAGCCATATGCCTACGCCGGGGGGTCACGGTCGTCGTCACCGCTGGAACGCTGATGACGGCGCTGACCGTCGGACCTGCCCGAGCCGCACATGCCCCTCTACCCGCCACGCTCGCCGCCGACTCGCCCAGCCCTTCCCCCACGCACCCTGCCGTCCGCTACCTCTCCCACCAGCTGGCACGCCAACTCGACGCCGCCGTGGGCAATGTGATGCGCAAGGCGAACATCCCTGGCGCAACCGTCGGCATCTGGACACCGGGACAACCCAGTTACGTCCGTTCGTTCGGCGTCGCAGACAAAAGCACCGGCCGAAAGATGACGCCCGACCTGTACATGCGCATCGGCAGTGAGACCAAGCCATTCACCGTGACCGCGCTGCTACAGCTGGTGGACCAAAAAAAGGTCGGCCTGGACGACCCGATCGGCAAGTACGTCGACGGCGTACCCAACGGCGAAAAAATCACCTTGCGGCAGCTCGCAGACATGCGCAGCGGATTGTACAACTACTCCGAGGACCCGGCCTTCGACAAGGCGCTCACCTCGAACCCGCAACGCCCTTTCACTCCCCAACAGTTGCTCGCCTACTCCTTCAAGCACCCCGTGATGTTCCAGCCGGGACAGAAGTTCTCCTACTCCAACACCAACACCATCCTGCTCGGACTGGTAGTGGAAAAGGAGACCGGCCAGCACCTCGGCGACTACATCAAGCAGCACATACTCGACCCCGCAGGTATGACGCACACCCTCTTCCCCACCGGCAACGACATCCCCACACCCCACGCCCAGGGCTACACCAAACCGACCACGAACGGCAGAGAAACCGACGCAACCCATTGGAACCCCTCCTGGGCCTGGGCCGCCGGCGCGATGATCTCCGACTTCAAAGATCTGCGTACCTGGGCACCCATGGTCGTCACCGGCCGATTCCCGGATGGGACGCGGATGGTAAGTGCCGCCACGCAGAAACAGCGGCTGACCGCCCCGCCAACCCGCATTCTGAAGGGCATGGGATACGGACTGGGCATCTTCAACGTAGACGGATGGACCGGCCACAACGGCTCCCTGCCGGGCTACCAAACGCTGGCCCTCTACCTGCCCACCACAAAGACCACGCTCGTCGTACTCGCCAACACCGACACCAACCACGAACACCAGCTTCCCAGCACCCTACTGGGCCAAGCCATCACGAAGATCATCACCCCCGGACACATCTACAACCTCGCACCAGCAGCATCAGCCGAATGAATGAGACACCAACTCGCTGCGGGGCTGAGAGAGGCTGTGCGAGCAGCACACAGGGGCAGTGCATCAGCACGGAGGCTGATCAGCCCAGGTGCGGCCCGGGAACCATCACCGACACCGCCCTCGCTACGCACAGCAGGACAGGGGCCGGCTGAGGCCGTCGCATTTCGTCCGCGCCCACAGCAGCAACCCGGACCACACAATGTCCGGTCACAGAGCTGTCCACTGAGAGCCTGAGATTGGCCGCCGACCTGGCGAGTCTCGCCGAGGTACGCGAGCCGCACGCCTCCTGCCAGGCACTGCACGCTCAAGCTCATCGAGCAGTCGAGGACCACCGATGTCAGTGCCCAGAGGCGAACAGCTAGGGCCTGTGTGAGGTCGTGATCAATCTCGGGTTCTGGTCCATACGGGGACAGGACCTGGTAGGACGCTGGGTGTGACGCGTGGGCAACTCACTGACGAGCAGTGGGAGTTCATCGAGCCGTACCTGCCGAGAGGCGAGTACGGTCCGTACCCCGCGCGGCTGCGGGAGCAGTTCGAGGGGGTGATCTGGCGGTTCCGGTCCAGCGCCCAGTGGCGAGAGATGCCCT
>NZ_JBEZMO010000059.1:0-16574 GCF_040652655.1 Streptomyces sp. NPDC048191
CACGACGCCGATCTCTACAAAGAACGGAACACCGTCGAGCGCCTGATCAACAAGCTGAAGGCATGGCGGGGAATCGCGACTCGATACGACAAGACGCCCGAGAGCTACCTCGCCGGCCTCCACCTCCGTGCCTCGATGATCTGGATCAACAACCTCCTGAAGGCGACTACGTGATCACAACATCACACAGGCCCTAGTAGGCCAATGAGCTGATACTCACGATGTTCCGTCGGGGCGGAGCCGCATTTCTGCCACCGACGCGGCAAGCTCCCAGCTGGTTTGGTGAATCCATCTGAACCGGCTGAGAAAAGGAGCACGCACATGAGCGATAAGCACAGGGTCAAGAGGGTCGGGGTGATTGCCTCGCTCGCGCTGGTCATGGCTGCCGGGGTAGTCAGCCCCGCCATGGCGGCGGAAGGGACCGTCTCGGGCGTGCAGCGCGGGCACCTCTCGGGTTGCACGGACAAGGGGCTGGACGTGACGGCTGGCCGGGCTCGGCTTGGCGGTGACGGCAGCTGTGGCCTCGAAGTCCACAATGTGTCGCACACCGTCAACCTGCCTCCCGGCGGGCCTACGAGCGTTGAGGCACAGTGCGAGGCCGGCGATCTGGCGATTAGCGGCGGCTTTGTAGCGCCCCAGTTCCAGGGCAGTTTCCAGGCCTTCAGACAAGCAACGACCGACACCCCAGGCGACACCTGGCGCGTCACAGTCACCAACCCCGGTCCCAACGCTGTGTCGTTTACCGTTTTCGCGTCCTGCGTACGCGGTAACGTCGACAGCAAGTCCAACAGGCCGTAAGCGCTCAGCCGGCGCTCGCTGGCCGTCCTCACGGCTTCTCGGCAACCGTGCCAGGCCGCGGTCATACCGTGTTCCCAGCATGTGCCGCCCAGCCGAGTCCGAGTGCGGCCAGCACCTGCTGAAGCGGGCTGGCTTCAGCCTAATCCCCCTTGTAGCGACAGGTCCGTGAAGCTCCTGCTTTTCGGATCTGTTCGAGTACCGGGATGTTGTCATCTTGTTTCAGCCCGGCAGGCCATGCCTTGCTGCCGAGCGGTGCGACGCCCTGGTGCTCACGGCGGTGGTGGTCGGGCGGGTGTCGAGACGACGGCTGCCGTAATCCGGGCATGAGATGCCTCTACGGAGATCGCGCCGGTCTCGACGCCTCCCCGGCCGCCACCGCGCGGATGGTGGTGGTCCCGTGGGCGCCGAGCGGATGCCTGAATCACGCCGGCTTTGCGCCTCGCTGTAGACCTCGCGGCGTTCGGCGCCTTTTCGGTCCGAACTCGGAGGGCATCTCTCGCCACTGGGCGCTGGACCGGAACCGCCAGATCACCCCCTCGAACTGCTCCCGCAGCCGCGCGGGGTACGGACCGTACTCGCCTATCGGCAGGTACGGCTCGATGAACTCCCACTGCTCAAGGACTCCGTTAGGTCTTCACGTCGGGCCTGTTGAGGAGCATGTTGGGTGCGTGGACGCACTTCAAGTGAACCGGTTCCGGGCGACGTTGGCGTTATTCGTAGCCGATGTATTTGCCTCGGTGCCACGGAAGGATCAACGGGCGAAGGGCGAATGCTACCTGCGGGGGCTGATGCTGGACGGTCGTCGTAAGTCGATCCAGGCGATGGCTTCGCGGCTGCCGGACGGCAACGAGCAGAATCTGCAGCAGTTCGTGAACCAGTCCACGTGGGATCCGGTTCCGGTGCAGCGGCGCATCTGCGAGCGGATGCTGCCGCGGATCGACCCGACGGCCCGGGTGATCGATGATGTGTCGGTGCCCAAGGACGTCCGGATGTCGGTCGGCGTGGCTCCGCAGTACTGCGAAGCGTTGGGCAAGCGGGCGAACTGCCAGGTCACGGTCAGTGTCCACGCCGCGAGTGATACCGCCTCCTGTCCACTGCAGTGACGCCTGTTGCTGCCTGAAGAATGGGCCTCGGACACCGAGCGCCGGACCGTGACCCGCGTTCCGCCCGAGGTCACGCATCGCGAGATGTGGCGCCTGGCCTTGGACATGCTCGACACGCTGGCCGGCTGGGGCATGAGGCCGCCGGTCGTGGTGGCCGACGCCGCCTACGGCACCAATGCACACCTGCGAGCCGCGCTGTCCGACCGCGGAATCGGCTACGTGCTGGCCGTCCGCGCGGGCGTGACCGCCCACCCGTTCGACGCCGAGCCTGTGGCACCGGAACGCAAACGTCCCATCGGCTGCTGGCCCCAGCCCCGCTACCGCCACCCCGCACCGTCGGTGGCGTCCCTGGCCGCCGGCCTCGGACAGAACTCCTTCACCGCCCTCGCCTGGCGGCAGGGATCGCGCGGAGAGTTACGTTCCCGCTTCGCTGCCCTGCGTGTCCGTCCTGCGGGCAAGGCCGTCGAGCGTCCGATCAAGGCCGCTGCTTCGGCCGAGCAGGGCTGGTGGGACGGTGTTCTGCCGGCGTGCTGGCTGCTGGTCGAATGGCCCGAGGACGCCGAGGCTCCCACCATTACTGGCTGTCCAATCTGCCGGCCGACACCCCACTGGTCGAGCTGGTGCGTCTGGCCAAGGTCCGCTGGCGCAACGAGCACGAATACCGCGAACTCAAGCACGGCCTCGGCCTGGACCACTTCGAAGGCCGGTCCTGGCCCGGATGGCAGCACCACGTCACCCTCGTGACAGCCGCCCATGCCTTCCTGACCGAACAGCGTCTGGTCCCAGAAGTACCCGGTCAAGGTTCTCCCTCTACCAGATCCTCGACGCCCTCCAGGACGTCTTGAGGTGCTGGACCGGCATCTGCACGACCTGCCAACAGCCGCTTCCCAGCAGGACACACACAACACCAAGATCAAGACCGACCTAGCGGAGTCCTACTAGTGCCGCATCAGACAACGTTCGCCCTGTCGGCCTTGCCCGGGCCAGGGTGTAGTCCTTCGTGATACGTTCCTGCCGCCGTGCACTGCTGCGAACTGAGGAGGTGAGACCGATCAACGCTGTGACAGGTCGGGCCTCCCTCCCTCGCATGGCCTAGGGAGCGCCCGCAGAGGCATCCCGAAAGGCATGAACCGCTATGCGCTTCATATCTGAGACGTCGTCCGAGGGCGTCCGCGAACAGCTCTTCACCGTCGGCGACATTCCTGGCGTGTTGTGGACGCCAGAAGGTGCCGTCGCCACTCGTCCGCTCGTCTTGATCGGACACGGTGGCGGTCAGCACAAGAAGGCCCCTGACGTCCTGGCTCGTGCACGCAGCTTCGTGACCGAATGCGGTTTCGCGGTCGTGGCGGTCGACGTTCCCGCCCATGGCGACCGGCCGAAGGTTGAGGAGTACGACCGGCTCGCGACTGAGAACCAGGCTCGCGTGGAAGCCGGTGAAGAGTTGGCCCCGCTGATCGCCGACTTCCAGGCGCTCGTGGCCCGCCAGACCGTGCCGGAATGGCGGGCGGTCCTGGACGCGGTTCAGCAACTCGAGCACGTAGGCGTCGGCCCGGTGGGTTACTGGGGGGTTTCGCTGGGATGCGGACTCGGTGTTCCGTTCGTCGCTGCCGAACCGCGGGTCCGCGCGGCGGTACTGGGCTTGGGTGGGGTGCTGGCGTCGGCCGAGGCCGCCGCGCGGATCAGCGTCCCAGTGGAGTTCTTGGTGCAGTGGGACGATGAGCGGGTGCCGCGGGTTCAGAGCTTGGCGCTGTTCGACGCCTTGGCCTCGGCCGAGAAAACGTTGCACGCCCACCCCGGCAAGCACGGGGAGATCCCGGCATTCGAGCTGAAGAGCACGCTGAGGTTCTTCGCCCGGCACCTCGGCTGATACCGCCGCCTGCCGTCCGCGACGCGCCGATCGGGAACCGGATCCCGATCGGCGCGTTCACTGAAACTGGTCGGCGTGGCCGACAGAGTTCAGGTTCGACACCTCGACGATGACGAGGGACAGCGCCTGCTGCGGATCATCCGCAGAGGCACCGGGTCAGTGGTGACATGGCGGCGGGCCCAGATGGTCCTACGGTCCGCGCAGGGCATGCCGGTGGCGAAGATCGCCGAGGTGTCGTTCACGAGCGCGGACCGGGTGAGGGATGTGATCCACAACTTCAACACGGACGGCTTCGACTCGCTGTACCCGAAGTACAAGGGCGGCCCGAAGCCCTTCACGCTGCCCGAGCGGCGCGAGATCAAGAAGACCGCGAAGTCGAAGCCGACCGAGCACGACCTGCCGTTCTCCACCTGGAGCCTGACCAAGCTGGCGGACTTCCTGGTCGCCGAGGGGGTGGTCGACGACATCAGACATGAGGGCCTGCGCATCCTGCTCCGCGAGGAAGGCGTCTCCTTTCAACGCCTGAAGACCTGGAAGACCTCCCGCGATCGGGACTACGCAGCCAAGAAGGGGTCGAGCACCTCTACGCGATCACCGACGGCGAGGTCATACCCGAGGACGGCGAGCCCGAAGTGGTCTTCTGCATGGACGAGTTCGGGCCGCTCAACCTGATGCCGCACCCCGGCCGTCAGTGGGCCGAACGCGGGGGCAAGCACAAGGATCCCGACCGGGAACCGCGCCGCAGGCGGCGGGCCACGTACAACCGCTACGGCGGCGTGCGACCTCTTCGCAGCCCTGGACCTGGCCCGGGACAAGCGGGGCCACCGCGAACAACGTCGAGATGGCCTACACGCCGACGAACAGTTCCTGGCTCAACCGCATCGAAGCCCAGTTCACCGCCCTGCGCTACTTCACCCTCGACTGCACCGACCACACCACCCACAAGGAGCAGGGCAGCATGATCCGCCGCTACATCATCTGGCGAAACCGCCACGCCGACCACCAACGCCTACAGGAGGTCGTCGACAGGGCGAACGTTGCCTGACGCAGCACTAGTCGCCGAATTCCTCGCCGACACTGCCATCGATGAGGGCCGGTGGCGTCAGTGTCCGCAGGTCGGCGACTGGGCCATGCTGCCGGACGCCTGGTAGGGCGTGCCCGGGCCGTTGCACGTCGCGGAGCCACCGTCACGCATCTGCCACACGATCTTCGACACCTTCGCGGTCGCGGTGACGGTTGTCCCGCCCGCCGAGGCAGGCCACCGAGTACTTCTACAGCCCGGCCGGCGACCTGCCCGGCCTCGACCCGCGCACCGGCAAGCAGGTCTGGCACGCGCACATCGACACCGGCTAACCACAACCCGGCGGCCTCTCGGACACCACCCAACTCCTGCTCTACCAGGACGCGCTGATCGCCGGGAACGGCAGCAAGATCATCTCTCTCCTCCCGCCGACCGGCCACTGATACGAGCGACGACGGGCCGGGGCGGTACGTGCGCCCCGGCCCGTCGTCCCGATCCAGGCGCCCAGAGGGACCTCTCCGGCTCCCCCCTCACGATGGCCCGATGTGGCTGGCTGGCTGGCGGGCGGGTTCACGCCCGCAAGACCGAGCCCTAGACTGCCACCGCTCCGAAATCTGACGATCTTTTGGAGGGTGTACAGAATGAACCGAGCTCTCATGACCGCATTGGCGGCGGCCGCGTTGGTCGTGTCCGGGGGCAGCACCACCGCCTCCGCCTCCGATGCCCCGCCGCGCACCACGCCCGGCCCCTGCCAGTACACCCAGACCCCGGACGAACCGGCGGCGCGGCCGGTTCCCCTGCCGCCCGATCCACGACACACCCCCAGCCACGGCACAGTCGATGTGCCCGTCCGGACCAGCCAGGGCCCGCTCCCGCTACGCCTGGACCGGGCGAAGGCACCGTGCACGGTCCAAAGCTTCGTGCACCTGGCGCAGCACCGGTTCTACGACCGCACGGTGTGCCATCGTCTGACGGCGTACCCGACGCTGAAGGTCTTGCAGTGCGGCGACCCGACCGGAACCGGCGAAGGCGGGCCGGGGTACAAGTACAAGGACGAGCTGCCGGTGGACCTGCCGCCGGCACCGAGCGATCCGACCGGCGCCCGTCGCCTTTACGGGCGCGGCCTGCTGGCGATGGCCAACGCCGGCCCGAACACGAACGGTTCACAATTCTTCGTCGTCTACGGCGACTCCGCACTGCGACCGAACTACACGGTGTTCGGCACGGTCGGCGCCACCGGCTTGAAGACCCTCGACAAGATCGCTACCGGCGGAATCGCACCAACTGCTCAGGACCCGGCGCCCGTCGACGGCACACCCGTGCTGCGCACGGAACTGCTTACCGTCCGACCGTCCTGCCGACCTTGACCCATCGTGGCGCGCTCAGCACGGCCCAGCGATGCGACTGGCCGCGCCACGGCGATACAGGTCACACCAATGACGGCGCCATCGGCGCAGGGCAACGAGCCGCGGAAGATGCAGCGTTCACCGGGTTCCTCCGAGGATGCCCGGGCCTTCAGGCTGGGGAGGGCTCGGACTCCTGCGGAGCAGGGCCGGCCGGCGGCGGTCTGGCGTGCCACGTACTCGCGGGTGCGGGAGTCGCTGGCCATACGGACCAGGGCGACGCGGTAGAGGGCCGCGTTGGCGGCTCGGTCGCCGCCGCGTGAGAGGCGGTGCCGGTTGGTCCGGCCGCTGGAGGCGGGGACGGGCGCGGCTTCGCAGAGGGCGGCAAAGGAAGCCTCGGTCCGCATGCGTTCGGGATTGCCTCCGGCGGTGACAGGAGCTGGGCCGCGGTGTCGGGGCCGACACCGTGGGTGGCCCGCAGGCCGGGGTTGTGGACGCTCACCACACTGTCCATGGCCTTGACCAGGGTCGCGTGCTCGACGGTCAGCTCCTTGACGCGTCGGGCAAGGCTCTTGAGGGCGGTGAGCACCGTGATGTGGAGTGTGTCACCGGTCGGCCGGAGCCGGGCCAGGGCGTCGGTGCGGTCCGTTCCTTTGAGCTGGCCGTACTTGGCGCGGATGGTCTCGGGAGCGGTGATGAGGATGCTGCCGATCTGGTTCAGTGCTGCCGTACGGGCCTTCACCGCGGAGCGGGCGGCATTGTGCAGGGCGCGTATGCCGGCGACGGTGTCGTCTTTGGGAGCACTGGAGGCCCGTCCGGACAGGGCGGCCCGGGCGGCGGCGTAGGCGTCGATATGAGGCTCTTGATGGCCCCGGCCTCTGGGGGCGGGTCCGAGGCGGCAGGCACGGGAGTGCCGTGATTTTGCCGACGGTGGTCATGTCGGCCCGCATGTAGGCATCGTCGCCGATCACCCTGCGCGGCGAGCCCGCCGTCCGGGTTGCTGATCTTCATGGCCATGCCGACCAGGTCCTTCTCACTGGACTCGTCGAGGGGCTTCCTCGACTGCACGGTGACCCTGATCCGCGCGCCACTGATCAACTTGGCAGCCTCATCAGGCATCTCCTCACGGGGCGCGGGATCGGACTGGGCATCCAGCGCCCTCAGGGACCTGACGTCGGTGTCCAGGTCGAGCTCTAAGGAGAGCGTCTTCTTCTTGCCGAGGTCCTCGAAAGCCCCGTCGCGCTTCTTGCCGGCGGACAGCTGCTCCACCGTGGAACAGGCGGCGGAGCCTGCGAGGACGGCACCGACGACGGCGGGGGCGGTCAGGGTCTTGCGTATGGCGTTGATGACGGTCTCCTCATGAGTTCGATCACGGTGTGATCGATCAGGAGACTCACAACCTGCCCACAGGCTTGCCCGCGTTCCGCCACGGGTGACGGTCCCCGCCGGACGGGCGTGGCCCGTCGCGGGCTGGATCAGGCGCTCGCCGCTGCGCTCTGCGCACCCCTGTGGTTCAGGACACCACGGCCTGTTCCTCTACGGCAACGGGTCCCTGACCGACAACGACGGGTGCGTCAGGACCAAACGCTGTCGCCTGCCCCTGTCGACGGGCGCGGGCAACGGTTCGAACCCATCGCGCCCCCGGAGTGCGGAAGGTGACAGGGGCGATATGAGGAGGCGGCGCCGCTCCCCGTGGGTGCGTGGGCCGGCGTTGTCTGTGCGTCAGGCCAGTACGTGAGGATGCTGAAACGGCTGGAGGCCGCCCCGCTGACTCGGCCCCCGAACGCGCGAGCCGGTGCCACGCCGTCCATGGACGCCGCCGGTGTGCCGCACGACCCTGATCCATTGGACATGCCGGTGCAGCGGTTAGATCGCCGACTGCCGGGAGGACCTGGAGCACGAGTATGTCACCGCCGCCGACGACAGATGTCAGGGAACCGAAGCTTCCGAATCTCTTCGGCCGAACCACAGGGCGATCTGTGTGCGTGAGCGAAGACCCAGCTTGTCGCGCACCCTGTCCAGGTGCGTGGCGACCGTATGCGCCGAAAGCCCGAGCTCCTCCGCGATCTGCCGGTTGGTCAGCCCCTTCGCGACGCGTTCGACCACCATGAATTCCCTGGCGGTCAGCCGCCACGGCTCGTCGCCGATCCCCATGGTGTCAGGCCCCCGCCGGACCTGCTCACCGCTGCCTGTCCGCAGGGCGTAGGCGACGAGCCGGTCCCCGCGCAGCTTGCGAGCACCGACGACCGCGGCCTCCCGCGCCGCCGTCGGCAGCAGGGTCCGGGCACGGGCCGCCGCCTGCTCGATCCTGCGCCGCCAGGGCGCTTCGGGCGCGGTGTCCAGCCGACGTCGCGCCTGGGCGCTCGCCTCACACAATCGCAGGGCGCGCTGCATGTCACCGCTCTCTGCGGCCACCAGCGCCAAGCCCTCGACGGGGTACAGCGCGTGAAAGCTTCCTCCGGGGGCGATGCGCAGCACCTCGGCGAAGAGGGCCTCGGCGCTCTCCAGTTGCCCCAGAGCCAGCCGTACGGCGCCTGCGGTGTGCAGCGCGGCCGCGGCCCGGGGCCACGGTGCCCGCTCCCTGAGCACCGGAAGGCAATCCGCCATCAGCTCGTCGGCCTCGCACTCCCCGCCCGCCTGGAGCAGCGCCCAGGCCAGGTGCTGGGTACACCACGCGACGTCCTCGGGTGAGCCGAGCGGGCTGACGATGTCCAGGCACGCACGCAGATCCGTGACGGCCTCGGCGAAGGCGCCGCGACACAGCCACGCCGCCGCCCTGGCGTCGAGCGCGTTGGCGAGCCCGGTGGGCACGTGACGCCGTCGTTCCAGGCTCACCGCCTGCTCGCCCAGGGACAGTGCTCGGTGCGGGTCGGCCTGCTGGGCGGCCACGCGTGCGGCGAGCGCGGCCACCTCCCCGCCCAGTGCCCGGCCGCCGGGTTCCCGCAGCAGTCCGCTCAGCAGTGCGCCCGCGGCCGACGGTTGCTCCTGCTGGTAGTGCACCCGGGCCAGCTCCAGGGTCAGCCGTACCCGCGCGGCCTCGCCCCGGCCGGTAGCGTGGGCCGGAACCGAGGCGAGGTTGTCCCGTTCCGCCGTCAGCGGGCTGCTCGCCTGGTCGGCGAACACATCACCACCATCTCGCTCGGCCACCTCGTGGAGCCAGGCGAGGGCGCTGCGCAGGGTGGGGCCCAGCTCGCCGGATGCGCGCAGACGTTCCATGGCGTAGGCGCGGATGACACTGAGCTGCCGGAAGCGGGTGGGCACGGCGTCCCCCGGCAGCCGTACGATCAGTGACTTCGCCTCGAGCGCGCACAGGAGGGGAAAGACCTCTCGCCGCCCGATGCCGCCGCCGGCGCACACCGAGCGCGCCGCGGCCAGATCGAACCCTCCGACAAGGACCGCGAGGCGCCGGAAGACGGCCTGTTCCGCCGGATCCAGCAGCCGATGGCTCCAGTCGACGGCGGTGGCGAGCCCGCTGTGCCGCCGGGGCCCGGTCCTGCTGCCACCGGCCAGGAGGTCCAGCTGGCACAACTGGTCGTCCAGGCCCGCGAGGATGTCGCCCGGCGCGAGGGTGCCGATGTGACCGGCCGCGAGTTCCACGGCGAGGGTCAGACCGTCCAGCCGTCGGCAGATCTCCGCGACCAGCCGGCCGTTGTTCCGGTCCAACACGAACCCGGGCGAGCGACGCGCGGCGCGTTCCACGAACAGCCGTACCGCGTCTGCCCGCAGCAGGGCCGTCACGTCGTCCCCGGCGTCCGCCGGTGGCAGGGACAGCTCGCCGACCCGGAACACGGTCTCCCCAGGCACCCGCAATGCCTCACGGCTCGTGGCCAGGATCCGCAGCCGGGGGCAGCGGCCCAGCAGGGTCACGACCAGCCCGGCGCACGGTTCGGCCAGGTGCTCGCAGTTGTCCAGAAGCAGCAGCCGGGAGGCGTCACCGATGGCACGGACCAGGAGGTCGCCGCCGGTGTGGCCGGCCCGTTCGCGCACGCCCAACGCGGCGGCCACGAACTGCGTCAGAGTTGCACCGTCCCGCAGCGAGCCGAGCTCCACCAGGTCGACCCGGCCGTACCGGCTCGATAGCCCCCTGGCGAACTCCAACGCCAGCCGCGTCTTGCCCACACCGCCCGCCCCTGTCAGCGTGAGCAGCCGTGTGCTGCTGAGCAGCGCGCGCAGGCCCGACAGCTCCCGTTGCCGGCCGACGAAGGAGTCGAGCGCCGGCGGCAGAGCGCGGGTGCGGGTTGCTGCGGTCGCTGCAGCGGGTGCCACGGGGGGAGCCGCAGCCGACGCGGCACCCTGGGTACGGGCGGCGTCCCGTGCTGCCGTGCGCCGCCGAAGTGCCCGTTGCCGGCAGGCGTTGGAACAGTACCGAGCCGGCCGGCCGCCCTGCGGCCTCGTGATCAGCGCCGTACCGCATACCTCGCACGTTCGACTCCGGCTCATCCCCGTTTCCTGGCCGCGCGTTCTCGTGCCGAAACCATGCGCGGCGCGTGGGCGGTGCGCGCGGCGGCCGGAACCGTCCCAGAGCCCGGCCACCGCTCGCGGAGGACCGTCAGGGTGTGGCGCTGGGGTCGATCCCGAGCACGACGGTCCCGGTCACGCCCCTGCCCAGGTCGCTGCCCGTCTGGGTGAGGGTCAACAAGGTGGCCGAACCGCCGTTGCGGTAGATGCCGTCCCTCGCGTTGAGCGTGCGCGTGGCGGTGTTGTTCCGGTAGGGGGACAGGGCGGCCACCCTGGTGTTGTACGTCTCCGGGAAGTAGAGCTGGCCGGTGTGGGATACGTGGCCTCCGTGATAGGTCCCGTTGGAGACGGTGCCGCCGGCGTGCGTCTTGACGTGGATGTGGAGGGCCCGGCCGACGTACCACCCCGGGTAGACGGTGGTGAATTCCGCGACCCCGGACGCGTCGGTCAGCTGCACACCGCGCAGGAAGGTCGTGTCGGGGGTGGATCCGCCGGCGACGTAGCCGGAATAGATCCCCAGCGCGTCACAGTGCCAGATGTCGACGGCCGTGCTGGGTAGCGCGGCGCACGTGGTGCTGTCTACGACCGTGACGCGCAGGGTCAGCGGAACGCCGGCCTTGCCCTCGGTGATGTCCTTGCGGACCCGTTCCAGGTCCAGGTAGTAGGGGCCCTCGGTCTGCTCGGGCGTGAGGACGCACGCCGCGGCGAGCGGGGGAGTGGGCCGGTCCGCGCTCCGGGGCGCTGTGGCCGCGGCCTGCGTGGCGGCGAGTCCCAGTGCGGCCACGCCGAGCGTGGCGCCGCCGAGGGTGGCGATGACGGACCTGCGGGTGGCGCCGGCCGGGCCCTCGGCCGGCTCGGGGGTGCGCTGCGGGTCCGTGGCGTTGTGGTGGGGGGCGTCAGTCATGCATCGACCATGGCGCCCACGACGTTCTACCGGATCGCTCGGACGAGCGACGAGATCGGATGCGTTACGAAACCCGTGCGGGTCCTTCCCCCCGCTCTCAGAGGGCGTTAACGGCGAGATGCGCGAGCACCTCGACAAGTTCCACACCGTCCGCGAGGACACCGGCGCCCCCTCGGCTTGGTCGGCGGCCGCTACGCCCCGATCCAGAACTGGCAGGGCTTCGAGTTCCTGCAGGGACTGGTGGCCGCTTCGTTGTGGCCAGGGTTTGCGGTTGACCGTTGACCGTTTCCTCAGCTGGTCGCCGACCGCCTAGGGGGATAGCAGTCAGGCGAGTGACGCCCATGGCTGCCTCGCGTAGAACTGGTTGACCAGCGCCACTTCGTGACTCTAGGTGCTGCCCCGGACACAAGGCCTTTCGCGCAAGTAGGTGCGAACCCGCTGGTAGCTGCCCTTGTAGCCGAGCGGCACGATCTCTCCCCAGAGCGTCCAGGCGTTCGTGCAGCTGTCGTTGCAGCGGTCATCGAGGGAGGTCTTGTACTCGTCGAGTACGGAAGTTCGGTTCTGCCACTGGCCGGCGAAGAGGTCCTCCGGCCTGGCAGCATCGGCGTCCTTGACGGCGTGGTGGACCATCCCGAGCTGCCGCTGGATCGCGCGACGGCTGTGGCCTGTCTTCAGCAGCGCGTGGATGGTGGTGTGCGTGGTGCGGGTGGGGTGGCTGGCTTCGTTCACCTTCAGTGACAGCGTTTCTCGACCAGTTTGAGCAGCGGTTAGCGATCTCTGGGGCGATAAATGTTCGCGAGTTCTGACGGCGCTCCGCGTCAGTGATCTCGGCCCGCAGTTCGTGCGGAACAGTCGTGTCCGTAACCGGGCAGGCCCATGACGTTCAGCACAGGTTCTTCGCCCTCGGGGATCTCGAAGGTGAAGTTCGCTCCTGACGGGATGGCCATGAGCGAGCACTGATCGCCGAAGGTCAACGGCGGATAGGGCACCCAGGAACAACCGGCCTTGTCCAAGGCGGAAACGACGTCCGCGTACTTGAGCCATGCCCGGAAGGTGCCCGTCCCCCCGACAACCGACGGAGGGAGTTCGACGACGTCACGCCAGGTCTGGACACAGATGAGGGAGACCTTGCGGCAACGGCAGACACTCA
Organism: Streptomyces sp. NPDC048191; assembly: GCF_040652655.1. Lineage (NCBI taxonomy): Bacteria > Bacillati > Actinomycetota > Actinomycetes > Kitasatosporales > Streptomycetaceae > Streptomyces > Streptomyces sp. NPDC048191. Next base: position 12,645 of record NZ_JBEZMO010000059.1, read on the forward strand.
GCTCAAGGTCCCCGTAGGCGAAGAGCCTTGGCCACCTTCTGTTCCGGCTCATCGCGCCGATGTCCCATGGCTTGCCGAGTGCCGCGGTCACTTCGTTCCAGTCGGCTCCGCTGGACACCGGGCCCAGTCGGCCTGTCTTCGCCATGCTGGTCAGGACATCGAGTATCTCCACGAGGCGGAGCCTGACAGGCGCCCTGACCAGCAGTCCAGCGATCTCCGGGGCCAGCCCGCCGCAGTCTGTTCGGCTCGGGCTCGAGCGCTGGCGAGGCGGTAGGCGTCGGTGCCGGGTTCGACGTAGCGGACTTTGGTCCACGGGACACCGCCCAACGCCCGCAGGGCGTGGATGCCCTTCGAAGAAGGTCTCCTGCCCGCAGGACGCGAAGACGCGGTGGACGGCCTTACCCGAATAGGACGGACGGAAGGAGAGGAGGTAGCAGGCCACCAGCTCGCCGGCGAGGCGGATCGTGACGTGGCCGAAGCCGACCTCCGCTTCGTGACCAGGCAGATGGGTCTGCGGGACGAATGCCTCCAGCTGTGCCTTGCCGGACTCGACCAGGATCTCTGGCTTCCGGGCTGCGACGTAGGAGCGGACCACCCCGTCGGAGACGTCGGCGCCGTGTTCCCCGACCAGCCGGGGAAAGATCCGGATGACGATGTGACTGCGGGGCGCATCCAGGCCCGCCCGACGGATCTCATCGATCACCGGCTTGTACCGGTCCAGTCCGGTCGCCCGCGGAGGCAGCTTCTTACGCGGTGCCGGCCAGGACGAGTGCGATCAGTCCGGCCTCGGTCATCGCGGTCACGGCGAGCTCGTCGCCGATCACCCGGCACCACACCCGAGCGCCGACGAGACCGGGCGGGGTGGAGTAGCGGACCGCACCGAAGCTGATGGTCTGGTCGTCGTCGGCGACCCGCTCGTCGCCGAGGGCCGCGTGGTGCGGGGCAGCTGGGACGGGTGGAGGTGCTCATGCTCGGCGGCCAGCCGCAGCACCGGGGCGGTCTTGTTGGAGCGGTGCGGGCGGGCGTTGACCTGCTCGCACCAGGCGTCGCACTCGGCGGCCAGCTCGGCGCACGAGCCGTACTCGGCTCGCAGGTTGGCGGTGGGCGGCACCAGATCCGCTTTCGCGATCTTCACGGTGGCCTCGACACCACCCTCGGACTCCGGGGCGAACGGCTCACGGGTCGCAACCGTGCAGCCATAGTGTTTGCCCGCGGCCACGATCTCCGGGAGGCGGAACGCGATCCCGGCGACGCGGTCGACGGTGACGGTGCGCGGGTTGTCGATCAGCACGTAGGCCGGCACCCCGCCGAGTCGGCGCAGGATGGCGTCCAGGCAGGCGCAGGCCACCAGGGTGCCCAAGGTCTGGTTCCAGGGCGGGATGACGACCCGGAAGCGGGACCAGGACAGCCAGGCGCAGAACAGCTGGGTGCGGCGGCTGGCCACCTTCGGACCCTCACCCCAGTCGAGTTGGAGCCACATGCCCGGCTCGGGCATCTTCTCTGAACTTGCCTGAGTGATGATCGAGTCCGTCGCCTCAGTGCTCGCGGTGGAGTTCGTGGTAGGTGCGGAAGTCGAAGAAGCGAAGGCCGTCGACCACGGTTCCGGACTGGATTTCCTCCAGAGTCCAGGGATGGGCGGAGTAGTCGTCGGTGGCCACTCCTCCATGCTCAAGCAACAGCGCGACCAGTCGGTGAACCTCTGCGGTGCCGTCGATCCGCCCGGAGACATCGATCTGCACTGCCCAGCTGGGGTGGTGTCCGACGGCCGCTTCGAGGACCGTGACGTCGTCGGGATCCCAGTCGGAGAAGAGGTAGCCGGTCTGCTCATCGTCGATGTCTATGTAGAGGTTGCCGTCCAGAGTCCACGGATCCCGCTGCTGAGGAAGGCGCTGATCAAGTGAGGCGATGGCCTCAGCTCGCTCACCTGCGGGAAACACGAAAACGCTGCGCATGTGATGGAGCGTAGGTGGTGCGGCTTCTCGGCGACTACTGCTATTCAGGGCTGGTGCGGGTCAGCCGATGGAGTGCGGACGACGATGTCTGCGAAGGTGGGCATGCCGAGGTCGACGGCGGCAGTGCGTTGAGTGCGATGTGCCGGTTTGGTGTCAGTGGGTGGGTGTCAGTGCCGGCAGGTCAGACTGGGGTGTTTTCCCCTGTTCGGGCGTTCATGAAGGACAGCGTCACTGCCGTGGGGCGGTTTCTGCAGTCGGTACGGCTGTCATGTGGCGGTACACCCCGCTCCGTTCCGCTGTCTTGGGAACGGTACTTCTGATTCTTCCGAGGGCTGCGCGGCTGCACCGTGGTGGGCGTTGGTTTCCGCGGCGGAAGGGCGTGGGGTGGGCGAGCCGTGCGCGTGGGGTGAGGTGACGGCGGGACTGGGGTGTCCAGGCCGGTGCTGGTTGCGTGGCTGCTGGAGGTTGATGCGGCCGGGGCCTTGACGACGGCGCATGTGCGTGCGGGCGCCCAGGTTGGCGGGGTGAGCGTGCGGACGCGCCGCAGGAGGGCGACGCGGCGAAGACGTCTGTGACGCTGCCACCGCGTCTCGGACCAGAGGCGGCTAGCGGCTTGCCGGTGGGGGAGAGCGGCGCGGCGATGGGCGTGGCGTTGCCAGCGGGAGCGCGCAGCTGGTGTCGACGTCGTCAGTGCGGGCGGTGGCCGAGGTGGTCGGGCAGGCGATGGCGATGGTGGACGCGGTGCGTGTGTTCGGCGACCCGGGCCGGGGCAAGACTGTCGCGGTGCGGATGGCGCTCCGTGGAGTGCCTCCGGGCTGGAAAGTGACGTGGGTGCCGGTAACGGTGCGCCCGTCGGTGGCTGGCATGAGGCGGGCCAGAAGACCCAGATGCTGTGAGGGTTCCGGTGGTTCGCAGCGTTGACGGTGGCGAAGGTGTCGGAGGGGGCGGTTGTGGATGGTCAGCATCGTCTGACACACGGAACTGTGGATTCATCTGGGCTCGTCCCAGGACGATCACGGAGCGTTCGGGTCTGCGGGCCATGATCCATAGCATGAACCGGATGAATGCCGCACGCGGTGTTCCGGGCGTTGAACGTGATCTGCAGCGTGGAGGCGTGTGCCAGGACGCCGGCGTCGAGGCACCTGATCGCCGTCCGCTGGCGCGACTGTCTGGGGGTGCTCGACGGGTATCGAGTGTCAGAAGGGTCGTGACATCCCTCCACTATGGGCAAATAGTTAGTGCAATCGGATGAATGATTTCGGCCTGCCGGAATAGATTTATCCCTTCTTATGGGATGGTGTGTGCGGCAATGATGCCTGTTCTCAAACCCTGGACAGGCTAACGTTAGGCCCGTAGTGAAAGGCACACGCGATGCGGACGTTCGGGTCAAGAGCCCTGCTGGTAGCTTGCGCGCTCGCTATGACCGGGAGCCTGGGAATGTCAATGCCTGCCGCGGCAGCAGGACACGGTAACGGTTCTCGGCAAATTCTGGACCTCACGACTACAAACACCCAGAACTTCGGCCCCCCGCAAGGTCCGGGCTCCCGATTTGGGGGCACGGGAAATACCACCAAAACGAGAACCGGCAAGCCGTTCGGCACCTTCGTGTTCGACTGCGTGGTCGGTGGCCGGAATGCTGCTCCGGGTATCAGCGTGCAATGCCTGCAGTCGCTCGCCACTCCGCACGGACAGATCACCCTGCAGGGCACCATGCAGATCACCCTGCAAGGCCGCCCGACCTCGTCCTTCCAGGAAGCAATTACCGGGGGCACTGGGGCATACAAAAAGGCGCGTGGTTATGCCCAGTTCACGGTGGTTCCCGAGCGGAGTGCCCGCGTGGTGCTTCACCTCATCACCTGATCTCAGAAAGCAAGAACGGGCGGCAGCAACGGCCGCGCTGAATACGGCTGCGGGGGGGGGGGGGCCGGGGGGGGGGGCCGGCGCCGCCGGGGTTTAAGCGGTTGGGTTGTGGTTGGGT
>NZ_JBEZMO010000060.1:0-10610 GCF_040652655.1 Streptomyces sp. NPDC048191
GACCGCGGTCGTACGGGCCCGACGCCTTGGTGCCCGCGATACCGCGCGGACCACCAGGTGGTGGTCCGCGCTTCGTTGTGTCCGGCACGGTGCCGACCAGGGCTGCGGGGTCGTCGCCCCGGTCGGCGAGGACGGCCCCGTGGTGCGACCGTGCCGCGACATGGTGCTGCCCCCCGGCCTGGGGGAAGGCCGGGGGGCAGGTTCGGGTGGGCCGGTGTCAGGCGCTCGGCGACAGCTCCGGCACCGCGCTGTGCAGGTCCGGGCCGGGCAGGTCCACGGCCGGGTCCATGATGCGGCGTGTCTGCAGGCTGACCCCCAGCAGCGTCCCGTCGGGCGTCCACAGGGAGCCCGACTCCAGGGTCCATCCGAAGCCGGCCTGCTCGGTGCGGACCTGGATCAGCGCCCAGTCGTCGAGGCCCCCCTCGGCGACCTGGTCGGTGAAACGCACCGAGATCTCGGCCGAGGGGACCGGGACGGGCCGGTCCAGGACGCCGTAGAGCGCGGGCGGCATCGAGTCGAGCAGGACGAACACCGCCTCCGCGGGCTGCAGATCGAGGTTCTTCAGCCGTATCCAGCCGGTCAGCTGGGCCTCTTCGCCCCCGGCGAGCGGACGGGTCGTGGACGCCATCCGAATGCTCAGATGGCGTGCGACCGGGATCAGGTCCGGCAGGAGGTCGAACTCCGGGCAGTCGGCGACGTCCGGGACCTCGGGCATACGGGGCCTGCGGTAGAGCAGGCCGTTCTCGGCCCCGCCCTCGGCGAACAACGAGATCGCCGAGGCGGCGGGGTGGCCGTCGTGGTAGAGCGTCGACCTGGTCACGGCGCTCGACAGGTTCCTCTGCTGGACCTCGGTGGACAGTCGCAGGGGCGCGGTGCGCACCGGGGCGAGGAACGAGGCGTGGACGGAGCGCGGCGTCATTCCGCCGGCGAGGTGCCTGGCATGCCGCATCATCATCGCGGCGAGCAGCCCGCCGTGCGCGGAGTGCCACGACCACCATGTCGGGTCGAGCGCGGGAAGATCCACCTCACTGCTGGTCAGGTCCGGCAACGGGACTCCTTCAACTCGTAGTTACGTCATGTGGTGCCCGTCAGGGGCTCAGCACGCGCCCCGGCGTACGTGCGTGGCCGGACAGCCGGTTCCGGAGGTTGACCAGGCCCGCCCGGGCGAGTACCTGCGGAGCCAGGAACTCCCTGACCCCCATGAAGCGGCTGGCGTACCGGTGCAGATGGCGGGCCGTCTGCGGATCGTGGACGGCGGCGGAGAACATCTGCCGCTCGATGGCGTTCATCGGCCGGCCCCCCGCGTAGTCCGCGATCAGGAACTGCTGACCGCGCAGCCGGTCCCGGCGCACCCGCCGGTACTCGGCCAGCCCGCGGTCCACTTCACCGGGACCGAGGTGCAGCCCGTCCCTGGTGGCGGCCACGAGCCAGGACGCCGACTGGAAGGCCCAGCCACAGCCGACGCCCCAGATGGGATCGGAGCACAGTGCCGCGTCACCCACGAGCGCGAGGCCGGGGGCGGTCGGCTCGCGGTCCAGCAGCGGGTAGTCGGTGGTGCCGATGATCTTCGACACGCGTTCCCCGGCGCTCAGGTCGGGACCGTTCGGCAGCCGGCTCAGGTACTCCGTGTAGGCGCCGTCCAGGTCGGCGCGGAACGCGGGCAGATGGTGTTTGCCGGGCGCGCAGGCGATCGCCGTGAGCCCGCTGTCCGTAGGATTGGCGTAGGCCATGTCCTGACCGAACCAGATGTAGCTCACGTCCGACTTCGGCAGCACGTCCCCGCGGAAGTACGCGAAGTAGCTGAAGCGGTTGTTGGGGACGGACTTGGTGGGCAGATCCGCGAACTCGGCGACGGAGGAGTTCCTGCCGTCGGCGCCGACGACGAGCCGCGCGCGGATCTCCCGGTCCGCGCCGTCCCTGCCCACCCGGACGCCGACCGTGCGTCCGCCCTCCCGCACCAGGCCGGTGACCTTGGTGCCCAGATGCGTCTCGACGCCCTCCGTCTCCATGGCGATGCGGCGCAGGATCGGGTCGATGGTCTCCCGGCGCACGTTGTAGCCGTACGGCAGCGGTTCGCCGGGGGACGTCGGCTCGGGCTCGATCCAGCCCCACTGGGTCCACCACGCCACCGGGAAGGTGCGCGGCGCGCCCGCCTGCTCGATCTGCGGGATGACGCCGAGCTCCCGCATGATCGGCACGGCGGAAGGCTGGATGTAGTGGTTGCACAGGACCTTGTAGGCGTCGGGGTTCTTGTGCCGCTCGATGAGTGCGACGCGGGCGCCCGCCCGTGCGTACAGGATGGCCGCGGTGCAGCCGGCGATGCTGCCGCCGACGACGGCCACGTCATAGGCCGGGGCGCTCATGAGGCCTGCGGCTTCCGGATGGCGGCCACCTGGCCGTACATGTCGAGCAGGTTGTCGCCGACCCAGTACTCCGCGATGAGACCGTCGTCGTCGAGCCGCAGGATGTCGTGGCCCTCGATGAAGACCTCGGTACCCGCGGGAGCGGTGGCGCCGCGCGGCTTGCCTCCCTGCCAGACACCGCGGAAGCTCCAGCGGCCGATCACATGGTCGTCGCTGACGAACGGACCGACCGTCGTGATCATCTTGGACTCGGAGAAGTACGAGTGCCACACGTCGATCCAGCGGACCACGGCACCGGGGCTGTTGATGGTGTGCGACTCCGGCATCTCATAGGCGGCGAGATGACACACCAGGTTCGGCGAGATGATGCTCTCGCCGACGGCGAACTTCTCGGAGTCCGGGAAGTCACCGCTCCACAGGCCGATCCAGCGGTGCCACAGGTCGGCCTTGGCGCGCACTGTGGATGTGTCCACGGCGGCGTTGGACATGTGCGTCCCTTTCGTGTTGCGCTGCTTGAGTGGTGGTGTCGCCCGGAGAGCCGGGCGGTGGGTTCAGGACCTGACCGGGTCGTGGATCGCGCCCAGTCGGACGTACATGTCGATGAGGTTGTCGCCGACCCAGTACTCCGAGATCCGGCCGTCCTCGACCCGCAGGATGTCCACGCCGGCGAACTCGACCTCGGTACCCGCGGGAGCGGTCGCGCCCAGCGGCTCACCGCTCTGCCACACACCGGTGAACCTGCGGCGGGCGAGGATGTAGTCGTCGTTGACGAACGGACCGAAGTCGGTCGTCAACACCGACAGGGAGAACCGGGAGCGCCACTCCTCGAGCCAGCGGACGAGGGTGGCCGGGCCGTCCACCGGCTCGGTGTCCGCGGGCCGGCCGAAGGCGGGGAGGTGCGTCTGCAGCTTGGGGGCGATGACGGACTCCGCGAGGTCGAAGTTCCCGTTCCACAGGTCGACCCAGCGGTGCCAGAGGTCTGTGTTGGTGTGACGCGCAGGAGCTTCTCGCACGACGATGGACATGGGGTTGGTCCTCTCTGGTGTGTCTTGGCGGCTGAGGCGGCGCCGGTCAGCCCGCGGCATCGATCAGGGCGAAGATCTCGCGGGGGCTCGCCGGCGCCGCGAAGAGCTCTTCGAGTTGGGTCACTTCGTCGGTGACCGGATCCGGCGCCACGGCTGGGGTTCCGGACACGCTCTCGGCGATGTGGGTGGCGATGGCGTGGGGTGTGGGGTGGTCGAAGACGAGGGATGCGGGCAGGCGCAGTCCGGTCGCGGTGTTGAGCCGGTTGCGCAGCTCGACCGCGGTCAGCGAGTCGAAGCCCAGCTCCTTGAACGCCCGGTCCGCCGCGACACTCTGCGCCGTGGCATGTCCCAGCACAGCGGCCACCGTGCCCCGCACCAGCTCCAGCACGGCACGCTCACGCTCCGCACCCGGCAGAGCCCTCACCGACTCCGCCCACGACACCCCACCGCCACCCACAGCGGCAGCACGCCGACGACGCGGCACCAACGTCCGCATCAACGACGGCACCGACTCCGACTCCGCCGCGCGCAGCGCCGCACGATCCACCGCCGCCGCGACCAACAGGGCCGCACCGGTGTCCAGAGCACGGTCGAGCAGACCCAGGCCGGCCTCGGTGGGCAGCGCCCTGATCCCCGAACGAGCCAGCCGCGCCCGGTCCGCCACGTCCAGACCGCCACTCATCGCACTCGCCTCCTCCCACAGGCCCCAGGCGAGCGAGTGGGCGGGGAGACCCTCAGCGCGGCGGTGCGCGGCCAGAGCGTCCAGGAACGTGTTCGCGGCAGCGTAATTGCTCTGCCCCGCATTACCGATCACACCGGCGATCGAGGAGAACACCACGAACGCCGCCAACGGCAGATCACGCGTCAGCTCGTGCAGGTTCCACGCCGCATCCACCTTCGGCCGCAACACCGGAGCCAGACGCTCCACCGACTGCGCCTGCATCAGGCCGTCATCCAGGACGCCCGCGGCATGCACCACCGCCGTCAACGGACGGTCAGCGGAGACACCGGCGATCACACCGGCCAGCGCACCGGCATCGGCCGCGTCACACGCCGCGTGCTCGACCGTGGCCCCCAATCCCGCCAGCTCGGCGCTGAGTTCGCCGGCACCGGGAGCGTCCGCGCCCCGCCGCGAGAGCAGCAGCAGATGCCGCACACCATGACGCTGGACGAGATGCCGGGCCACCAACGCACCCAGCGTGCCCGAAGCACCAGTGACCAGCACCGTGCCATCCGGATCCAGCCCAGCCGACTCCTGCCCAGCGGCCACCGGCACCAGACGCGGCACCAGAACCTGACCGTCACGGACGGCGAGTTGGTCCTCTCCACCGGCGATCACGTCGTGCGGCAGTGCGCCGGACGGTTCGAGGTCGACCAGAGTGAACCGGCCCGGATGCTCCGACTGAGCCGTACGGATCAGGCCCCACGCCGTCGAGGCACCCAAATCGGCGGGTGCATCGTCGCCGCCTACTGCGAGCGCACCACGGGTGACGACGACCAGCCGCGCATCCGCGAACCGCTCATCACCCACCCAGCACTGAGCCAGCCCCAGCACCTCACCCGCAACACGATGCGCAGCAACCGGAGCAGCCTCACCATCCCGCGAGGACACCGACACAACCACCCGGTCCGGCACCACACCCGCATCAGCCAACTCCAACAACTCACCCACACCCGCCACTTCGGCAACCGCACCAGCAGCAGGCGGCACCACGACCGGCACCCAGTCCACAGCCAGCAGATCCCCGTCCGTGGCGCCTCCCGCAGCGTTAAGCGCCGCTGCCGCGAGCCGCTCGAGTGTGATGGGCCGGGCCCTCAGAGCCGCCACCCGGCAGGCCGGCCGGCCCGTCGTGTCGGCCAGCTCGACGACGTACTCGTCGGTGCCGCGCACCCCGAGCCGTACCCGCAGGCGTGAGGCGTCGGCCGCTTCGAGGCGTACACCGCCCCAGGAGAACGGCAACTGTACTTGTCCCGCGTCGTCCTGACCGGTCAGCACCAGGGGGTGGAGAGCGGCGTCCAACAGGGCGGGATGCAGCCCGAACCCGGCGGTGGCGGTGCCGTCGGCCAGGGAGATCTCGGCATACAGGTCGTCGCCGACCCGCCACAGGGCGTCGAGTGCCTGGAACACGGGCCCGTACTCGTAGCCGCGTTCGGCGAGACGGTCGTACGCACCGGTGAGGTCCACCGGCTCGGCACCCGCCGGAGGCCATGCCCCCGTCGCCCAGTCGGCACGGGCCGGGCTCTCTCCGGCGGACTCCGTGACCACGTGTCCGGTGGCGTGGCGCACCCACTCCTGGTCGTCGTGGGCGCGGGCGTACACGACGACCGGGCGTCGGTCGTCGTCGGGAGCGCCCACCGACACCTGCACCTGGACCGCACCGTGGTCGGGCACCACCAGGGGTGCCTCGAGCGTCAGTTCCTCGACGACGGGGCAGCCCGCGCGGGCTCCGGTGACGGCGGCCAGTTCGACGAGGGAGGCCCCGGGCAGCAGGACCGCTCCCGCCACGGCGTGGTCGGACAGCCACGGGTGGGCGGACAGGGACACCAGACCGCTCAGCACCACCCCGAGGTCGCCGCCCAGATCAACGGCCGCCCCCAGGAGCGGGTGACCCGTGCGCTGCAGGCCGGCGGCCGCGACGTCACCGGACGCGGTCGGCACGTCCAGCCAGTGCCGCGTGCGCCGGAACGCGTACGTCGGCAGCTCGACACGGGTGCGCGGCCTGCCGTCGGCGGACAGCAGCGCCGTCCAGTCGACCGGGTACCCGGCGCAGTGCAGTTCGGCCGCCGACCGCAGGAACTGGCCGATGCCGCCGGCGCCGCGCCGCAGCGACCCGATGACCAGGGCCTCGGCGCCCACGGTGGAGAGCGTCTCCTCCACCCCGTACGTCAGCACCGGATGCCCGCTGCTCTCGACGAAGGCGTCGAAGCCGTCCCGCACCAGGGCGCGGACCGCCTGCTCGAACTGCACGGGTCGGCGCAGGTTCTCGTACCAGTAGGAACCGTCCATGCCGGTCGTGTCGTCGAGGCGCTCCCCCGTGAGCGTGGAGTAGAACGGCACGCGTCCCTGACGGGGCGTGATGTCCGTGAGCTCGTCGAGGAGGGTGTCGTGCAGCTGCTCCATGTGCGGTGAGTGCGAGGCGTAGTCGACGGGCACCCGCCGTACCCGCACCTGCCGTGCCTCGCCCTCGGCCTGGAGGGCGTCCAGCGCGGTCGCGGCACCCGACACGACGACCGACGCGGGGCCGTTGACGGCCGCCAGGTGCAGGTCGCCGGCCAGCTCCGTGAGCAGTTCCCGGGTCCGCTCCGGTGCGAGGCCCACCGAGGCCATGCCGCCGTCACCCGCGATGCGGGCGATGGCGCGCGAGCGCAGGGCCACCACCTTGGCGGCGTCGTCCAGGTCGAGGACGCCGGCGACGCAGGCCGCCGCGATCTCGCCCTGCGAGTGGCCCACCACGGCCGCCGGTACGACGCCGAGGGACTCCCACACCGCCGCGAGGGACACCATCACCGCCCACATCACGGGCTGGATGACGTCGACGCGGGCCAGTTTCTCCTCGTCCGTGAGCACATCGGCGAGCGACCAGTCGATGTAGGGGGCGAGGGCGCGCTCGCACTCGGCCAGTCGCCGGGCGAACACCGGGGAAACGGCGCCGAGTTCGGCCCCCATACCCACCCACTGCCAGCCCTGGCCGGGGAAGACGAACACGACCCGGTCGGCGGCCGACGCGACACCGGCGGTGGCCCGGGGATGGGCGCGCCCTGCGGCGACCGCGGCCAGCGAGTCCAGCAGTTCCTGCCGGTCCTGTCCGAGGACGACCGCGCGGTGTGCGAACCGCGCCCGGCCGTCCGCGAGGCTGAACGCCGCGTCCAGCAGGTCGAGTCCAGGCGTGCGGGCGAGGTGGTCGCGCAGGCGCCCGGCCTGGGCCCGCAGGGCGTCGGCCGAGCGGGCCGACAGGATCCAGGGCACCAGGGCGGCCTCGGGAGCGACGACGACGGCCGGAGCGGCTGCGGGCGTCTCCTGCGTGGCCGTGGGCTCGGCGGCGTCGGGTGCTTCTTCGAGGATGAGGTGGGCGTTGGTGCCGCTGATGCCGAAGGAGGACACGGCGGCCCGGCGGGGACGCTCACCCTGTTCCCACGCCACCTCCTCGGTCAGCAGCCGTACCGCGCCCGCTTCCCAGTCCACGTGCGGAGTGGGCTCATCCACATGCAGGGTGCGCGGCAACACACCATGGCGCATCGCCTGCACCATCTTGATCACACCACCCACACCCGCGGCGGCCTGACTGTGCCCGATGTTCGACTTCAACGACCCCAGCCACAACGGACGCTCCCCGTCACGACCCTTGCCATACGTCGCCAGCAACGCCTGCGCCTCGATCGGATCACCCAGCCGCGTCCCCGTACCATGCGCCTCCACCGCATCCACATCACCGGGCGACAACCCGGCATCCGTCAACGCACTCCTGATCACCCGCTCCTGAGCAGGACCGTTCGGAGCCGTCAGACCATTGGACGCACCGTCCTGGTTCACCGCCGTGCCACGGACCACGGCCAGCACCCGATGCCCACGCCGACGCGCCTCCGACAACCGCTCCACCAGCAGCAGGCCCACACCCTCGGCCCAGGCCGCCCCGTCCGCCGCGGCGGCGAAGGCCTTGCACCGCCCGTCGGGGGACATACCGCGCTGGCGGGAGAACTCGATGAACGTGGTCGGGGTGGCCATGACCGTGACACCGCCGGCCAGGGCCAGGTCGCACTCGCCTCGGCGCAGCGACTGCACCGCCAGGTGCAGGGCCACCAGGGACGACGAGCAGGCCGTGTCCACCGTCAGCGCCGGCCCCTCCAGCCCGAAGTAGTAGGCCAGCCGGCCCGACGCCACGCTGCCCGCGCTGCCCGTGCCCAGGTAGCCCTCCAACTCGTCCGGAACCTCGTGGACGCGTGAGGCGTAGTCGTTGTACATGACGCCCGCGTACACACCGGTGCGGGAGCCGCGCAGGGTCGCCGGATCGATGCCGGCGTTCTCGAAGGCTTCCCAGGCCGTCTCCAGCAGCAGCCGCTGCTGCGGGTCCGTGGCCAGCGCCTCACGCGGGCTGAGCCCGAAGAACTCCGCGTCGAACTCCGCGGCCCCATAGAGGAAGCCACCCGACTTCGCGTACGTCGTGCCGGTCGCTTCCGGGTCCGGGTCGTAGAGGGACTCCACGTCCCAGCCACGGTCGGCCGGGAACTCACCGATGCCGTCCACACCACCGGCCACCAGCTCCCACAACCCCTCGGCGTCCGACACACCACCCGGGTAGCGGCACGCCATGCCCACCACCGCGATCGGATCGTCGTCCACCGAGGCCGCCTGCTGCGGCGGGACATCCGCGTCCGCGTCACCACCGGCCCCGAACAACTCGTCTCCCACGCGGGTGGCGATGGCGTGGGGTGTGGGGTGGTCGAAGACGAGGGATGCGGGCAGGCGAAGTCCGGTCGCGGTGTTGAGCCGGTTGCGCAGCTCGACCGCGGTCAGCGAGTCGAAGCCCAGCTCCTTGAAGGCCCGGTCCGCCGCGACACTCTGCGCCGTGGCATGCCCCAGCACAGCGGCCACCGTGCCCCGCACCAACTCCAGCACGGCACGCTCACGCTCCGCACCCGGCAGAGCCCTCACCGACTCCGCCCACGACACCCCACCGCCACCCACAGCGGCAGCACGCCGACGACGCGGCACCAACGTCCGCATCAACGACGGCACCGACTCCGACTCCGCCGCGCGCAGCGCCGCACGATCCACCGCCGCCGCGACCAACAGGGCCGCACCGGTGCCCAGAGCACGGTCCAGCAGACCCAGGCCGGCCTCGGTGGGCAGCGCCCTGATCCCCGAACGAGCCAGCCGCGCCCGGTCCGCCACGTCCAGACCGCCACTCATCGCACTCGCCTCCTCCCACAGGCCCCAGGCGAGCGAGTGGGCGGGGAGACCCTCAGCGCGGCGGTGCGCGGCCAGAGCGTCCAAGAACGTGTTCGCGGCAGCGTAATTGCTCTGCCCCGCATTACCGATCACACCGGCGATCGAGGAGAACACCACGAACGCCGCCAACGGCAGATCACGCGTCAGCTCATGCAGGTTCCACGCCGCATCCACCTTCGGCCGCAACACCGGAGCCAGACGCTCCACCGACTGCGCCTGCACCAGACCGTCATCCAGGACGCCCGCGGCATGCACCACCGCCGTCAACCCACGATCAGCGGAAACACCCGCGATCACACCGGCCAGCGCACCGGCATCCGCCGCATCACACGCCGCGTGCTCAACCGTCGCACCCCACGACTCCAGCTCGGCACTGAGTTCGCCGGCACCAGGAGCGCCCGCGCCCCGGCGCGAGAGCAGCAGCAGATGCCGCACACCATGACGCTGGACGAGATGCCGGGCCACCAACGCACCCAGCGTGCCCGAAGCACCAGTGACCAGCACCGTGCCATCCGGATCCAGCCCAGCCGACTCCTGCCCAGCGGCCACCGGCACCAGACGCGGCACCAGGACCTGACCGTCACGCACCGCGACCTGCGGCTCCTCACCCACCAGTACGGCAGCGGAAACCTCACCCGCATCATCCAGATCCACCAGCGCGAACCGGCCCGGATGCTCCGACTGAGCCGTACGGATCAGGCCCCACGCCGTCGAAGCACCCAAATCGGCCGGACCATCCTCCTGACCGACACCGACGGCACCACGGGTGACGACGACCAGACGCGCATCCGCGAACCGCTCATCACCCACCCAGCACTGAGCCAGACCCAGCACCTCACCCGCAACACGATGCGCAGCAACCGGAGCAGCCTCACCATCCCGCGAGGACACCGACACAACCACCCGGTCCGGCACCACACCCGCATCAGCCAACTCCAACAACCCACCGACACCGGCCACTTCAGCGACCGCTCCAGCAGCAGGCGGCACCACGACCGGCACCCAGTCCACAGCCAGCAGATCCCCGTCCGTGGGTGTGCTGCTCGCCGCCAGGCCGTCGCCGAGCGGGCGCAGGGCGAGGGAGCCGATCTCCATCACCGGCTGCCCCTCGGGATCGAGCGCCGTCATCCGGCCATCAGCCGCCCAGTGCACACGCAGTCGCGTCGCTCCAGTGGCATGGACGACCACATCACTCCACGCGAACGGCAGCAACAACTCGCCACCCCCGTCCACCGCCTCATGAGCAAGCGGATGCAACGCCGCGTCCAGCAACGC
>NZ_JBEZMO010000061.1:0-9727 GCF_040652655.1 Streptomyces sp. NPDC048191
GGGGCGGTCCTTCTTCTGGGCGGCTTCGCTGAGCTTCAGGTCGGTCAGGCCGCCCTGGACCAGGTGGTGGGCGAACGCCGCCGCCCCCTCCCGTCCCCGAGGAAAGGAGCGCGATGCCGCGCGTCACCCGGGCGCACACCGTCGCCCACCACCTGGTCCAGGGCGGCCTGACCGACCTGAAGCTCAGCGAAGCCGCCCAGAAGAAGGACCGCCCCGGCCTCTACCGCGAAGACGGGTTTGCCGTCCGCAGCTACCACACACCGGACGGCACCCTGCTCACCGTGGCCGGCGCCTACGGCCCGGACTGGGTCATGACCCGCGCCGCGATCCGGTACCGGCTGGAACAGCCCTACATCCGGTACACCGTCACGGACGACGCCCACGAACTCGGCGACCACGAACTGTTGGTCCGCTGGGCCACAGGCGAGGAACTCCGCGCCCGCAGGCAGACCGCCGCGGCACGCCAGGCCCCGCTCGTCGCTCTGATCCGCCGCCAGGAGGCCGAACGGGCCGCCGAGGACGCCGGGCAGTCCGCACTGTTCTGACCGAGCCGACCGACGCCCGCGGGCCCCCGCCGGCCTTGCTTTCCTGCCCAAGCGCAAGAAACCGACGATCCACATCCGTCCGGCGGGGGCGACGGAGTCGCCGCCCCCGCCGGACTACCGAGAGAGAGGAGCGGGATGCAGCAATTCACCCGCCCGGACACTGTCGACCGCGGCCTGGTCCAGGGCGGATTCACCATGCTGGTCCTCACCGAGGCCCAGCAGAAGGAGGCCCTCCCGACCGCCTACAGCGTCGATGCGTTCTGCACCCGCACGTACCGCACTTCCGACGGCACTCTGCTCACCGTGGCCGGCGCCTACGGGCCGAACTGGTACGCAACGCTGGCCGGGATGCAGAACTGGCTCCAGCAGCCCAGCGTCGGGTACACCGTCACCGACGACGCCCCCGGACTGCGCGAGCACGAGCTGCTGGTCCGATGGGCCACCGCCGAGGAACTCCAGCCCCGGAGACTGGCCGCCGCCGAACGCCGGGCCACGCTGCGGGCGCAGGAGCGCCGCCGACAGGCCGAGCAGGAAGCCGAGGCGGCCGGGCAGTCCGCACTGTTCTGACCTAGCCGACCGGCGCCCACAGACCCCAGCCGGCCTCTCTCGCCAGGGCGGCGGACGATGCCGCCGCCCCGGAATCCCCGTCCGGGAAACCCCTGCTCAAAGGCGCTTCCACGCTTGAACATCAGGGGTAAAGCTGGTAATGTTGTTCTTGTTGGAAGGGGGTGGCACCCCGACCAGCAGACCTCGAAACCCCAACCGTGGAGGATCACCTCTCAATGACCGCAACACCCGCCAAGGGCACGATCACCATCACCCACACCCGCGCTGACGGCACTCTCGTGGAGGGAACCGAGAAGGGCGACGAAGCCGGGAAGATCCTCAAGCGCAAGGAGTACGGGCGCCGGGGCGGCCTGGCCTTCCGCTGGGGATACGACCTTCAGTGCTGGTACCTGCCCCACTCCCGGGATCACGCGGCCGACCGGTGGACGGTCAACAAGCTGCGCGGCTACCTCGAAGAGGCCGGGTACACCGTCGCCGTCGACATCGACGACCACAAGCGCCGCAGCTACGCCGAAGCGGAAGCCGAGCGGATCGAGCGTGCCGAGGCCCGCGCCGAGCGCTATGACGGCTACGCCGCGAACGCCGCCTCCCGGGCCGAGGGCGCGCACCGGTCCGCTGACGCCATCTCGGAATACATGACCGGCGAGCCGATCAAGGTCGGTCACCACTCGGAGCGCAGGCACCGCCGCGACATCGAGCGCATGGACAACCACATGCGGCGCGGTATCGAGGAGAGCTGGAAGGCTTCCTACTGGGCTGACCGTGCGGCGGCGGCCGAGCACTTCGAGGCGTTCCGCCGGGACCCCAACCGGACCTTGCGGCGCCTGGAGAAGCTGCGCAAGGAGCTTCGCGATATCGAGAAGTGGCAGCGCGGGGAGTCCGCGTGTGGCTTCACCCGCTCGACCACACCGGAGGGTCTGGCGACGCTGGCCACTGAGCGGGACGTGGTCCTGGAGAAGATCGCGTTCGAGGAAGCGGTGATCGCTGAGGCTGAGGCCCGGGGGTTCAAGGTGTGGGGGCCCGACGATTTCACGAAGGGCGATTTCGTGAACGCGGGCGGCACCTGGCGCGAGGTGCTGCGGGTGAACAAGAAGAGCGTGACCGTGCCGCACCTGCTGACCCGTACCGGTATGGCGGTGGTGCGGTCCGGCGACCGCGAGTGCACGGCCGGAACGGTGTACTACGGGCGGCCGTCGCCGTGTAAGGGCGGGAAGCGGTGCACCTGCGACACCCAGACCCTTCCGTATGACGCGGTGCGCGGATGGGCCAGCGGCGCCGACATCGCGCGCCTTGAAGCGACGGAGCCCGAGCCCGAGGCGCAGCGGAAGGTGTGCCCGCACTGCAAGCGCGTAGCGGGGAGCGAGAAGCGGTTCAGCACGGCGCGCGGCATGTGCACCGTGTGCGGGTACGCCGCGCCGCGGAACTTCAAGGCCGAGCCCGCACCTGCCCCGGAGGCTGCCGAACACCGGGAGCAGGCCGAACAGACCCCGCCGGTCGAGGAGCCGGCACCGGCGGCCGAGACGTGCCCCATGTGCCACTCCAGCCAGTGGCACCCGGTAGCGCGCCGCTGCGCCAACTGCCACCACGCCCCGGGGGGCGAGCCGACCCCCGCGCCGGCCCCCGCCGTGGGGGAGGGCTGGCAGGAGGGCATGGCCCTGGTGCTCATCGTCTCCAAGAACACCCGCCGCACCCGCAAGCGCGCCCTGTGGGCGATGACCCGCCGCGAGGCGCAGGCCGTGTGCGGCGACCCCCGCACCTCCGGCCGCTCGTACATGCTCACCTGGACCGAGCGGCCCGGCATTGAAGGCGCCGACTGGGAATGGGTCCCGGACAACGGGAGTCTCGACCCGGTCCTTGAGGACCTGGGCATCACCCCGCGCCGTGAGTGGACCGCCGCCCCGGAGGCCCCGGCCGCCGTCGCGCAGTAGCAGTCAGCCGGGGGTTCGGCCGCCGACCCGGCGGCCGGACCCCCGTGCAGGACCAGGGCTCCCAACCCCTTGGAAATCAGGCACTAACCTGGTATTGTTGTTCTTGTTGGAAGGGGGTGGCACCCCGACCGGCACCACCACTCGAAACCCACACCGAACCCACGGAGGAACCCCCGTGAACCCCTCGCAGCCCCGCCGTCCCGGCATCGCCCAGTACATCGCTGACGTCGTGATCAACCTGGTGCGCTTCCTCGGCCCTGACCCGGCCGCGATGGTCCGCACCGCGCCCGGCCGCCAGACCCGCCGGGGCTGACCCGCTCACCACGGGGGCGGCGCATGGCACCGCCGCCCCCGGCCCGCTCGAAACCCACCCCGTCCGAGGAGAACCCTGTGTCCCACTTCCCGCTGATCTCCGCGGTGCACGCCGCACTGCGCGCCGTCACGACCGACACCACCCCCGCCACGCTCGACCAGCTCGACAAGACACTGGCGGACCTGCCGCTGACCGAGGTCACCGACGGGTCAGAGAAGCTTGTCCGTCTCGCCCTGGAGATGATCGGCCACGCCCGTGACCACGAGCTGTTCCGCGCCGTGCGGGAGATGCAGGACCAGGTCACCGCCATGCTCGCCGAGGGGCCCCGTACCCCCGTGCACAGCCACCCCGCCATGCGGGCCGTCATCCAGGCCCTCGGCCTCTGCTACGCCGGCGGCGAGGACTGGAACACCGACAGCGCGAACTACCGGGCGTGGGACCGCGCCATGCACGCCGGGACCTACATGGTCCGCGCCGTGTCCGGCTTCCTGTACGCGGAAGCCGAGTTCACCCCGCGCAAGGTGACGCAGCGAGCGGAAGAGTTCTCCGCCGCCGCCCGCCGCGCCATCGCCTACCACGCCCGCGACCTGGCCCGCACCGCGCTGACGATGACCGCGTACGACTACGGCCTGTTCGTCATCGGGTCCCGCGCCTCCGGCCGGGACCGCCACACGTGGACCCGCCGCATCGGATCGGACACCTTCCAGTTCGAGGTCACCCCGCCCGACCTGTACCGCGGAGCCCCGGCGGGACGGCTGATCGTCACCAGCTACAAGACCGGCCAGCGCGTGCACGACCTGGCCCTGTCGACCAACCCGAAGCGCGGCAGCGCCGTTGCGGACGCCCTGTTCCTGATCTGACCCAGCACCCAGGCCGGGCGGCGGATGGCACCGCCGCCCGGCCTTCCGCTCGAAACCCCCGCACCAGACGGAAGGACCCCATGACCACCCCGTACACCGTCAACGACGCCAAGCTGAACGATGCGCTCGACGACGTCCACGAGCGCATCGCGCGCGCCGAGGACCGCCTGGCCCACATCGCCTGCGCGCACATCGCCGCCGCCGTCCGCGACATCCTCACCGAAGACGAGCCCTCCGCACCGTTCGACGCCACGCACCTGCGCCTGCTCTGGCATGGCCGCCGCAGCGAACTGAGCACCGATGGGACCTACTGGACCTCCAGGGGAGAACAACGCCGCATCGACGTCGCGGAGATGGACGTTCTGGCCGGATGGGTCGACCAGCTGAACGACCGCACCCGCCACATCTGGCGGCCCCTGTGCGAGCGCGACGAACCCCGCACCCTCGGGGAGCCGTTCGGCTACCGGCTCGACCTGGCCCAGGCCGCGCAGCTCCCCGACGAGGTCCACACCTCCGCCCGGGTGCGCGAGATCCGCAACCGCCTGGCCGCCGCAACCCACCGGCCATGGAGCGTCGAAGAGTTCACCTGGAACCGCAACGGCGCCACCGTTAGCAAGGACGACCTGGACGCGGTGCACACCGACTTCGTCGTCAGCGACTCCTCCGGGGCCAAGGTGGCCGAGGTCTCGGTCAGCTACGACGGCCCCGAGGACACCGACACGCCCGCGGAGGACGTCGCCGAGACCCGCGCCAACGCCGAGCTCATCACCCGGGCGCCGGAGGACCTGCTCTACCTCCTGGCCTACCTCGACCACCTCGCTGGTGCCGAGGACGCCGAGGAGCTTCACCTGCGCGGCTACTGCGGACACTGCGGGACCGCGCTCTACACCTCCACCGCGTCCGAGACCCCGACCGCCCTGGACGGCTCCAACGAGTGCAAGAGCCGCCGACTCCCCAGCGGCAGCACCTTCTCGATCCCCCACGTCCTGAGCACCTGACCCACCCGGGGGCGGCGGATGGCACCGCCGCCCCCGGCTCCTCGAACCCGTCACCAGGAGGACCGCCGTGACCGGCATCCGCTACTCGCCCGACAGCGTCCTGGTCCCGACCACCCCCGGCGCCCTGCTGGAGTGGGCCGCGACCCACATCACCCACGTCGGCATCTACCAGAGCCGCCACAGCCTCTTCAGCGGCCCCGGCCGCCTCGCACACCGCCGGTGCTCCGTCGGCGGCGCGCTCGACGTCGCCGCCGGCCGCGACCGCATGGCGCCCGACCGCCCGTACGACCTGGAGGCGATCGGCGCCGCCCTCGATGACGCCTACCGCATCCTCGCCGAACACCTCGAACGCGGACCCGTCTTGATCCCGCCCGGCCGCGAACCGACAGCGCACCACAAGACGGTCGTCCACCTGTGGACCCTCGCGCCCGGCCGCACCGCCCAGCAGGCGGCCGCCGCACTGCGCGCGGCCGCCGAGACCGCCGAGGCCGCCGACCGGCTGTTCTGAACTCCCACGCTTCGGGCGGAACCGCCCGAAGCCGCGCCCCCGCCGGGGTGGCGGATGGCACCGCCGCCCCGGTCCCCCTCGAAACCCAACCCAGGAAGAGACCCGTGCATACCCGCACCCCACCCACCGACGAGGAGGCCGGCACCGCCGCCGAAGACCTCCCCGCCCCCCTGCCCGCGGCGGGCCGCCCCATCGTGGTGATCCCGTGCAGCGCCACCAAGAAGCCCGTCGCCGCAGACGAGAAGACCCCCGCCGAGGAGCTCTATCAGAGCCTGTACTTCACCAAGTGCCTCACGGCCGCCCGCGCCATCCCTGGCGGAAGGGTCCTGATCCTTAGCGGCCGGTACGGGCTGATCGCCCCGCGCACGCCCATCGCCACGTACGAGAAACGGCTGGACCCGCGCAACGTCGACCACGCCAAGCACCGCGCCCAGGTCGCCGCCATGGGCGGGGCGGTGCGCCACGCGCCCGAGGTGATCGCGCTCGCGGGCAAGGACTACGCCGACGCGGTCGCCGCCCTCTGGCCGCACACGGTGCGGCCTCTCGCGGGCGCCGGCATCGGCGTCCAGCTCCAGCGGCTGACCCGCATCGCCGAGGCCGCCGACCCCCGGGCCGCCGCCCTGGCCTTCGCCGCCGCGGCGGCCACTCGCTGAAACGGCGGCCGCGCCGACCGGCGACGGGCAAACCGCTGGCCGCGCCCGCCCGTCGCCCGGCACGCCGCCGGGCGACGGCCGCCCCGTCTTCGCGCCGCCCGGCGCGCATCCATCGCTCACCCGCGGCCCCACGCCGCCCCACCGAGAGGAGACCTTCCCCTGTCCACCCCCCTGTTCCTGCCACTCGAAGTCGTCAAGCCGCAGCCGTTCGGCGGCCGCGCCATGGACGAGGCCATTCAGGAACTGCTCGCCGAGATCCGCGAGCTCTACCTGGCCGACGGCATCCCCTGGGTCGTCGGCTACTCCGGCGGCAAGGACAGCACCCTCACGCTTCAGCTGGTGTGGATGGCCCTGGCCGGCCTGCCGGTCGAGCAGCGCACCAAGCCGGTGCACGTCATCTCCACGGACACCCTGGTCGAGAACCCCGTGGTCGCCGCGTGGGCGAACCGGTCCCTGGAGGCCATGCGCACCGCGGCCGCCGCCCAGCAACTGCCCATCGAGCCCCACCGCCTTACCCCCGAGCTCGAAGACACCTTCTGGGTCAACCTCATCGGCCGCGGCTACGCCGCACCCCGGCCCAAGTTCAGGTGGTGCACGGAGCGGCTAAAAATTCGGCCCTCGAACAAATTCATCATGGACGTGACCAACCGGTACGGGCAGGCGATCCTCGTACTCGGCATCCGCAAGGCGGAGTCGACCACCCGGCGCCGGACGATGGAGCGGCACGAGAAGGGTCGCGTCCGCGACCGGCTCAGCCCGCACGGCAGCCTGCCCGGATCGCTCGTCTACTCGCCCATCGAGGCGTGGACCACCGACGAGGTATGGATGGCCCTGATGCAGTACCCCAACCCCTGGGGCCACTCCAACAAGGACCTGCTGGCGATGTACCGCGGCGCCTCCGAGGACAGCGAGTGCCCCCTGGTCGTGGACACCTCCACCCCCAGTTGCGGAGACAGCCGGATGGGCTGCTGGACCTGCACGATGGTCGAGCAGGACAAGAGCCTGAAGGCGATGGTCACCAACGACGAGGAACTGGAGTGGATGCGGCCCCTGCTGGCCCTGCGCGACGCCCTCGACATCGAGGACGACCGCCACCTGCGGGACTTCCGCCGCATGAACGGCACCCTCATGATCCACCGCGACCGCTTGGTCCACGGCCCCTACACCCAGGCCGCCCGCGAGGACTGGCTGCGCCGCCTGCTGGAGGCACAGACGAAGATCCGCGCCCGCGGCCCCGAGTACGTCCGCGACATCACCCTCATCACGCTCGACGAGCTGCACCTGATCCGCCGGATCTGGGTGTTCAAGAAGCACGAGGTCGAGGACAACCTCCCCGGGATCTACGAGGAGGCCACCGGCGAGCCGTTCCCCGGCCGCCCCCTGGACGAGACGATCGCCTTCAACGCCGCCCAGGCGATGATCGACACCTTGCGCGAGGTCTGCGGCGACGACGAGGAGGAGTTCCTCCGCGTCCGGGCCCTGC
Organism: Streptomyces sp. NPDC048191; assembly: GCF_040652655.1. Classification (NCBI taxonomy): domain Bacteria; kingdom Bacillati; phylum Actinomycetota; class Actinomycetes; order Kitasatosporales; family Streptomycetaceae; genus Streptomyces; species Streptomyces sp. NPDC048191. The sequence goes on from NZ_JBEZMO010000061.1 coordinate 7,856, forward strand.
TGGAGGTCGAGCGGATCTACAACTCCTCCACCCGCCGCGCCGGCCTGTACGACGCCCTGGAGAAGGTCCTCATGAAGCACGGCTTCGAGGACGAGGAGGACGCCCTCGCCTTCGCCCGCTTCCGCCGCGGCGAGCCCACCAAGGAGCAGGGGGCACTGTTCTGACCAACCCGCGCGGCCGCCACCGACACCTCGGCGGCGGCCGTGCGCCGGCACCGACTCCGGCACCGCACTTCCCACGCCCGGCCCAAGTGCGGTATTTTTTTCAATGTTGGCTAGGGTGGCGCCTGGCCGGCACCACCTGCTGCACCACTCGAAACCCCTACCAAGGAGCACCACCCCCATGATCCCCAATGGCGTCACCCCTGCCGACGACCAGATCGCCGCCGACATCTTCGGCATGAGCGTCGGCTACTGGCAGGACACCAAGCCCTGGCAGAGGATCGGCCTGAAGCTGCTCAACCGCGAGGGCAGCCGCCGGCGCCTCTACTCCAAGGAGCAGCTGCTCGCCGCGCACGCGGAGGAGGAGCGCGCCAAGGCCCTCAACGAACAGCCGAGATACGACCTCCCTACGGTGCCGGCTGGCGAACACCCCGACGACCTGCTCGACCTGGAGGAGGCGCTCTACGCCCTGCCGGAGGAGCGCCGCGTCACGCTGAGCACCTGGAAGACGTACAAGTACGGCGACAAGACCCGCCTGCCGGCGCCGGACTTCAACCTCGGCGGCCAGGAGGTGGACGGCGAAATCGTCGGCGGTGAGGACTTCTGGCGCCGGCAGACCATCCTCGACTGGGACGCCAACCGTCCCGGCCGCGGAAGCCAGCCCGGCCGCGGCCGCAAGGTCGGAAGCAAGAACAAGGCTCCCCGGCAGCCCACACCGCAGGCCGAGGAACGCCGGCAGCAGGCCCGCCTGATTCTCGACGAGCAGCCGAACGTGGTCACGGCCAAGGTGCTCGCCGAGAGCCTCGGGGTCCACCCGGTGCACGCCGAGCGCCTGCTTCGCGCGGCCCGGCTGGAGAAGGTCCGCGACCTCCTGAAGGAGCGAGCGGACCTGACCGTCGAGGACGTCCAGCGCGAGACCGGGCTGACCGTCGTGGCGCACGCCCGCAAGCTGCTCGACGAGGCCCGCGCGACCACCGCCGTGCAGTGATCCCCCGCCCGTCGGGTCCCTGGCAGGATGACCAACGCCAGTACCGGACGAGCGGGGGAGCGCGAGGGTGGCCAGGGGCATCGAGCGAGCACTGGAGTACGTCGCCGAGCGCAGCGTGCTGGTGCCGCACGGATGCCGATACTGGGTCAGAAGCCTGACGACGGACGGCTACGCGAAGGCCGTCGTGACGGAAGCCGGCCGCGAACGCACCGTGCGGGTGCACCGGTGGCTGATGGAGCTGCTGCACGGCCCGCTCCCACCACGCACGATCACCGCACACAGCTGCAACGAGTCCCTGTGCGTCGAGCTCGACCACCTGTCGAACGCCACACAACGCACGAACATGCGGCAGATGGCGGACCAAGGCCGCGCAGCCGGCCGAGCACACCTCGGCTACGCCGACACCCGTGGCTCTCTGGGACGCGCACAGGCCATCCAGGCCGCACTCCGCGACGGGCTGGACCTGGACGCGCTCGCCGCCGCGATGCTCGCGGGCGAGGCACGCCCACTCGTTCGCGCGGCCCTGGCGAACGGGTACGACGCGGAGGCGTACCTCGCCGCCGTCCGCGCGTCCGATCCGAGTTCCGCGCTCGTACCGCTCTTTCCGGCGGACGCAGCCGCGGAGAACCCCGCCGCACCGGAGGACGGGCAGATGTCGTTGTTCTGAGACGCGCCAACGCCGAAGGCCCCGCCGGTGGATGGGTTTCCATCCACCGGCGGGGC
>NZ_JBEZMO010000062.1:0-9365 GCF_040652655.1 Streptomyces sp. NPDC048191
GCGGTGCCGGACTCTGGCGCGTATCTGGTGTTCACGTCGGGCTCGACCGGTCGTCCCAAGGGTGTGGTGAACACCCACCGCGGCGTCGTGAACCGGCTCGACTGGACGCACCGCCATCTCCGGCTGACCTCGGAGGACGTGGTCCTGCAGAAGACCGCGGCCGGCTTCGACGTGTTCGCGTGGGAGATCTTCGGCACGCTCATGGCCGGCGCCCGGATCGTCGTCGCCCGTCCCGGTGGTCACCGTGACCCCGTGTATCTCGGCCAGGTGATGGCCGAACACGGCGTCACCGTAGTGGACTTCGTCTCCTCCATGCTGGCTCTGGTGCTGGAGGAAGGCGGACTGGAGCGGTGCCGCTCCCTGCGCGCCGTCGTGGGCGGCGGCGAGGAGATGCCGCTGTCGCTGGCCCAGCGTCTGCTGGAGGCGCTGCCGGGACTGGAGCTGCACAACTCCTACGGGCCCAGCGAGACGGCGATCGACTGCACTTTCTGGACCGCTCACGGCGCTCTTCCCGTCGGACTGCGGCAGGTCCCGATGGGGAAGCCGATCCAGAACACCCGGCTCTACGTGCTCAACGACGAGCTGTACCTGCAGCCGGTGGGCGTCCCCGGTGAACTGTTCATCGCCGGTGCGGGTGTGGGACGCGGTTATGTGCGGCGTCCCGGCCTGACGGCGGAGCGTTTCGTACCGGACCCTCACGGGGAGGCCGGCGAGCGCATGTACCGGACCGGCGACCGGGTGCGCCGACTGGCCGACGGCACGCTGGAGTTCATCGGCCGGATCGACGACCAGGTGAAGATCCGTGGTGTGCGGATCGAGCCGGGTGAGGTCGAGGCCGCGCTCGTACGGCTGCCCGACGTCCGGGAAGCCGTCGTGCTCGTCCGCGAGGACACGCCCGGCGACAAGCGGCTGGTGGCCTATGTGGTTCCCACGCCGGGTGCCATCGCCGAACCGGCGGAGCTCCGTGCCGAGCTGGGCCGCCTGCTGCCCGGACACATGGTGCCCGCGGCCTTCGTGAAGCTGGAGCGGATCCCGGTCACCCCCAACGGAAAGACCGACCGCCGCGCTCTGCCCGCCCCCGACACGGACGCGTTGGCCCGTAGCGCCTATGTGGCCCCGCGCTCCATGGCCGAGCTGGGTATGGCCGCCGTCTGGGCCCAGGTCCTGGGGCTGGAGCGGGTCGGCGTCGAGGACTCGTTCTTCGACCTCGGCGGCGACTCCATCCGCGCCGTCGCGCTCGTCGGCGCGCTGCGCGCCGTCGGACTCGAGGTCTCGATCCAGCAGCTCTTCCACCACCGGACGATCGCCGCGCTGTGCGCGGCCGTGACCGGCTGATCCGAGCCCGCCGGTCCACGGTCCGTCCCTGGCCTGTCGCCCTGTCCTGACGTCCGAGTCGGCTCCGACGTCAGGACAGGGCGTCGTACGCGCCGTCTGGCCGGCTCACGGCATTTGTGCCGCGGGCAATCGCTTTCCGGCCGTAGTAGCCGCCCCATAGGCACAGTGGCGAAGAAATATAGATCGACCCGGACAGTGGGGACTGAAGCGCAGAGCAGAACCGCTGGGAGATGAAGAGATGACTGGTCACGACGACTGGGTGCCATTCGAGATCACGCCCGGGAACACCGGGGCCGAGGCGACCGCCCGGGGCCTGACCGCCTATCTCCAGGGCCTGGACGACCTCGCCGGGCTGCTCACCCGGAAAAAGGCCCTGGTGTTCCGGGATTTCGGAGTGACGCCCGAGGAACTCGACGTGGTCATGGACGAGCTGCTGCCCAACCGGCTGGCGTATGTGCACGGCAACTCGCCCCGCACCAAGGTCGGGAAGAACGTCTACACCTCGACGGAATACCCGCAGGAATTCACCATCTCCATGCACAACGAGATGTCCTACGCCTACGCGTGGCCCTCCCGGCTGCTGTTCTTCTGCCAGCAGCAGCCCGGCACCGGTGGCGCGACTCCCGTCGTCGACGGCGTGCGCTGGCTGGCCGCGCTCGACCCTGAGGTGCGTGAGGCGTTCAAGGACGGCGTGCGCTACACCCAGAACCTCCACGGCGGCATGGGCCTGGGCAAGAGCTGGCAGGACACCTTCGAGACCCAGGACCGGGCCGAGGTGGAGTCGTTCCTGGCGACGACCGGGTCGACGTGGGAGTGGAAGGCCGACGGCGGGCTGCGCGTGCATCAGGACCGGCAGGCCACGATCAAGCACCCGGTCACGGGCGACGAGGTGTGGTTCAACCAGGCCGACCAGTGGCACCCGGCCGGCCTCGGTGACGAGACCGCCAAGGCGCTGGCTCAGATCATGCCCGCGGAGGACCTCCCGCAGAACGTGACCTTCGCCGACGGCACGCCCATTCCGGCCGAGTACGCCGTCCAGATCCGCGACCGCGGCCTGGACAGCGCCGTGGACGTCGACTGGCGCACCGGCGACCTGATGCTCATCGACAACGTCGCCGTGGGCCACGGGCGGCGGCCCTTCACCGGGGCGCGCCGCATCCTCGTGGCGATGTGCGACTGAGCGCCGGGTCACCCATGAGCACCTACCGCACGTACGAGACGTCGTCGGCGTCCTCCGCCTGGTTCCGGGTCTTCCGCCCGCGCCCCGAGGCCCGCGTCAGGCTGGTCTGCTTCCCACACGCCGGAGGCGCCGCCAGCGCCTTCCGGACCTGGACGGAGTTCCTTCCGCCCTCGGTCGAGCTGGTCGCGGTGCAGTACCCGGGCCGGCAGGACCGTTTCCACGAGCCCGCCCTGGAGGACATGGACGTCCTGGTGGACCGCCTGTCCTTCGCGGCGGCCCACCGGCTCCGCGGTCCGGTGGCATTCTTCGGCCACAGCCTGGGCGCGACCGTGGCCTACGAGGTCGCCCGGCGGCTGGCGGGGCAGCGGCCCGAGGTCGTGCGGCTGTTCGCATCGGCGCGCAGCGCCCCGTCCGTCGACCGCCGCCACGCCATCACGTTCCCCGACGACGACGCGCTGATGGACTACATCCGCGCCCTCGGCGGCACCGGGGCGGGTGTGCTGGACGACCACGAGCTGCGCGAGCTGGCCCTGCCGACGCTGCGCAGCGACTTCCGGCTGGTCGCCGACTACCGGTCCGCGGCCGGGGAACCGCTGACGTGCCCGATTACGGCCATCGCCGGGGACACGGACGCGTCATTCACGCTCGCCGACGCCGAACAGTGGCGTCGGCACACCAGCGGCACCTTCAACTCCGTGGAACTCCCCGGCGGTCACTTCTACACCGAGGACGTTCCCGAGGACCTCGTGCGGGTCCTCGTCGGCGAACTCGGTGCCGCGGCCACCGTCTGACGTACGCCGCCGGGCCCGACCGCCCGGCGCCCGCCCCCGCACACCGCGTTGCACACAACGCGCTCCTGACACACCGTCGAAAGGTGCCGTGATGACCAACCCCTTCGAGGACCCGGACTCCGCGTATCTCGTCCTGATCAACGCCGAGGGCCAGCATTCCCTCTGGCCGTCCTTCGCCGACGTACCGGCGGGCTGGGAATCCGTCCACGGTCCGGCGCAGCGCCAGGACTGCCTGGACTACGTGGAGCGGAACTGGGCCGACATGCGGCCCAAAAGCCTCCGTGAGGCGATGACGCAGTCCTGAAGGCCGTCCCGCATTCCCTCCGGCTCTTCCGCGCGGACCCCGCCGGAACCCGGACGGAGGGCGGGACATTTTTTCGTCCATATCTCTCCGGGGTGAAGAGCAGTGTCAGAAGCGCGTGTGCAGCAGCGTTGGCCCTTGTCGGCGGCTCAGTCCGGCATCTGGTTCGCCCACCAGATGGACCGGACCCGCCAGAAGTACAAGATCGCCGAATACATCGAAATCCACGGCCCGGTCGACGCCGGGCACTTCGAGACGGCCTACCGGCAGGTGGTCCGTGACATCGACGCGCTGTGGATGCGGTCCGTCGAACCCGACGGACGGCACATGCTCGTCGACCCCGACGACGTGCCCGCGCTGACGATCCTCGACCTCTCCGGGGAGAGCGCGCCGGAGGAAGCGGCCCTTGCCCGGATGAAGGCCGACGTGGGCAGGCCGCTCGACCTGGAGAGCGGCCCGCTGTACCGCCTCACCCTGCTGAAGATCGCCGAGGACCGGTTCTTCCTGTGCCACTGGTACCACCACATCGTGATCGACGGTCAGGCCCGGGGCCTGATCGTGCAGCGGCTCGCCGACGTCTACACCGCGCTCGTGGCGGGCACCGAGTACGACGCGAGCACACTCGGCTCCCTGCGTGACCTCCGTACGGAGGACGAGGAGTACCGGGTGTCGGCGGACCACGCCGAGGACCGCGCGTTCTGGCTCGACACGCTGGCCGACCGGCCCGCGCCGGTCCGGCTCGACGGGCGCCCGGAGAGCAGGACCGGTGACGGCGGGAACGAGCCCTTCATCCGCAGGACCGCCTTCCTCTCCGAGGAGGAGGTCGACGGACTGCGCGAAGCCGCGCGCGGGATGCGGGCGCACCTGTCCACCCTCCTCATGACCGCGGCCGCGGTCTACTGCTGGCGCGCCACCGGCCAGAACGACGTCCTCCTCTCCCTCCCCGTCGGTGCCCGCACCACGCCCGCCAGCCGGGCCACCGTCGGAATGGCCTCCAACGTGCTGCCGCTGCGGGTGACCGTACGGCCCGAGGAGAACCTGGAACAGACCATCCGGCGCATGGTCCCGGAACTCCGCTCGGCCCTGCGGCACCAGCGGTTCCGGCACGAGGACCTGCGGCGCGAGCTCGGTCTCGGCGCCGGCGACGCGGGCATCCTCGGACCGGCCGTCAACATCATGCTCTTCGACCACGAGCAGTTGTTCGCCGGGCACTCGACCACCGTGCACAACCTCGCCCTCGGCCCCATCGACCACCTCTCCGTGGCCATCTACGACCGGGGCCACGGCCGCGGCTGGCGCGTGGACTTCGACGCCGACCCGGCGTTCTACAGCCGAGACGACCTCGACGGCCACCAGCGCCGCTTCCTGCGCATGCTCGGCGAACTCGTCACCCGCCCCGACAAGCCCGTCGGTGAACTGGACCTGCTGGCCCCTGCCGAGCGGCAGGAGCTGCTGGAGGAGTGGCGAGGTACGACCGGGGCGGATCCCGGCGGATCGCTGGCGGAGCTGTTCGAGGCACAGGTGGTGCGGACTCCGGACGCGGTCGCCGTGGAGACGGACGGAGCGCAGATCACCTACGCGGAGCTGAACGCCCGCGCCAACCGCCTGGCTCACCGGCTCGTGGGACTGGGCGTACGCCGCGAGGCCCCGGTGGCGCTGTTGCTGGAGCGCTCCGTGGAGGTCGTCGTCGCGGTGCTCGCCGTGGTGAAGGCCGGCGGCGCCTATGTCCCCATCCACGCCTCGTACCCGCCGGAGCGGGTCGCCCGCGTGGTGGCGGACACCGGCGTGACCGTCCTGATCACGGACTCCGCGAGCGCCGACCGGGCGCCACGCCTCGGCCTGGACATCGTCGGCGTCGACGAACCCGTCGTGCCGGCCGAGGACTACAACCCCGGCGTCGCCGTCGAGCCCCAGCAACTGGCGTACGTCATGTTCACCTCGGGTTCGACGGGTGTGCCGAAGGGCGTGGCGGTGTCGCACGCGGATGTGCGGGCGCTGGCGTTTGACGCGCGGTGGCGGGGCGGTGCGCAGGAGCGGGTGCTGATGCACTCGCCGCATGCTTTCGACGCGTCGACGTACGAGATGTGGGTTCCGCTGCTGAGCGGAGGACGGCTGGTGGTGGCGCCGGCCGGTGACCTGACGGCCGCCGCGCTGGCGCGGGTCGTCGCCGACCACGGCGTGACCGGACTGTGGTTGACCGCCGGCCTGTTCGGCCTGGTGGCGGACGAGGAGCCGGACTGTTTCGCGGGTGTGCGCGAGGTGTGGACCGGAGGCGACGTCGTCTCGCCGGCCGCGGTGTCCCGGGTGCTGACCGCCTGCCCCGGCCTCACGGTGGTGAACGGGTACGGTCCGACCGAGACGACCACCTTCGCCACCGCCCACAAAATGACCGGGACACCGTCCGGCGCGGTGCCCATCGGGCGTCCGCTGGACGACATGCGTGTCTACGTTCTGGACGCGGGCCTGCGTCCGGTCCCGGCAGGCGGCGTCGGCGAGTTGTACCTCGCGGGTGCGGGTGTGGCCCGTGGCTACTGGGGCCGTGCCGCCCTGACGGCGGAACGCTTCGTGGCCTGCCCGTACGGCGAGCCCGGTGCGCGTATGTACCGCACCGGTGACCTCGTACGGTGGAACCACGAAAGCGGCCTGGAGTACGTCGGACGCGCCGATCAGCAGGTGAAGGTGCGGGGCTTCCGCATCGAGCCGGGCGAGATCGAGTCGGTGCTGGCGGGCCACGGCACCGTGGGCCGGGTCGTCGTGGCCGCGCGAGAGGACCGGCCGGGCGACAAGCGGCTCGTCGCCTATGTGGTGCCCGTGCCGGGCGCCGTCGTGGACGGCGCCGAACTACGCCGCTCCGCGGCCCGGCAACTCCCGGAGTTCATGGTCCCGTCGGCGGTGGTCGTGTTGGACGAACTGCCGCTCACCGGCAACGGCAAGGTCGACAAGCGGCTCCTCCCGGTGCCGGAATACGCCGCTGCCGCCACCGGCCGGGAGCCGGCCACGCCTCGTGAGGAGGTGCTGTGCGGGCTGTTCGGCGAGGTGCTGGGCCTGGCACGGGTCGGCGTCGAGGACTCCTTCTTCGACTGCGGCGGAGACTCCCTGATGGCCACCCGGCTCGCCAGCCGCGTGCGTGCCGTCTTCGGCATCGAGCTCAGCATGCGCGAGCTCTTCGAGGCGCCCACCGTCGCCCGGCTCGCCGCACACCTCGGCCGGGCGACCGCCGGCGGGGCCCGGCCCACCGTACGGACCACTGAGCGGCCACAGACCGTACCGCTCTCCTTCGCCCAGCAGCGCCTGTGGTTCCTCAACCAGTTGGAGGGCCGCTCCGCCACCTACAACGTGCCCATGCGGCTCCGCCTGACCGGCCTTCTCGACCGGGAGGCACTCGGTGCGGCGCTGCGGGACGTCGTCGCACGCCACGAAAGCCTGCGCACGCTCTTCCCCGACACCGACGGAGTCCCGGCACAGCACATCCTGCCGCCCGGTACCGGACTGCCGCAGCTGCGCGTCACCGGGACCACCCCGGAGCGACTGCCCGCCCTGCTCGTCGAGAGCGCCCGGCAGGGCTTCGACCTGGCCGCCGAACTCCCGCTGCGCTCCCACCTCTTCGAGGTCGGAGCCGAGGAGCACGTACTGCTGCTGGTCCTGCACCACATCGCCGGTGACGGATGGTCGCTGGCTCCGCTCGCCACCGACCTGACCACCGCCTATGCCGCACGGTGCCGGGGCGAGGAACCCGCCTGGGACGAACTGCCGGTGCAGTACGCCGACTACACGCTGTGGCAGCGGGACCTCCTCGGCAACGAGGACGACCCCGACAGCGTCCTCAGCCGTCAGATCGCCTACTGGGCCGACGCCCTCGACGGGCTGCCCGACCAGATCGAGCTGCCCACCGACCGCCCACGGCCGGCCCGGGCCAGCTACCGTGGCGGTACCGTACCGATGCGCCTCGACGCCGAACTCCACCGACAGCTCACCGAGTTCGCGCGCGCCCAGCACGCCAGCGTCTTCATGGTGCTCCAGGCCGGCATCGCCGCCCTGCTGACGCGGCTCGGCGCCGGCACGGACATCGCCATCGGCACGCCCGTGGCGGGCCGCACCGACGTCGCCCTCGACGACCTGGTCGGCATGTTCGTCAACACGCTCGTGCTGCGCACCGACACCAGCGGCGCGCCCGGATTCCGCGAGCTGGTCCTCCGCTCGCGGGAGACCGGCCTTCAGGCGTACGCCCACCAGGACGTGCCCTTCGAACGGCTCGTCGACGTGGTCAGCCCGGTCCGGACCACCTCCCGCCACCCGCTGGCGCAGGTGATGCTCGGGCTGCGGGGTACCGGCCTGCCGTGCCCCGAGCTGCCAGGCCTGGACGTGGAACTCGGGCCGGTCGACATCGGCGTGTCCAAGTTCGACCTGACCTTCTTCCTCACCGAGGAGCACACCGAGGACGGGCAGTGCGCCGGACTGCAGGGCGACCTCGAGTACGCCCTGGACCTCTTCGACGAGGACACCGCCGCCTCCATCGGCGATCGCTTCGTCCGGCTGCTGACCGCGGCCCTGCGCGACCCCGACCAGCCGATCGACGACCTCGACGTGCTGGCCCCGGCCGAACGGCGGGAGCTGCTCGAGGACCGCCGTGGCGCCGAAGGCGCGGTGCCGGAGGGTTCGCTGGCGGAGTTGTTCGAGGCGCAGGTGAAGCGGTCACCCGATGCGGTGGCGGTGGTGGCCGATGGGGCGGAGGTCACGTACGCCGAACTGAACGCCCGGGCCAACCGCCTGGCACACCGCCTCGTGGCGCTCGGCGTACGGAACGAGACACCGGTGGCGGTCCTCCTGGAGCGTTCCCTCGACGTCGTGGTCACCACGCTCGCGATCACCAAGGCGGCCGGCACCTACGTACCCGTCCACGGCTCCTACCCCCGCGATCGCGTCGCCTGGGTGCTGGCCGACACCGGCGCCCCCCTGCTCATCACCGACCGGGACTGGGAGGCGCCGGACCTGACCACGCCCGCGGGCACCCCGGCCGTCGGTCCGGTCCGGGTGCTGCGGCTCACGGACGCCGGCACCGACGCCCCGGCGACCGGCACCGGCGACCTCCGGGTCGCCGTGCCGGACACACAACTCGCCTACGTCATCTACACCTCCGGTTCGACGGGCGTGCCGAAGGGCGTCGCGGTGTCGCACGCGGACGTCCGGGCGCTGGCCTTCGACGCGCGGTGGCGCACGGGCGCGCACGAGCGCGTGCTCATGCATTCGCCGCATGCCTTCGACGCCTCGACGTACGAGATGTGGGCGCCGCTCCTCCATGGCGGCCGCGTCGTCGTCGCCCCCGCCGGCGCACTGGACGCGCAGGTGCTGCGCGGCCTTGTGGCGGAACAGGGCCTCTCGGCGATCTTCATCACGACCGCCTTGTTCAACCTGATCGCCGAGGAGGACGCGAGAGCGTTCTCGGGTCTGCGGGAGGTCCTCACCGGCGGCGAGGCGGCCTCGCCCGCGGCGATGCGCCGGGTACTGGACGCGTGCCCGGGACTCGCTCTGGGGCATGTGTACGGGCCGACGGAGACGACCACGTTCGTCACGCACTGGCCGATGCGGTCGGCCGGTGAGGTACCGGAGGTGCCGCCGATCGGTGTGCCGTTCGACGACACACACGCCTATGTGCTGGACGGGCGCCTTGGGTTGGTGCCGTCGGGTGTGGTGGGTGAGTTGTATGTGGCGGGTGCTGGTTTGGCTCGTGGGTATTGGGGTCGTCCGGGGTTGACGTCGG
>NZ_JBEZMO010000063.1:0-9345 GCF_040652655.1 Streptomyces sp. NPDC048191
TGCGACGTCAAGGGGATCGTCGCGATCGCCACACCAGAGGGGAAGGAACCGACGCCGATGGTGGCAGTGACGCTGTTGGTGGCGGCGTCGATCACCGACATGTTGTTCGAGCCAGCGTTCGCGACGTAGATGTGGGAGGCGTCCGGTGTCACCGCCACCGCAAAGGGGAGACCGGCGGGGCCCTGGGAGCGCACGGTCAGCCGACCGGCGGGCCGTTCTTGAGGCGAGATACCTCCGCGCCGGCGCTGCCTGACTGGCGAGTGCGGCTATGTTCCCCCGGGGTACGTCACGCAGGCACCCGGCACGGTCGATCAATTCCGACGAGAACTGCACGCTCTGGCGCAAGAGCATGCCCGGCGGGGTAGCGCCGTCTGCTGTGATGACCGGTTTCGAGGAGCTGACGAGCGGCAGGCCCGTGAGCTGGAGGCGGCGCTGGGTGCGCTGCTGTCGCCCGGGGACGCGGCTGACGCGGCGTTCATAGAGTTGGTGGAGCAGGTTGAGGCGTCGGACTTCCAGGAGCCGCGTCATCAGGTGATCTACGAGGTGTCGTGCGCGTTGCGCACCCGGCGGGACCACCTGTGACCCGATCCATGACGGCGGATCTGACCGGTCGCGGGCAGTTGGAGAAGATCGGCAGCCGTGCCTACCTGCATCACCTGGTGCAGGCCGTCCGACCGTACGCGGCCGTGGAGTACGCGAAGGTCGTCCGCGATGCGGCGCTGCTGCGCCGGGTGGAAGCGGCCGGCATCGCCGCGGTGGCGGCCGCGCGTTCCGGCGCGGGTGTGGCGGCCGACCTCGCCGAGCGGTCGGTGGAGGTGATGCGCGCCGTCCGCGACCGTGGCTTGGCCGCCACGGACGCGCCGCTGCTGGACCTGGGCACGCTCCTGGCCGAAACCCCGGCCGAGCCGGACTGGATCCTTCCCGTGGTACTGGCCCGCTGGGGCCGGTCGTCACGGGCGGTGAGGGCGGCGGCAAGTCGCTGCTGCGGCAGATCATGCTGCGCGCGGCGGCCGGGCTGCACCCGTGGAATAAGGCCCGGATCGCACCCGTGCGCCGCCTGCTCGTCGATGCGGAGAACTCCCGGGACCAGGCCCGGCCGTGGATCGAGCAGATGGCCCGGGCCGCCGCCGCGGAGTGCGCGGCGATCGACCCGACGCTGGTGACGATGGAGTTTTGACCGAGCGTGGCCTGGACTACGCGCGGCCGGTCGGACCGGGCCTACCTCGCCCGCCGAATCGAGCGCGCCAAGCCGGACCTGATCGTGATCGGTCCGCTGTACAAGCTCACGATGACCGGCAATCCGAATGACGAGGAGACCGCGCGGGGTGCTCATGTCCGCGTTGGAGACGCTGCGCACGGTCACCGGCGGCGCGGCGATGCTCATCGAGGCGCACGCACTCCCCCATGCCGTGCCCGGTGCCAAACGCCACGACGTGCGCGCCCTCGGCGGCAGCCTGTGGCTGCGCTGGCCGGAGTTCGGCTTCGGCCTCAGCCCCGTGGCCTTAGCCGGCGCCCAGGAAATGTGCCTGATGGACTGGCTGCCCTGGCGCGGAGCCCGCTCGGAGCGGGCGTGGCCGATCCGGTTCTGAGGCGGGCACCCGTGGCCCAATCACGCCGGAACAGGAATCGAAAATACGTTCGCACCATGTGGGAATCTCATCCGAAATCGACTCTCGCGCGCAAGCGAGCACCATCACGCACGCCGACCTCGGGGCGCTCGCCGAGCGGGAGCGTGGGAACCCGCCGAAATCCGAGTGCAACGCGGCGCCCGAATCCGCACCCCGCGCAGACGAGCGGTGGGGCCGCACCCTGCTGTTGAGCCGCGTGCCTGTGCCGGCGTGAGGGCGCGCGGCTCGCCGGACGGAGCCGGACCGCAGGGGCGCCGGCCAACCGGTGCTTCCGAGTGCCGCCTGCACCTTGCGTCTGCGCCTGGCTCAGCCTGCCGGCCCCGATCAGGGCCGTGCCCGCGGCGAGCAGCGCCGCAGTCACGGTCACCTCGTATCCGGCCGCGGCGCCGGAGTGTTCCACGACCGCGCTGGCGACCGCGGAGCCGCAGGCCGCGCCGACGGCGAGTCCGGTGACGGTCCAGGTCAGCCCTTCCGTCACACGGGAGGCGGGGACAATGCGCTGTACGAGCAGAGTGGTTGTGATCATGGTCGGGGAGAGCAGCATCCCGGCGACGAACAGGGCCGCTGTCAGGAACACGAGGTCCTTCGCGAACAGCAGCGGCAGCATGCTCAGCGCCATGACCACCACCCCGGTCAGGTAGCGCCGGGACAGGGGGCCGCGCAGGCTCAGCGCACCGAAGACGAGGCCTGCGACGCACGAGCCGAGGGCGTAGACGCCCAGCACCACGCCGGACAGTGCCTTGTGGTGCAGATGGTCGGCGAAGGCGACGGTGACCACCTCGAGCGAGCCGAGGACCGCGCCCACGCCCACGTACGTGAGGATCAGGACCCGTAGCCCGCGGGCGCGCAGTACGGAGCCCTGCGCGTCCCTGCGCTCTCCTGGCGCGCGCAGCGGCGGCTCGGTACGACGCTGCGTCGCGAGCAGCACGGTCCCGAGGGCGAGGAGCAGCGTGGTCAGGGCTGGCCCGGCCTCGGGGAAGAGGGCCGTGGACAGGGCCGCGGCGAGCGGCGGTCCGACGACGTAGCTGATCTGGGTAAGCACCGATTCGAACGAGTAGGCGGGGTGCAGCATCGGTGACCCCGCGTAGATGTGGGCCCAGCGGGCGCGGACGAGCGAGCTCATGCTGGGCATGCACCCGGCGACGGCGGCGCTCGGGAACAGCGTCCAGGCAGGAGCACCCAGGTAGACGCAGAGCACCAGGGTGCTCATCGCCGCGACGGTGATGCCGGAGGCGGTCAGCATCACCCGGCGCTGTCCGAATTTGTCCACCAGCCGGCTCACCTGCGGTCCGAGGGCCGAGGTCGACAGCGCGATGGTGGCTGCCACCGCACCGGCGAGCGCGTAGCGGCCGTGGGTCGCGGACAGCATGGCGACGACGCCGACGCTTTGCATGGACTTCGGCAGGCGGGCGATGAACCCGGCGGAGGAGAAGGCCAGGCTCCCGGGGGCGTCGAAGATTCGCCGGTAGGTGGAGAGCATAGACGGCATGGGATCTTCCTGGCGGGCTTGGGGGCGTGAACGGTCGGGACAGGCTCAGGGCCGCCGTCGGCTTGCTCCGGGGCCTGAGGTGCGTCGATGCACGAAGTCGATGCACGCATCCGAACGTAGTGGGGCCCCGGCCCCCGTTCCGTCGGCCAATCGGCCCTCGCTCCGGTGGACGCGAACTCGTCCCGCCCGGCCAGGGCCATCGCTGTCAACGGCCTTGTAGTTATCTCCGTAGGCGGCCAGGAGTTCGCCCCGCTGGCGGCCGGAAAATTCCCCGCCCTCGGGTCGGTGTGGGTCAGCTGAAAGGTTTCACCCCTGTCCGCTGGTGGCCTGGGTGAGCCGGTAGCTGTCACCCTGGGTGCCGACGCTGTGAGCGTGGTGCATGAGCCGGGTCGACCGTGGCGGTGGCCAGCCTCTGACATGATCTCGTCGAACCATCTGGGGCTGGCGCTTGTTCCCTCACGAGAGTTGCTGCTGTCACCTGCCCGTATCTCGTTCCTGCGGTCCCCGTTGGCCTTCACGGCAGTGTCACGGTTTTCCAGGTGCTGCCTTGACCGTTCAGGTGCGAGGGAGGCGTGCCGGTGGACGAGGCGAGACTCCAGGTCATCGCGGGAGGGGCTGTGCCGCAGGGGCCGCTGGTCACGGACCCGTGGCATTCCAGACCGCATGCGTCGACGCGTTCGTCGCCTCATGGCGGGCCCGCGGCTTCAGCCCGGTGACCATCGACATCGGCCTGCTGGAGCCGGCACTGGCCGCACTGGGCCGGCCCGCGTGGGAGGTGACCCCAGAAGACATCGACCGCGTGGTCGGTGATCTCGCGGTGAAGGGCCGCAAGACCTCGACACGTCGCGAGTATGTCCAGATCTTCAAGGGGTTCCACCGATTCCTGCAGGCCCGCAAGGCAGCCGAGATCGAGGAGGAACCATGGCTGAAACCTACGATCCTCGCCACACGGCCGTCCTGCTGGTCGACCCCTACAGCGACTTCCTCTCAGAGGGCGCAAAATCTGGCCCCCTCTGGAGCCCGTGGCCCACAGTGTCGATCTGCTGGTCCACCTGCGGTCAGTGATCGCCGCCGCCCGCGAAAGCCGTGTGCGCGTGGTGTTCGTACCGCACCGCTGCTGGGAGCCGGGCGACTACGAGACGTGGGATCATCCAACCCCCTCACAGCGGAAGATTCAGGAGGTCCACCACTTTGCCCGGGACTCCTGGGGCGGGGGGTTCCACCCCGACTTCCAGCCGCAGCCGGGCGAGGTCGTCGTGCAGGAACACTGGGGGTCGTGCGGGTTCGGCAACACGGACCTGGACATGCAGCTCAAGCAGCACGGTGTCACTCGCGTCGTTGTCGTCGGTGCCCTGGCCAACACCTGCATCGAGGCAACCGCTCGTTTCGCCATGGAACTCGGCTACCACGTCACGCTGGTCACCGACGCCACCGCGGCCCTCAGCCCCGAGATGATGCACGCCGCTCGCCAACTCAACGACCCCACCTACGCCCAGGCCATCGTCACCACAGACCAACTCACCGTCGCACTCGGCTCCCGGTGATCACCCTCGGACACATCCGCGTGAGGGCTGGGGCCTTGAGGGTGACCCGTGGGAGCCGTGGCGGGTCCCGGCCTGGCCCGGATCGCCCAGCCGCCCACTTCATCCCCGGCCGCCAACCCACCGAGCGCGGCGAAGGAACCGCACTGGACTCCCGCCCGTGGCCGGACAGCGTGGCATATCACGTCTTGGATGTCACCGGTGGCTCGGTCACGCGCATCACGGGCTGCTTCGCCGGCTCCTGAGGACGAACTCCGGATCACGCTCGCGCAGAGTCCTGAGCAGGCCCGGGGCCCGTTCAGCGAGCAGGCCGGTCACGGCGGTGACGTACGCATGGGCGGTGCCGACGGATATCCCGAAGCCGGATGCGAGCCGAGTGAGGGTGTCGTGGCGGCGTAGGTACACCAGAGCGACGAGCGCCCGCTGGTGCGGCGGGAGTTTGCACCGTCGGCCACCCTCATGGGTGACGATGACCATCGTCACCCACTCGACGAGGGCATGCGGGAGGTCGAGTGCGGCAGGATAGGGAACCAATGAGGCTCTTGTGCCGGTGGGTTGAGACTTCGAACACCTCCCCAAGGGCACGGGGGCTTTGTGCGTTGCGGCCCTCACCTCAACCTCACAAGCGTCACCCGTCAGTGGCCACGCTGAAAATGCTCAGTCACTCCCGAGCATCCCGCCACACCAGTGGGAACACCCCGCGAGGCCACAACCTTGCGCAGCATGTAGACGATGCGCGCCAACGCGGCGCGATCAGGCGCCCGAAGCCGACCTGGGTACGGTATCGACGCTCTGGGTGTGAGAAGCAACGGCGCTATCCGTACCCACAGATCATCGGAGACAAGATCTTCTGACATCCCATGGGTCCTGCCCACAAAGAGCGCAGATCAGCATCCGACACGCCGATCTCATTCTGAAACGATCAGTAAAAGAGCGTTTTGTCCCATCGAGGTTGTTTGGTGGCGCTTCTGATGAGGAGCGGGTCTGAAACGGCTGTGGCGGGAGTGCTCAATGCGGGCTGTGCGACAGGAGATTTCATGCCTCTGCCCGTTTGAGTCGAGTTGATCCTGTCTGACCCCAAGGAGCCCCCGATTGACGCCGTTTGCCCCCTGGCAGTGCGTCGTGCCCGACGCTACTACCAAAACATGACGCGACTCCATCCATACCCCAGCGACCTCTCCGACGCCCGCTGGCAGTTGATCCGCCCCGCGCCCACCGCCTGGCGGGCCGAGCGCCGAGGCAACGGCCTGGACATCGGACGCCCGCCCGAGCACAACCTGCGCCGCATCATGGACGCCATCCTCTACGTCGACCGCACCGGGATCCCCTGGCGCTACCTCCCACACCTTCGCACCGTGGGAGACGGTCTACGGCTACTTCGCCGCCTGGCAGAAAGAAGGGATCTTCGACCAGCTGAACGGCCTGCTGCGGCGGCTGGTCCGGGAAGCTGAGGGCCGGGATGCCGAGCCGAGCGCCTGCGTGCTGGACGCGCCGAGCATCAAGACCTCCGCCAACGTGCCCGCGGCCGGCCAAGGTATCGATGCGGGAAAGGAAATCGCAGGTCGCAAGCGCCACCTCGGTGTCGACACCCTCGGCCTGCTGCTGGCTGTCTGGGTAACCGCTGCCAGCGTCTCGGACAACGCAGGCGGCATCCACCTGCTGTCCCGGATCGCCACCACAAGCCCTCGTGTGACCAAGGCGTGGGCCGACACCGGCTATCGCACCAAAGCCATCGACCAGGGCGCCCACCTCGGCATCGACGTCGAAGTCGTCCCACGCGACCCCGGCGTCAAAGGGTTCAAGGTGATCCCGCGGCGTTGGGTGGTCGAGCGAACCTTCGGCTGGCTCATGCACCACCGCCGACTCGCCCGCGACTACGGGACTCACCCTCACCGCTCCGAAGCCATAATCCACGTCGCGATGATCGACCTCATAACCCGCAGGCTCACCCGCGAATCCACTCCAAACCGGCGCGACACCTGAACCTCGAACCAAACAACCTCGCTGGGACAAAACGCTCTTTAAGAAGCTGGTGAGGGCGGTGAGGAAGCAGGCAACCTCAGTGAACGACGACACTGGCAAGCCTGCCGCCTGATGGCCCGCCGGGACTTCTGCGAAGGACAGGCTGTCCCTCGCTCGCTTCGCTGAACATGTCCGATGCTCTTCGTTCGCCGGCACGGAGAGCCTCTGTGAGGGTGTCGCCACTACCGACACAACCCTCCAACCGCATAGATGATGCGGTTCGCTGCCCGTGACCTGCGACTACACAGCCTGTTGGCACGGGTGCGGCACAGCAGGGATAGGCGCTATCACTCAGCGGGCTTCCTGGAGGTGCCTAGCTCCTTCACGACCAGGCCGCGGTTGATCTGCACGGCCCAGAAACCCACGCGGGCACCCCCGTACCTTCGGGTGGTGCCCGCCGCGCGCTGCTGTCGAGACTCAGGCCTTGTTGACGTTGGCCGCGCGTCCCGGTCCTTGGATCTGGAACGAGACGGTGTCCCCGGGATGGATCTCGTCGGGGTCGATCACGAGGTCGTCTACCGTGAAGTACAGCACGGGACCACCTTGGTCGTTCTTGATGCTTCCCTCGCCCGGGTCCGCGTTCCACTCATGGATCTTGCCTTGGTCCATGGCTGAGTCTCCTTGGCTTGATGGGGGGCGAGCTCCGGTCGCATGCCGGGCTCGCTCCCAGCGAACGCGAACCCGCGTGCGTCAGCGACCGCTGTGCGTCGAACAGGTGACGACGGCCGCCAGCCCACCGACGGGCGTTCAGCGCTCCCATACCTCCGGGCCGCCACCGTGCCACTCGATCAGCGGCGAGTTCACCAGGTCCACCACGTCCACCCCCTCCAGGCCGGCACGCTCCAGGAACACGCTCAGGTCATGCAGGCTGTATGCGGTTCCGAGCATCTCGCTGCCGACCTGGATGCGACGGCCGCCACCCTCTCCGGGCGGGAACACGATCACGCGACGCTCAGCCATGGCCTCAGCCTCGCCCAACGGCAGGTGAGGCGCATTCGGGGGACGGCTGTCAGTGGCGGCGGTTGCCCCACGGGGGTCGCGTTGTCGTCGTGGTGTCTTGTGGCCGAGCTGCACCAGCCGGTGTAGCGTCGTAATCAGCAGTCGTGGTTCCGAAGTCCCGTTCGCCCGTGATCGCATCGCGGGCGTTTTTGCTGTTCAACGCCTCTCCGGACCAGGGCGATCACCTCCGGGACCCGCACGGTGCGGGACCCGATACGAGTCCCCTCGAAGGAGACAGGCACATGGCCAAGGGCACCGTGAAGTGGTTCAACGCGGAAAAGGGCTTCGGCTTCATCGAGCAGGAGGGTGGCGGCCCCGACGTCTTCGCCCACTACTCGAACATCGTCGCTCAGGGCTTCCGCGAGCTGCAGGAGGGCCAGAAGGTCGAGTTCGACGTTACGCAGGGCCAGAAGGGCCCGCAGGCGGAGAACATCCGCCCCCTGTAACGCCACACGCAAGAGAGGCCCCAGCTGGTGGGTACATCCCGGCTGGGGCTTCTTCGTTCCCGTCCGCCGGTTGCGCCTGCCGGGGCCGCCCCACCTGTCAGCCCTCGCTCGAGACGATGAAGCCCCTCGCTGGCCTGGGCTCTTCCGGGTCACGCGAGTCCGGCTGCTGCGTGCGCTTCCACGCAGCGACCAGATCCGCGTGCCGCGGGCCGATCCACTCGGGCATGCGGCCTCCCTTCATGCCCCCGCAGCCCAGGCATTGATGGTGCTGTGTGGTCGTCCCCGACGGGGGCGGGGAAGACCACTCTCCAGCGGACGACCTCGCTCCCGATCCGCCGTCGGGGAGGACGCTGGAGTCCTACCCGCCCCCGACGCGATCGGCGTGCGTCGGGAGCGGGAGCCCTTTGGCGGAGGCGTGATATCGGACGGGGACACGCAGTGGATGACCGCAGGGTCAGGGATCCTGCACGACGAGGTCCCCAGCGAGGAGGTCCTGGCCAAGGGCGGCCTCAGTCATGGCATCCAGCTGTGGGTGAACCTGCCCTGCACCAGCAAGTGGGCGCAGCCGCGCTACCAGGACGTCCGCGCGGACAAGCTGCGGCTGCTCACCTCCGATGACGGCGGGGCGCTGGTACGCCTGATCGCCGGTGGGCTTGGCGGTTTCCAGGGGCCGGGCGTGACCTACACCCCCATCGTCTATGCGCGCGCAAGTCTGCTTCCCCGGGCGCAGTTGCGGACCGGGTGGGTTCCGCAGTTCAGCGCGATGGTCTACGTCCTGCAGGGAGCGGGGAGCGTGGGCGCCGACAGGCGCCCCGTCAGGGAGGGGCAACTGGCGGTGTTCGGTGCGGGCGATGTCCTCACCGTCCGGGCGGGGGCCCATCAGCGCGGACGCACCGGCCGCTTTGAGGTGCTGCTGCTGGGCGGCGTACCGCTGCGGGAGCCGATCGCCCGCTACGGCCCGTTCGTGATGAACACCGAGGCGGAGATCCGGCAGGCCGTCGAGGACTACCAGCGGGGCAGGATGGGGCACATTCCCGCAGCCCACCTGGAGGGAACGCCATGAGGGTGCGGCAGGACCGGCGACGGCCGTAAGGCCGGTGAGCTCGCCCCCGCACCGGGCGGGGGCGAGCGACGGCGTGCACGGGCCGAGGGGCCGGTGCGGGAGATCGGAAGAGCGTCGGGGAGGGAAGCAGAGTTGGCTGGAGAGTGTAGATCTAGGG
>NZ_JBEZMO010000064.1:0-8043 GCF_040652655.1 Streptomyces sp. NPDC048191
CCGGACGGTGACCGGGGGCGCGTGCGCACGCCGCCGAAGGGAGTGGCCGGCCCCCGGCCGCTCGCGGGGCCCCGGCCGCCCGGCGGACACTGGGCCCCATGACACGCACGCGTGCACCCGCCCCTCCCCCGCCCGGCCGCCGTACCGTTCTGGCGGCCCTGGCCGGTATCGCGCTCGGTGTGGCGGGCTGCTCCGGCAGCAAGGCTCCGCAGGCGCAGCCGTCCCGGGGGCCCGCGACCGGCTCGCCGTCGCCCTCCCCCTCCCCCGCTCCCGCTCTGCCGCGCACCACCCCCTGGCGGCCCACGCCGGCCGAAGTCCAGCCGCCCGCGAAGCTGCGCGCCGTGCGGCTCGTGGAGGCGATCGGCGCCTGGGCCGACGGGCACGGCGGAGCGGGGGCGGCCCGTGCGAGGGTCGCGGCGCTCGGGCTGCCGACGGCACTCGTGGCACAGGCCGGCCCGTTGCTGCCGACGGCCGACCAGGCGGCGCTGCAGGTCGTGGACGCGCAGTACGGCGGAATCCTGACCCGGTCGGCCAGCGTGCTGGTGGTGTGCCGGCAGTGGACCCGGCGCGGTGGCACGGTGAGCGCCGGCGGGACGACGGTCGACGTGCGTCTCTCCCGGTCGGGGTCCGCCTGGACGGTCGACGCCCTGCATCCGGCCCACCCGGGGCCACCCGTGCGGTCGCCCGCGCCGGACATCCGGACCGTGCTGAGCGACGACCGGATCGTGCTGCCGCCCGCCGCGGCGGCGGACCTGCGCAGCGGCCGGGTACACACGAGCGTGGCGCGGGCGATGCTCGCGCTGGCCCGGACGTACCGGCTGGAGGTGAGCGTCGTGCGCTCCGGGCATCCGCTGGACGTGTTCGGCACCAGCCGGCCCAGCGACCATCCGCGCGGCCGGGCCTTCGACGTGTGGCGGATCGACGGGCACGCGGTCGTCGACCCGGCGACGTCACGCGGTCTGATCGAGCGGTTCATGCGGGACGCGGCGGCTGCCGGGTCGTACAACGTGGGCGGTCCCGTGCTGCTGTCGGGCGGAAGTGCCGGTCAGTTCTTCAGCGACGCCACCCATCACGACCACGTGCACATCGGCTTCCGTACCTGACAGCGCTGGCCTCGTCACCCGTTCGGCCGTACCTCCGGTGCCCCCGCGGGGCGTGTGCGCAGGGCCTTCCGGCCCGGCTTCGGCCGGTTCCGCGGGTTGCGCCGGCCGCGCGGGCGCCGGGACGCTGGAGCGGACTCGCACCCGGGAGGTGAAGTGGCTCCGGCACACGACACCACGCCGTCGGACGGCCTCGGCCGCCGGCGTTTCCTCAGCCTGTGCGCGGGCGCCGGCCTCGGCACGGCCGCCGCGTGCACGGCGGCACCGTCGCATCCGCACCCCGCCACGGCCCCCGCCGGGCGGCTCCGGCCCGAGGCCGAGCAGGACGCCCCGGGCACCGCCGACTGGCGTGTGGTCTCCACCGGCCCGCCGGACGCGGTGACCGGCTATCCGGACCGGGTCAGCGTGACCCCGGGTGAGCAGTTCGGGCTGCATGTGTCCACCTCCGCGGCGACGTTCCGGGTGTCCGCGTTCCGGGTCGGCTGGTACGGGGGCCGGCAGGCCCGCCGGATCTGGGTGTCCGAGCGCGTACCCGGCCGCACCCAGCCGGCCCCGCGCCTGCTGCCCGCCACGCGCACGGTGCGCGCCGACTGGCCGGTGACGCTCCCGGTGGACACCTCGGGCTGGCCGGAAGGCGCCTACCTGCTGCGGCTCGAGGCGGACACCGGTCACCAGCGGTACGTTCCGCTGATCGTCCGCTCCACCGAGGGCGCCGGCCGTACGGTCCTGCTGCACGCCCCGGCCACCTGGCAGGCGTACAACCGCTGGGGCGGCAGCA
Source organism: Streptomyces sp. NPDC048191 (assembly GCF_040652655.1). Classification (NCBI taxonomy): domain Bacteria; kingdom Bacillati; phylum Actinomycetota; class Actinomycetes; order Kitasatosporales; family Streptomycetaceae; genus Streptomyces; species Streptomyces sp. NPDC048191. The sequence continues at coordinate 1,879 of NZ_JBEZMO010000064.1, forward strand.
GCCTCTACAACGGCGCGTCCGGCGCGTACGCCACCCGCTCCCTCGCGGTGAGCTTCGACCGGCCCTACGACGGCACCGGTGCGGAGAAGTTCCTGGTGTACGAGCGGGCGCTGGTGGTGCTGGCCGAGCGCCTCGGCATCCCCCTCGCCTACACCACGGGCGTCGACGTGCACCGCGACCCCGGGGTGCTGCGCGGCGCGCACGCCGTCGTGTGCCTGGGTCACGACGAGTACTGGACACCGGAGCAGCGGGCCCGGGTGACCGCCGCCCGGGACGCCGGGACGAACATCGCCTTCCTCGGCGCGAACACGTGCTTCCGCCGGATCCGGCTGGAGGCCGGGGAGGGCGCGGACGACCGCACCGTGGTCTGCTACAAGACCGCCTACCGCGCCGACCCCTGCTACGACTCGCACCCCGCGCTGGTCACCACCGACTACCGTCTCGCGCCCGCCGCGGATCCCGAGTCGTCCCTGACCGGCGTGCTCTACGAGGGCTATCCGGTCGACGCTCCCTATGTCGTCCGGGCCGCCGGTCACTGGCTGTACGACGGCACCGGCGTACGCTCCGGCGACGGCTTCGCGCATCTGGTCGGCGTGGAGTACGACCGGATCACTCCTGGCTCACCGCTCCCCGGGCCGCTGGAGATCATCGCGCACTCCCCGCTGGTCTGCGGCGGGCGGGCCAGTCACAGCGATTCGGCGTACTACACGGCCGCCAGTGGCGCCGGCGTGTTCGCGACCGGCACCATGCGCTGGGTGGAGGGCCTGGTGGCCGGGACGGGCGAGCTCGGACGCGACCACGGCATGGACGCCCGGACCCGCGCCTTCGTCACCCGCACCACGGAGAACCTCCTGCGTACGTTCGCCGAGGGTCCCGCGGCCCGGCACGCCACACCACCGCGCGCCAACGTCCTTGCCGTGTACGGTGCCTGACGTCCCTGACGTCAGGGAAGCGGAGTGCCGCCGGTCGCGTTGAGCACCTCGGCGGTGATGTAACTCGCCTCCGGGGAGGCCAAGTAGACGTAGGCCGGGGCGAGTTCGGCGGGCTGGGCCGGGCGGCCGAGCGGGGCCTGCTTCCCGAACTCCCTGGTGTCCGGCATGGTCGACGGGATCAACGGCGTCCACACCGGCCCCGGGGCCACCGCGTTGACGCGGATGCCGCGCTCGGCCACCATCTGCGCGAGCCCCTGGGTGAAGGTCACGATCGCGCCCTTGGTCATGGCGTAGTCGAGCAGGTGCGGGCTGGGCTTGAACGCCTGTACGGACGTGGAGTTGATGACGCAGCCGCCGGCCGGCAGGTGCGGCAGGGCGAACTTGGTGAGCCAGAACATGCCGTACAGGTTCGTCCGCATGACCCGGTCGAACTGCCCGGTGCTGATCGCCTCGATACCGTCCGGCTGGGACATCTGGTAGGCGGCGTTGTTCACGAGCACGTCGATACGGCCGAACTCGGCGACCGCCCGCTCGATCAGCGCCCGGCAGTTGTCCTCCTCCCGGATGTCGCAGGAGACGGCGACCGCCTTGCGTCCGGCGTCCTCCACCAGCCGGGACGTCTCGCGGGCCTCGTCCTCCTCCTCGGCGAGATGGGTGAACAGCACGTCCGCGCCCTCGCGGGCGAACGCCAGCGCCACGGCCCGGCCGATCCCGGAGTCCCCTCCCGTGATCACGGTCTTGCGGCCCTGAAGCCGGCCCGCGCCGCGGTAGGAGTCCTCGCCGTGGTCGGGCGGCGGATCCATCGGGCCGGTCCAGCCCGGATGCGGCTGGTCCTGGGAGGGGAAGTCAGGGCGGGCGTGCCGGGTGACCGGGTTCGGCCGGTCACCGTACTGGTCCGTCACGGCGGCCTCCTGCGTCTCAGGCGGACGGGACGGCGACCGGGTTCCCGGATCACATGGGCCGAAAAGCCCGGTCAGTCGGTCGCCGCGTGCCGTCCCCGCGACCGCATGTACTCCCTGCGGGCGTTGTTGTAGATCCGCAGGAGATGCTTGGCCACGGCGCAGGCCGCGCCGTCGGCATGACACTGACGGCACGTCCGCACGTGCTGCTCGTAGGTGAGGCGCGCGTTTTCCAGCGCATCGTTGAGAGAAGACATGGACATCTCCGGGCAGGGCGCGTCCGCTGAACGCGTCAAGTTGACTGACTGGTATACCCAGAGACAAGGTGATCATGTTACTGGCGGTACTGGGAAACCCGTACTGACCGTCACCGCTGAGCGGTGGTGTTCGCCCCGTCCAGTGCCTAGCCCCTTCAGGTGGGCCACCTCAAGAGCGCCGTCAAGTACGTGCAGGCCGCGCACCCGGACGAGGCGCTGCCCCGGATCCGCGACCGGGCGCACCGCCCCCACCCCGCAGTGGAAGACATCGACCATGCTCTCGGCCTGGTCACGGCCGGAGCCGACGCTCGCCACTCTCACCTCGGACCCGTGCTCCTCCCGGATCACGAGCCCAACACATGACCAGGGTTGCTTGGCGCCGCCCGTTGCCCACTCCGACACCGATATGCGGGGGCCTGGGTTCCCCGCGGTGAGCGTGACGGTTCCATGACCGGCGGGCGTGGTTCGGGGTCAGAGGGTTCGGGCCGCAGCGGCGTCGCGGAGGAGTCCGGCGAAGGTCAGGGCGGCGGGGGTGAGCGAGTGGTCGGCCATGTGAACCAGGAGGATGCGGCGGATGGGGGCCGGCGGCTGGAGGGGCAGGACGTTGACGGCGGGCCGGATGCCCTCCAGGGCCAGGGTGGGGGCGAGGGCGACGCCGATGCCGGCGGCGACCATGGCCTGGGCTTCCTGGTAGTCGTGGGCCTCGTAGGCGATGTGGGGCTCGAAGCCGACGGCGCGGCAGCCGCGGACGAGGGCTTCGGCCACCGGGTGATGGTCGGCGCGGGTGATCCAGGGGTCGTCTGCGAAGTCGGCGAGTGAGGCGGCGTCACGGCCGGCGAGGGGATGGTGGTCGCTGACGAGAAGGGCCGGCGGGTCATCGAGGAGTGGGGTGACGACGATGTCCTCCCGGTCGATTCGGCACCAGTCGTAGTCCCACATCAGCGACATTTCGATCTCCCGGTTCTCCAGCATCGTCCAGAGTCCGGCGATGCGGGCGCTGCGGACGGTCAGCCGTACGTCGGGGTGGGCGTCCCGGAAGGCGATCACGGCCTGCGGGAGGAGGGAGGCGCCGACCGTGGGGAAGGTACCGATGCGCAGTGTGCCCGCGCGCAGACCGGCGTAGTCGGCGAGTTCGTTCTCCGCGGCGTGCAGTTCGCGTTCGATCCGTTGCCCTCGTTCGGCCAGCGCCCGTCCGGCGTCGGTGAGGGTGACACCCCGGGCGTGGCGTTCCAGCAGGGGCTGTCCTGCCTCCGTTTCCAGGCGGCTGATCTGCTGCGATACCGCTGACGGTGTGTAGTTGAGGGCGCGGGCGGTCGCTGTCACCGAGCCGCGCCGGGCGACCTCCGTGAACAGCAGAATGCGCCGGACGTCGAGCATGCTGCCACCTCCAGCGTTCACTTCACCTTAATAGCCATGCAGATTTCCGAGATTGTACTTCACGCTGTCGTAACCCACCGTGGAGGACACCACGCACGGCGAGACCGTCGGTGGACTTCCCCTTCCATGGCTGTGAGGAGTCGGTTGTGCTGCGTCTGCAGGGCGAGATGATCCGCGGAGGAACCAGCAAGTGCTGGATCTTCGACCACCGCGACGTGGTCGCCACGGGCGTGGATGTCGATGCCCTGCTGCTCGCCGCCTTCAACGCCGCCGACCCCCGTCAGATCGACGGCGTGGGCGGCGCTTCCTCCACCACCTCCAAGGCCGCCGTCGTACAGGCGTCGACCCAACCCGGCGTGGACGTCGAGTACGCCTTCGCACAGGTCGGCATCGGCGACGAGCGCGTGGAGTGGGCCAGCAACTGCGGCAACTGTGCCACCGCCGTGGCCCTGTACGCCGTCCACCACGATCTCGTGCCGATCGCATCGGACACCACCACCGTCCGCATGCTCAACGTCAACACCGGGGCCCGCCTCACCGGCACGATCCCCACCCCCGCGGGCGTGGCCCCGGAGGAGGGGACGGCCGTGGTCCCGGGTACCTCGGCACGGGGCGTGCCGGTCCTGCTCGGGTTTCAGGACCCGGCGGGCTCGACGACCGGCCGCGCTCTGCCGACCGGCCGGGCACTGGACGAGCTGACCGGCCCGGACGGTCCAGTCGAGGCATCCCTGGTGGACGCCGGCGCTCCGGCCGCGCTGTTCGAGGCCAAGGCGTTCGGCCTCGACGGTACGGAATCCCTCGCCGCGTTCGCCACCGCCGTGCCCGCGCTGACGTTGCTGCGCCGCCAGGCAGCGCTGGCCATGGGTCTGGCCCGCGAGGGCGATCCGGTCAGCCACGCGGTGCCGAAGGTGGGCATCGTCGCCCGGCCCGCGCTCTATCGCACCACGCAGGGCATGCTCGTCAACCAGGACGAGTACGACCTGGCCGTGCGCATGGTCTCCATGCACGCCCCGCACCCGGCGATCGGCCTGACCTCCGCCGTGGCCCTGGCCACGGCCGCCGCCACCCCCGGCACCCTCGCCCACCGCGTCGCCCGGCAGACCGCCGACGGCGCGCTGCGCCTGGGCACCCCCGCCGGCGTGGTCACCACCCGAGCCGTCCCCGCACCGGACGGCGCGTCCCCCACGGTGCTGCTGCACCGCGCTGCCCGGCGTATCGCCCGAGCCGAACTCCTCGTTCCCGTCCTGGAAGGACGCCCCGTATGAGCCGCAACGACGCCGCCCCGGGTACCGTCACCGCACCACCGGGCCGCATCCGCCGGATGCTGTCCCACCTGTACGTCCAGTGCCTGATCGCCGTCCTCCTCGGCGCCGCCGTGGGCTGGCTGCGGCCGTCCGTCGGCGCCGACCTGAAGCCGCTCGGCGACGGCTTCATCGCGCTGGTGAAGATGTTCATCGCGCCGATCATCTTCTGCACGGTCGTGCATGGCATCGCCTCCATGGGCAACGCCCGCGCGGTCGGCCGCGTGAGCCTGAAGGCCCTGGTCTACTTCGAGGTGCTGACCACCGTGGCCATGGTGATCGGCCTGGTGGTCGTCAACGTCGTCAAGCCGGGCAGCGGTCTGCACGTCGATGTCTCGACCCTGTCCGCCAAGGGCCTGCCGCCGGAGTCGACCACGGCCCATGAGGGCTTCGCCGAGTTCCTCCTCGCCATCATCCCGGCCACCCTGGTCAGCGCCCTGACCGGCAACGAGATCCTTCCGGTGCTGCTGGTGTCGGTGCTGTTCGGCTTCGGCCTGCACGCCGGCGGAGAGGCCGGCCTGAGCATCGCCCGGGGCGTCGAGAAGTTCTCCGCGGTACTGTTCACGCTCATCCGCTGGATCATGCGGCTGGCTCCCCTCGGCGCGTTCGGCTCGATGGCCTTCACGATCGGCCACTACGGCCTGGGCACCCTGCGCCACCTGGCCCTGCTGGTCGGCTCGTTCTGGCTGACCGCCCTCCTTTTCGTCCTGGTCGTCCTCGGGACCGTGATGCGCCTGAACGGACTGCGGCTGCTGCCCTTCTTGCGCTACATCAAGGAAGAGCTGCTGATCGTCCTGGGCACCTCCTCCACCGAGCCCGTCCTGCCGCGCATGATGGCCAAGCTCCAGCACGTGGGCGCCTCGAAACCGGTCGTCGGCATCACGCTGCCCGCCGGGTACTCCTTCAACCTCGACGGCACCGCCATCTACCTGACCATGGGCTCGGTCTTCCTCGCCCAGGCCCTCGGTATCCACCTCAGCCTCACCCAGCAGCTGGGCATGCTCGCCGTCATGCTGCTCACCTCCAAGGGCGCCGCGGGCGTCACCGGCTCAGGCTTCATCGCCCTGGCCGCCACTCTCAGCGCCGTCCCCCACGTCCCGGTCGCCGCCCTCGCGCTGGTCTTCGGCGTCGACCGGTTCATGTCCGAAGCCCGCGCCCTGACCAGCCTGGTCGGCAACGGCGTCGCCACCCTGGCCGTCGCCCGCTGGGAGGGCGAGCTCGACGAGGACCGAGCCAAGGCCGTCCTGCGCGGCGAGATCCCCTACGCCCCTGCTCCCGCCCCTTCTGCGGTGCCGGCCGAGTCCGATCCGAAGGAGACGCCCGCACCGACCCGCGACCCCGTTCCCGCCGCAACCTGACGGCGCGTGGGCGGGCCGGCCCGGAGCAGACGCTCCGGGCC
>NZ_JBEZMO010000065.1:0-7820 GCF_040652655.1 Streptomyces sp. NPDC048191
CTTCACCGCCGGATTCCTCGCGGTCGCGATCTCCACATTCCTTCTCTGTGTCGTCGCCCCGCTGTTCGGGTTCGACGAAGGGAAGTCCCAGGTGCCGTCGCCGGAGGCGGCAGTCCGATCAGAAGTACCGGCCGCAGAAGCCGCATGAACCCTGCCCCGCCCTGGGTGAGCGGAGTCGCCGCCCTTCCGGGGGCGGCTTGTCGGCGCCGACACGCATGACGGGGCACACCGACCGGACGTCGACCCGACTCCACGGCCACCCGCACCCAGCAAGTAGGAATCATGCTCAATCTCGCCTCGCTCCTCGAAGACAGCGCCCGCTGTCACCCCACCCGTGACGCACTGGTCCTGGGCAACACCCGGCTCACCTACGCCCAGGTGGACAGCGCCGCCAACAAGGTCGCGAACCTGCTCGTCGAGCGCGGCGTCAGGCCCGGCGACAAGGTGGCCCTCAGTTGCCCGAACTTGCCGTACTTCCCGATCGTCTACTACGGCATCCTGAAGGCCGGCGCGGTCGTGGTGCCGCTCAATGTGCTGCTCAAGGGCCGTGAGATCGCGTACCACCTCGCCGACTCCGAGGCGAAGGCGTATTTCTGCTTTCAGGGCACTCCTGAACTGCCGATCGGCGCCGAGGGCTTCGCCGGCTTCCGGCAGGCCAGTGGTTGCGAGCATTTCTTCCTGATCACCGCCGACCGGGCCGCGGCCAGTCTGATCGAGGGCGCGGAAACCCTGGGCGCGGCTCTGGCCGGAAAGGCACCCACCTTCGACAGCGCCGCCACCTCGAGCGACGACACCGCGGTCATCCTGTACACGAGTGGCACGACGGGCCAGGCCAAGGGCGCCGAGCTCAGCCACGCCAACCTCGTGCTCAACGCGCTCACCTGCAACGGGGTCTTCGGTAACCGGCCCGCAGCTGACAGGCACCTGCTCACTCTGCCACTGTTCCACTCCTTCGGTGCCACCGTGCAGATGAATGCGGGCTTCTCGATGGCCGCCACGCTCGTACTGTTGCCGCGCTTCGACGCCGCACAGGCGGTCGCGCTCATGGAGAAGGAGGACATCACCTTCTTCGCCGGCGTGCCCACCATGTGGTGGGGCCTGCTGGGCGCGCTCACCGAGGACGTCGACGTGGACCGGATCGCCAGCAACCTCCGGGCGGGAGTGTCCGGCGGCGCGGCCCTGCCGCTGGAGATCATCAGCCAGGTCAAGAAGCGGTTCGGAATCCAAATCCTGGAGGGCTACGGCCTGTCGGAGACCTCGCCTGTCACGACGTTCTCCGACCCGCAGCGCGAGCCGCGGCCGGGCTCGATCGGCATCCCGGTCTGGGGGGTGCAGTGCAAGCTGGTCGACCGGGACTGGAACGAGGTCACCGAGGTCGGCTCGGTCGGCGAGATCGCGATAAAGGGCCACAACGTCATGAAGGGCTACTACAACCGCCCCGAGGTCACCGTGGAGGCCATGCGGGACGGCTGGTTCCGTTCCGGTGATCTGGCCAGGAAGGACGAGGACGGCTTCTACTACATCGTCGACCGCACCAAGGACATGATCATCAGGGGCGGCTTCAACGTGTACCCCCGTGAAGTCGAGGAGGTCCTGATGACCCACCCCGACATCTCGCTCGCGGCGGTGATCGGAGTACCTCACCACAGCCATGGCGAGGAGATCAAGGCTTTCGTGATCCGCAACACCGACGCCGACCTCAGCGAGGCCAAGCTGGTCGACTGGGCGCGGCAGCAGATGGCCGCCTACAAGTACCCCCGCATCGTCGAGTTCGTCGAATCGCTCCCGATGACAGCGACCGGAAAGATCCTCAAGCGCGAACTCGGCTGACCCGTGGCGGGTCAGCCGAGCGGACAGCCGGAGGAGGGCCGCCGTTCCGAGCGCGCTGACGGAGTGACGAGGCCGAAGGCCGCCAGGGCTCACGCGGCATCGAACGCCGCCGCCCGCTCACAAGCTTTCACGGACCAGGCAGGTGAAAGACATCCGCCCGGTGCCCACGCGACCGCCACCACAAGAGCTGCAGCCACGCGCCCATCTACGGCAAGGCATCACCGGCCATGTCTTTTGAGCGGTGGCGTGGCGCATCGAGCGCGAGTCGCGCGGCACCGGCACCGCCGAGGGCCACGTAGCGGTCCACCGTCATGCCGCGTCGAGGCCTCGCAGCAGCCCTATGCCGCAAGGCCTCGGCGGGCGCCGCGCCGCTCGGTCGCTCACCCCACTCCTTGTCGAAGGGGCACTGTCGCCGGGGATTGACAGGCTGCAACCCGCACCACAATCTTGAGCGAACGACTGGAGCAAATGATTCAGTCGCTTAATCCAGTCATCGGAACAGAACCAAGGGAGCAGAAGATGAAGGACGGGACGTTCGACTACGACACGATCGTCATCGGCGGAGGGTTCGCCGGGGTGAGCGCGTGCCGGGATCTGTCGGATCAGGGCTACTCCGTGCTGTTGCTGGAGGCGCGCGACCGGCTGGGTGGTCGCACCTGGTCCGAGCAGCGGAGTGTGGGGGACTACGAGGGAATCGTCGAGCTGGGCGGGCAGTGGGTGTGGCCCGATCGCCAGGTCAACATGATGTCCGAGATCGAGCGGTACGGGCTGACCATGACGCACAGCTCGATGCCGGAGTGCTACCCGACACTGCTGGCCGGGCAGTACAATCCGGGCCCGCTGCCGGTGCCGCTGGAGGACGTCTACGACTTCGAGAAGGCCGCCTTCAAGATGCTCACGGACGCGCACCGGATCCAGCGGGGAGTGCCGCTGGACCGCCAGAACGTCGAGGACCTGGACATCCCCTTCAACGAGTACCTCGACAGCCTGGGGGTCAGTGACTCCGTCCGTGGCTTCTTCACCTTCTTCGGGACCATCCTCACCGGCCGCTATCCGGAGGAGATCTCCGCGCTTCCCCCGCTGGGGTTCATCGCGCAGATGGACCACAGCCTGATCCGTACCTGGGGCGTGCTGGACGCCTACATCGTCGAGGGCACCGGTGCGCTCATCCAGGCGATGGCCGACGACTCCGCCGGGGCCGACATCCGGCTGGAGACCCCGGTGGCGAGCGTCGAGCAGAATGAGGACGGAGTGAGGGTGACGACCGAGGCCGGCGACACCTTCACGGCGGCTACGGTCGTCGTGGCGACCCCGCTGGCCTGCTGGTCCACCATCCGTTTCGAACCGCCGCTGAGCGAGGCCAAGTTCACCACCTCGAGCGAACGCAGCGTCGCCTACCCCGTCAAGGTGTACGCGCAGGTCAAGAACGCGCCGCGATTCCCCTACATGCTGGCGGAGGCCCCCCAGGCCAATGGTGCGGCTGTCATCTTCGGCGAGCACGATCTGGGGGAGGACGGCCAGCTCATCGTCGGTTTCTTCATCGACCACCCGGACCGGGACGACCGCTTCGGCACCAGCTTCGCCGGTATCGAGCGTTTCGTGAAGACGATGTGCCCCGACGCCGAGCTCGTCGCCTACGAGTGTCACGACTGGGTGGACGATCAGTGGTCCGGCCGCGGTGGCATGGCGGCGTACCCGCCGCAGCGCCTCAGCCGGTGGCACTCCGAGCTCTCCCGCCCGGAGGGTCGGGTCCACTTCGCGACCTCGGACATCGCCAGCAACTTCATGGCGTGGATGGAGGGCGCCGTCGAGATGGGCAAGAAGGCGGCGGTCGACGTGCAGCGTCGGCTGACCCGGGAGGCCATCGAGGTCAAGGTGCGCGCCCGCGCCAAGGGATCGAGCGGCACCGCGACGCGGCACGAGGCCTGAGCCGGATAGGTAGGCGACGCAGATGTTCCCCCGCGAAGAGCTGAAGGCCGACTACACCCGCCGCGCGCTGGAAGCGCTGGACCGAGCCTGGTCGCCGGGACCGAGTGGTCCGACGCCGAATGGTCCGGCAGCGACCGGCCCGGCCCAAGTGCTGGCCGCGGTCCTCGACCAGCAGGCGACCATCGTCGGGCCGGTGCTGGCGGACCTGGGCGTGGACCCGGATGATCTTCGGGGTTCGCTGCGCGCGGACCCGGAGGGCTTCCGAGGCCCTCCGGGCGACTTCTCGGGGGAACGGCCGCCGACCGACGCCGATACCGCCCGACCCCAGCCCGAGCTCCTCTCGCTACTGCGGGCCGCCGAGCACGAGGCACGTCAGCTGGGCGACGCGTTCGTGTCGGTCGAGCACCTCGTCGTCGCCCTGGCCGACCGACGCGACCCGGTCGGTGAGTTGATGCGCGCCACGGGCGCCGACCGGACCGCGGTACTGGACGCCGTACGACGCGTGCGCGGACCGTGGCAGGTCCTCGACGCCGAACCCGAGCGCACCTGCCTGGACGTCCAGTGGCGGCCCGCCCGGGTGTCCAGCCAGGTGCTCCGGTTCGGCCGCGACCTGACCGAGCTCGCCTTCCGCAGCGCACTCGATGCCGTGGTCGGCCGCGACACCGAGATCGCCCGGGTCGTCCAGGTGCTGTCCCGGCGGCGCAAGAACAACCCCGTGCTGATCGGTGACCCGGGGGTGGGCAAGACCGCCATCGCCGAGGGGCTCGCCCAGCGCATCGTCGCGGGCGAGGTCCCGAGAGCGCTGCAAAACCGTCGGGTGATCGCGCTGGACGTCGGTGCCCTGATCGCCGGGGCGTCGTACCGGGGGGAGTTCGAGGACCGGGTCAAGGCCGTGCTCAAGGACGTCGACGCGGCGGACGGCGGCATCATCCTGTTCATCGACGAACTGCACACGATCATCGGAGCCGGCGCCGCGGAGGGCGCGGTCGACGCCGGCAACCTCCTCAAACCGATGCTGGCCCGCGGCTCGCTGCGCACGCTCGGCGCCACCACGCGCGACGAGTACCGCAAGTACGTCGAGTCGGACGGCGCGCTGGAGCGCCGCTTCCAGCCGGTGCACGTCGAGGAACCCACGCCCGACAACGCCGTCGAGATGCTCCGGGGCCTGCGACCCAGCTACGAGGGCTACCACGACGTGCTGATCACCGATGCTGCACTCACCGCAGCGGTGACACTCAGCAAGCGCTACATCGCGGACCGGTACCTCCCCGACAAGGCGATCGACCTCATCGACGAGGCCGCCTCGCAGCGCCGGATCGAACTCGACTCCGGCTCACGGTGGCCCGATGCAGGCGAGTCCGCGATCGTCGACGAGGAGGATGTCGCACGCGTGGTCGCGCAGTGGACCGGCATCCCGGTGTCCCGGCTACGTGAGGAAGAACTGGAGAAACTCCTCCGCATGGAGGCGCGCCTCGGTGCCCGCGTCGTGGGCCAGCGGGAGGCGATCGCCAGTGTCTCGGCTGCGCTACACAACGCCCGCACCGGCCTCGGGGATCCGAACCGGCCGATTGCCGCGCTTCTGTTCTGCGGACCGGGCGGCGTGGGAAAGACCCATCTCGCCCATGCACTGGCCGAGTTCATGTTCGACAGCGACGACGCGCTGATCCAGCTCGACATGTCGGAGTACGCCGAAAAGCAGTCCGTCACCCGCCTCATCGGTGCGCCACCGGGCTACGTCGGCTACGAGGAGGGCGGCCAGCTGACCGAGGCCGTTCGGCGCCGCCCGTACGCGGTCGTCCTCCTGGACGACATCGAGCAGGCACACCCGGACATCCACGGACTGCTGCGCCAGGTGGTCGACCACGGATCGCTCACCGACGGCCAGGGCCGGCTGGTCAGCTTCCGCAACGTAGTACTGGTGATGACATCAGGCCTCGCCGGTCCGGACGCCGTACGGCAGCAGTTCCGGGCCGACTTCGTGACCCGGCTCGACGACGTCGTCGAGTTCGCGACGCTGGGCCGCCGTGAGCTGGAGCGACTTGTCGACCTGCATGTCGGCGTGGTCGCAGCCCACCTGTCGGGCAAGGGTATCTCGCTCGAACTCACCTGCCAGGCACGTGAGTTGGTCAGCGAAATGGGCGACGGCAACGACGGTGCGCGTCCACTGCTGCGAGCGATCCGGAAGCAGCTCGTCTCCGCCGTGTCGCGCGAGATCCTGCGGGGCGGGGCGGGACCGGGCGACACGATCCGGTTTGACCGCGACGGGTCGTCGCTCCGGCTCGCGGTGGTGCGGGGTGCCGTGGAGGACGAGGCCCGGGCGGCGGGGCCGGGCAGCCGGCCGTCGAGTGCTACAGTCCCGACTGGATCAACCGACTGAATCAACAGGAGTGGGCGCTTGGCTCGCATTCCGGCCGCTGCTCGTCGCGAGCAGTTCATCGATGCGGCTGTGCGGGTCATCGCCCGAGACGGGGCGGCTGGCGCAACCACGCGACGGATCGCCGAAGAGGCCAACGCTTCTCAGACGTCACTGCACTACTGCTTCCAGACCAAGGAAAATCTGCTCCTCGCGGTCTTCGAGCACCTGTCAGAAAGTCTGCGGGTCGATTCCGAGGGTGTGAACGGCGAGGAGGCAGGCCTCGCGCAGACCGCCGAGCGTTTGCTGACCCGAACCATGCAGTACGCCGTCGACCATCTCGACCAGACCCGGGCTACGTTCGCGATCACCATGTGGGCGCAGACTACCAACCCAGAGCTCGCGGTCCGCATGTACGACATGTTCCTCGCGGGCTGGCAGGACGTGCTGTGCTCGGCCAAGGAGACGGCATCGAACGAGGAGATCGCGTCCGTGACCCGCATGGTCGTCACCCTGGCCGACGGCCTGTCGATGCAGCTGCTCACGGATGGTGACCGCGAGCGTACGATGCGCGACACGGCGAGCGCCTGCGTGATGCTGAGCACCTTCGTGGAAACCTTGCTTCGCCGGTCGGCATGACCGGCGCCGCGGCCTGCAATACGACGACGGGACGGCGAGTGCCGCACCACAACGGTCATCGGTCCGCGTTCACCCAAGAGCCGCCGGTGTGCCGGGGCGGGGGCGGGAGCGCGGACCTTGTTCGGCCTGGGCGCCGACTGTTCCGCACGTGGCCGACAAGCCGTGACTCGATGCACGTGTGACGGGTGGGTTTCAGGGTCCCCGCCCTTGGGGCTGTTGGCGCCGGTCAGCGGGTCGTCTGAGACCGAAGGAGCGAGCTGGCTCTCGCCAGGTCTTCCGGTGTGTCGACGGCCAGGCCTTCGTCGATGACAGGAAGCATCAGCACGCCGTGACCATGCTCGACGAACCGCAGCATCTCCACGCCTTCGGTTCGCTCCAGAGGCTCTTGGGGGAGCTGTCGGACAGACTGAGGGCCGTTCCCGTGAAGCGGTAAAGCCGTAAAGCCCCAGCTGTCGTCGGTATCTCGGCCGGTCTCCTCGTGGGTAGGGGATCGCCTGCCGGGAGAACATCAGGGCGTTCGCCTCCGCGTCGACGACGACCTTGACGACGTTGTGGTCCAGCACCACGCCGACGTCGTCCAAGTCCGTGTACGCGTTCACGGCGAGCGATCCGGGCGCTAGGCGCTCCAGGGCTTCCGAGACCGCGTCGATCGCAGTAGGGGAGACGAACGGCTCGACGCCCTGGACGTTGATGTACGCGTCGGCCGGCAGGTGTTCAGCGCACTCCGCGACGCAGTCCGTGCCGGTGAGGTGTTCTCCGGTGCGCATGCACTCGACGCCCAGCTCGTGGCACGCCCTCTCGATGCGCTCGTCATCGGTGGCGACCACCACGCCGTCGAGGCACTTGGCCTCCAGGCAGCGCTGGTGGACATGCCAGAGAAGGGGCTTGTCCCCGAGCTGTGCGAGGCGTTCGGCGATTCTGCGCGCGGTCCGCACGCGGCCCGTGCTCTCCGCAATGGCGTTCTACACGGGAATCTGGGGGCTCTTCTCACTCGTCGTGAGCTGGATGCCCACCATTCTGATGAAGGCCGGCTGGCCGCAGGCCGTCGCGGGGCTGTTCTCGTCCTCGG
>NZ_JBEZMO010000066.1:0-7731 GCF_040652655.1 Streptomyces sp. NPDC048191
GTACTGCAGGGGGGACCCTGTGGGAGAGTAGGACGCCGCCGAACAATTCTTGGGAAAGGCCCACGCCACACGGCGTGGGCCTTTCTGCGTTTAAGCTCGTCTGCATGCGCTACGACCTGGTCGTCTTCGACAACGACGGTGTGCTCGTCGACAGTGAGCCCATCTCCAACCGGCATCTGGCCGCCTATCTGACCGAGCTGGGCCACCCGACCTCGTACGAGGACTCCATACGGGACTACATGGGCTCGGCGATGCACCGGATCCACGACCTGGTGCTGGAGCGGACGGGGCAGCGGCTGCCGGACGACTTCGACGACGTCTTCCACGCACGTGTCTTCGCCGCGTTCGAGAGGGAGTTGAAGCCGGTGGCGGGGGTCACCGGCGTGCTGGAGAAGCTGGCCGCGGACGGGGTGCCGTACTGCGTGGCCTCCTCCGGGAGCCATGCGCGGATCCGGGTCGGGCACCGTACGACCGGGCTCGACCAGTGGTTCGCGCCGGAGCGGGTCTTCAGCTCCGAGGACGTGGGGCGGGGGAAGCCGGCGCCCGATCTCTTCCTGTACGCCGCGGAGCGGATGGGCGTCACGCCGGAGCGGTGCCTGGTCGTGGAGGACTCCCCGCTGGGCGTCCAGGCGGCCGTGGCGGCCGGGATGACCGTCTACGGGTTCACCGCGATGACGCCGGCGGCGAAGCTGGCCGGCGCCGACCAACTTTTCTCCGCCATGGGCGAGTTGGCTGATCTGCTGGTCTGACGGGAGCCATCGCCCGGTGCCTGACAATTGTCATACGGACGTCCGGACGATCGTTTCTACTGGCGCATCCCCTGCGCACGCGAAGCTGAGGGCATGACGAAGAACACGGGGACCCAGAGCCGGACCGGGCAGCAGAAGCAGAACCCGAGCGTGCTGGACAACTTCAAGCCGCTGATCCTGGACGTGGCGGTGCCGATCGGCTCGTACTACGTCCTCAAGGACGGCTTCGGGACGAGCACCTTCGCGGCACTCGCCTGGAGCAGTGTGGTGCCGGCGCTGCGGACCCTGTGGAGCCTGGTGAAGGAGCGGAGGACGAACGGGTTGGCCGGGCTGATCCTGGTCGTCAACGTGGTCTCGCTGCTGCTGACCTTCGTCTCCGGTGACCCCCGGCTGATGCTCGCCAAGGACGGCGCGGTCAGCAGCACCGTCGCGATCGGGATCCTGCTCTCCGTGCGGCTGGGCAAGCCGATGATGACCGCCGGTCTGAAGCCCTTCCTGGTCAAGGCCGACGCGGCCAAGGAGGCCGCCTGGGCGCGACTGACGTCCGGGGCCTCGGACCGGTCCGCGGCCTTCCTGCGCAAGGAGCGGGCCTACTCGATCGTGTGGGGTGTGGCACTGCTCGCCGAGTGCGTCGGGCGCGTCGTGGGCGCCTACACGGTCCCCGTGGACACCATGGTCTGGCTCGGCACGGTCTTCCTGGTCGGCGCGATCGGGATCGGCATGCTCGTCGGTGGCGGTCTGGCCATCGAGCCGATGGAGAAGATGCTGGCCGCCGAGGCCGAGGCGGGCAAGGCCGGGGCGCCCGAGGTCGCTGTCGCCGCCTGATCCGCGAAGAGGTGAAGCTGAAGGAAATTCATCTTTGGCTGGATCTACCCACAGGTAGCCCGGGGCCCTACGCTCGCCGCCATGACTGATGTGCTGCGGCGCGGTAGGGCCTCGTTGGCGTTCAGCTTCTTCGCCCAAGGCGCCACCTTCGCCCTGCTGGTGACGCGGATCCCGGCCGTCCAGGACCGGTACGGCGTCTCCGACGCGCTGCTGCCGGTCTTCCTGGCCGCCGTACCGGTCCTCGCCGGTGTCGGCAGCGTGACCACCGAGCAGCTGGTCAAGCGAATACGGCCGAGCCGGCTGCTGCGCTGGTCCCAGCCGGTGGTGCTGCTGGCGCTGCTCGGCGCCGGGGCGGGCGGGCGCATCGCGGAGCTGGCCGTGGCGCTGGGCGCGTTCGGACTGGCCGTGGGGGCGCTGGACGCCTCGATGAACATGCTCGGGGTGAGCCTGCAGCGGTCGTACGGGCGCAGCATCATGCTCAGCTTCCACGCCGCGTACAGCCTGGGCGGGATCCTGGGCGCCTCGCTGGCGTGGGTCGGGGCGCACTGGCATCTCGCGCTGTGGGTGTCGTACCTGCCGGTGGTGGCCGTGCTGTTGCCGGCGACGCTCGTGGGGAGCCGGTGGTACGTCGACGGGGATCCGGCGCCCGTGGGGGAGGAACGGGGCCGGAGCGGGGGTGTCGTCTTCAAGCTGCTGCTGCCGCTGTGCCTGGTGATGACCTTCGCCTACATCGGGGACTCGACCGTCTCCAACTGGAGTGCGAAGTACCTGAAGGACGTGCTGGGCAGTTCGGAGCAGCTGGCGACCGTGCCGTACAACGTGTACATGGTGACCACGCTGCTGGGGCGGGCCATCGGGGACTTCGGGGTGCGGCGGTTCGGGGCGGCGGCGGTCGTGCGGCTCGGGGCGCTGGTGGCGGCCGGCGGGTTCGCGGTGGTGGCCTCGGCGCCGGGGGCGTGGGTCGGGATGCTCGGGTTCACGCTGTTGGGTCTGGGGCTGTGCGTGCTGGTGCCGCAGACCTTCGCGGCGGCGGGACGGCTG
This sequence comes from Streptomyces sp. NPDC048191, assembly GCF_040652655.1. Taxonomy (NCBI): domain Bacteria; kingdom Bacillati; phylum Actinomycetota; class Actinomycetes; order Kitasatosporales; family Streptomycetaceae; genus Streptomyces; species Streptomyces sp. NPDC048191. Next base: position 2,616 of record NZ_JBEZMO010000066.1, read on the forward strand.
TTTCCCGGGGCTTCGGACGCTGCCGTCGCGCGTCTGAACATCTTCAATTACGTGGGTTTTCTGGTCGGTTCGCCGTTGGTGGGGGCGCTGGGGGAGGCGTGGAGCTACCGGGGGGCCATGCTGGTGCCGATGGTGTTGGTGCTGGTGACGTTGGTGTACGCCAGATCGTTCGCCGCTCAACCGGACCGATACGGTGGCGGGCATGAGCGGCCGCGCACAGCTGATGTGGGACGAGGCAGTAACGGGCTATGACTTCGGCCCGGACCATCCGATGGATCCGGTCCGGCTGGCACTGACCCGGAAACTGGTGGGTGCCTTCGGGCTCGACCGGGAGATGGAGGTCGTCGCGGCCAAGCCGGCCGGGGAGTCGACGCTGCGGCTGGTCCACCGGGAGGACTACATCGACGCGGTGAAGGCGGCGTCCGCGAATCCGGCGGGGGCCGACGGCTCGTACGGGCTGGGGACGATCGACGATCCCGCCTTCGCCGGGATGCACGAGGTGTCCGCGCTGATCGCCGGGCAGTCGGTGGGGGCGGCGGAGGCCGTCTGGCGGGGGGACGCCGATCACGCCGTGAACTTCGCCGGCGGTCTGCATCATGCGATGCCCGGAGGCGCGTCGGGGTTCTGCGTCTACAACGACGCGTCCCTCGCGATCGCGCGGCTGCTGGAGCTGGGGGCCGAGCGGGTCGCCTATGTGGATGTCGACGTGCATCACGGGGACGGGGTGCAGGCGGCGTTCTGGGAGGATCCTCGGGTGCTGACGATCTCGCTGCACGAGCACCCCCGTACGTTGTTCCCGCAGACCGGGTGGCCGGAGGAGACCGGGGCCGGGGCGGGCGAGGGGGCCGCGGTGAACGTGGCGCTTCCGGCGGGGACCGGGGACGCGGGGTGGGTGCGGGCGTTTCACGCGGTGGTGCCGGAGCTGCTCGCGGAGTTCCGGCCGCAGGTGCTGGTGTCGCAGCACGGGGCCGACACGCACTTCGAGGATCCGCTCGCGCATCTCGCCGTGTCGCTGGACGCGCAGCGCGCCGTGCAGGTGGCGTGCCATGAGCTGGCGCACGAGTACGCCGGGGGGAAGTGGGTCGCGCTCGGTGGGGGCGGGTACGCGGTGGTGGAGGTCGTGCCGCGGTCGTGGACGCATCTGGTGGGAATCGCGGCGGGGCGGCCGGTGGCGCCGGAGACGGTGATCCCTGAGGGGTGGCGTCAGGAGGTGTTCGCCCGGACCCGGCAGTTGGGGCCGCAGCGGATGACCGATGGTCGCTGGCCGGTGAGTTGGGCGTCGTGGGAGTCGGGTTACGACCCCGCGGACCGGCTGGATCAGGCGGTACGGGCGACCCGGCGGGCGGTGTTCCCGATGCGGGGGCTGCTGCCGTAGTCGCGCTGTGCCGATGCCGCCCGGGTGGGCGCGGCCGCGGCGGGCGCCGGCACCCGGGTGCCGGTTACGCCAACCGTGCGCACTTCCCCGGTTCCGGTCCCCTCTCCCGCCCCCATGCGTCACCATCGCACCCATGTCGACCAGCGGGGCTCTGCGTGCGCATCTGCTGGCTGCCGGGCTCGCCGGGGAGGTGGGGACCTCCCGGGAGGACAGTCTGCGCAGTTATCGGCTGTTCGCTGCCCGGGATCCACGCGTGTTGATCGGGCTCGATCCCGAAGGAGCGTGGGGGCAGCGGGACTTGCTGCGTCTCATGGCGCGGAAGTGCGGGGTTTCGGCCGATCCCCGGCATACTTCGGGCCGGGATGTGATCGATCCGGAGCGGACACTGGCCGCGCTGGACGCGTTCGCGGGGCGGATCGGGGACGCGGCCAGGCGGGGCGTGCCCGTGTTGTTCGGGACCGGGCATCCGCAGCGGCTGCTCGGGTTCTACGCCGGCTTGGCGGACGCGCTCTCGGCGGCGGGGTGTGACGTGCTCACCCCGGCGCAGGGTCGCTGTGTCGACATATTGACCCGGTTCGGTCTACGTACGTGTGCGCTGGACTACACACGGGGAGTCGGGTTGGTGCGGGAAACCGACGGTGGGCGCCCCGGTTGTGAGCCGGGCGTGCACTGTCATTCGCCGCTCCCGGTTCGGGTCGCGCTGGAGGCGTCGGCGGAGGGTGGCGGGCCGTTGCCCGAGCTGGTCGTCGGCGACCACGGCTGGGTCTGCGGTGCTGGTCAGCTGGGGTTCGAGGCCATCGGGCTGGCCGACACCGACGATCCGGCGCTGTTCGTGGGGGAGGCGGAGGGGCGCGTGTCCGTGGCCGTTCCGGTTGATGACGGGGTGCTGTCTGATCACTACCGGCCGCTTACCCGCTACGTACTCAAACGAGCGTGTCTGTCACAGTAGGCCTGCGATGGGTGCACCTCTTCCCCACTTGCATCACCCGCCCCTACATTGGGGAGTGAGCACGCAACGACGAAGAGTCACCGGAAGGGGAAGCCGGTGGCCGTCGAGTGCGGAAGGTTCAGGTGTGTCATGGCTGCAGCTGGCGAGAGGCCTCTGAACGAGGTTCAGTTCCTTACCGTGGCGGAGGTCGCCTCGGTGATGCGAGTGTCGAAGATGACCGTGTACCGCCTGGTGCACAGTGGTCATCTGCCCGCTATCCGGGTGGGGCGGTCCTTCCGCGTCCCGGAACAAGCGGTACACGAGTACCTCCGTGACAGCTATGTGGGGGTGGAGACGGCTTGACGGCGACCCCGGGGTGACCCGGGGGTACCCCCTCGATTACGACCTGAGCGCTCGGTTGGGTAGGCTAGCCCCTCGTAGGTCGTGTGGGCCCATGGCGCCCAAACAACCGAGTGATGAGAAGTGAGCGAGGGTAGTCGTGGGCTCTGTTATCAAGAAGCGGCGCAAGCGGATGGCCAAGAAGAAGCACCGCAAGCTGCTCAAGCGCACGCGCGTTCAGCGTCGCAACAAGAAGTAGGCGACCGCGCGAGAGCGTGTACCTGTGGCCCCCCACCAGCAGTGGTGGGGGGCCACAGGCGTATCCGGCCGCCTTCGGGAGATCCGGTGAAGGCGGCATATTCCGATGAGTGAATTTCCGTCACTTCGTGCATCGGGGGGTCATCACAGCGCAACATCAACCCGCTAAGTTGGCCGCACACAGGCGGTCGCGGAAGGAAGGCGCTGATCTTGGGGAAGGTCGTGCTCGTCACCGGAGTGGCCCGGCAGCTGGGCGGCCGGTTCGTACGGCGGATCCAGCGGGATCCGGAGGTCGACCGAGTGATCGCCGTGGACGCGGTGGCGCCGGCGCACCATCTGGGCGGGGCGGACTTCATCCAGGCCGACATCCGGCACCCGACGATCGCACGGGTGCTCGCGGAGACGGGCGCCGACACGGTCGTCCACATGGATGTGACGGGCACGCCGCTGGGCAGCGGCAGCCGGGCCACGGTCAAGGAGACCAACGTCATCGGCACCATGCAGCTGCTCGGGGCCTGCCAGAAGTCGCCGACCGTGAAGCGCCTGGTGGTGAAGTCCAGCACCAACGTCTACGGCTCGGCGCCGCGCGATCCGGCCGTCTTCACCGAGACGACCCCGGCGAAGTCGCTGCCGAGCGGCGGTTTCGCGAAGGACACCGTCGAGGTCGAGGGGTATGTGCGCGGGTTCGCCCGGCGGCGGCCGGACGTCGCCGTGTGCGTGCTGCGGTTCGCCAACATCCTCGGGCCGGCCGCCGACACCCCGCTCGCCTCCTACTTCGCGCTGCCCGTCCTGCCGACCGTGTTCGGCTACGACCCGCGGCTGCAGTTCGTGCACGAGGACGACGTCGTCGAGGTGCTCAGGATCGCCTCGCACGAGCCGCGCCGGGGCACCCTCAACAGCGGCACGTTCAACATCGCGGGTGACGGTGTGCTGCTCCTCTCGCAGTGCTCGCGGCGGCTCGGGCGGCCGACGGTGCCGCTGCTGCTGCCCGCGGTCACGTGGGCGGGTTCGCTGGTGCGTACGCTCGGTATGACGGACTTCTCGCCGGAACAGATCCGGCTGCTCACACACGGGCGGGTGGTGGACACCGTCCAGATGCGCGAGACGCTGGGCTTCACACCCAGGTACACCACGGCGGAGACGTTCGCGGACTTCGCGTGCGGCCAGGGCCCCGGACTGGTGCCGCCTCAGGCCCTCGCGGGGGCCGTCGACCGGATCGCCGCGCTGGCCGCGAGGGGCGGCGGCCGGCCCACGACGCACAGTGCCGACAGCGCCAACTGAGGAGAGCGGCAACGATGGCGGACGCCAAGGTCATTCCGTTCGACGACGACCGGTCCCGCGGGAGCGCGGCACAGCGCCCGGCGCGCCGCCGGGGCGCGGGCAGCCGGCGCGGCGCCCTCGGCGAGGCCGGTGAAATGGGTGAGGTCCAGCCCCTGCCGGGCCGGGCCAGGGTGCAGGAAGATGAGCCTGTGAGCCGTGAGGAGGAGCCGCTGGAGCGGTCGGGCGCCGGATCGGGTGCCGACGGGGCGGGCGGTGGCCTGGAGCGGCGTGTGGCGGCCGGGCTGGCCTTTCTGCGGCGCCGGCTGACCGGGGACTACGACGTCGACGACTTCGGTTTCGACGAGGAGCTGACCGACCAGGTCCTGATGTCGTTGCTGCGGCCGGTGTACGAGAAGTACTTCCGGGTCGAGGTGAAGGGCATCGAGAACATCCCCGCGAAGGGCGGGGCGCTGATCGTCGCCAACCACTCCGGGACGCTGCCGCTGGACGGGCTGATGATGCAGGTCGCCGTGCACGACCACCACCCCGCCGACCGCCATCTGCGTCTGCTGGCGGCCGACTTGGTCTTCGTGCTGCCGGTGGTCAACGAGCTGGCGCGCAAGCTGGGGCACACCCTGGCCTGTGCGGAGGACGCGGAGCGGCTGCTGGCTCAGGGTGAGCTGGTCGGGGTGATGCCGGAGGGCTTCAAGGGCATCGGGAAACCTTTCAGCGAGCGGTACAAGCTGCAGCGCTTCGGCCGGGGCGGCTTCGTGTCGACGGCACTGCGGCAGGGCGCTCCGATCATCCCGTGCTCGATCGTCGGGGCGGAGGAGATCTACCCGATGATCGGCAACGCCAAGACCCTGGCGCGGCTTCTCGGGTTCCCGTACTTTCCGTTGACGCCGACGTTTCCGTGGTTGGGGCCGCTGGGGGCGGTTCCGTTGCCGACGAAGTGG
>NZ_JBEZMO010000067.1:0-7361 GCF_040652655.1 Streptomyces sp. NPDC048191
ATGACGTTCCTGATCGCCGTACCGACCGGTGTGAAGTTCTTCAACTGGATCGGCACGATGTGGAAGGGCAGTCTCTCCTTCGAGACACCGATGCTGTGGGTGATGGGATTCCTCGTCACGTTCGTCTTCGGCGGACTGACCGGAGTCATGCTCGCCTCGCCGCCCATCGACTTCGCCACCTCCGACACCTACTTCGTGGTGGCCCACTTCCACTACGTCATCTTCGGCACGGTCGTGTTCGCCATGTTCTCCGGCTTCCACTTCTGGTGGCCGAAGTGGACCGGCAGGATGCTCGACGAGCGCCTCGGCAAGATCACCTTCTGGACGCTGTTCATCGGCTTCCACGGCACCTTCCTGGTCCAGCACTGGCTGGGCACCAACGGCATGCAGCGCCGGATCCCCGACTACCTGGCCGTCGAGGGACTCACCACGCTCAACACGGTCTCGACGATCTTCTCGTTCCTGCTCGGCTCGTCCATGCTCCCCTTCTTCTACAACGTGTGGAAGACGGCCAAGTACGGCGAACGGGTCGAGAGCGACGACCCGTGGGGCTACGGCCGCTCCCTGGAGTGGGCGACCTCCTGCCCGCCCCCGCGCCACAATTTCGTCGCCTTGCCCCGGATCCGCAGTGAGTCCCCCGCCTTCGACCTGCATCACGGCGAAACCCCCGACCGGCACCGGGAGTTGAGGGCGCGATGACCGAGCCGGACGAACGGGCGCTGGTGCGGGAGATCGAGGGGCATCTGCTGCTCGCCGCCGCACGGGAGGAGGGCCGTACGGCGGCGGCGCGCACGGCGTCCCGGCTGGGCTGGCTCACCGATATCCAACGGGACGTACTGGAGCGGGAGTTCGAAGCGGAGTACCTGACGCTGTCCCGCCGCTCCTGGCAGCGCACGGCCGAGCGCGCCGAGGAGTTGCGGCAGACGTACGAGCGGCGCTACCGGGCACTGCGACAGCGCCTGCTGGCATGTCTGCTGCTCGGGTGCGCGGTGTTCGCGGCGGCGGGCCTGCTGGTGGTGTCCGCCGCCGCGTAGGCAAGCCGAACAAGCCGCGCCGGCGGTAGAGCCGCCCAGGAGGGGAGTCAACGGCCGCGACGAGGGTGAACCCTCCGGAAAGCCGGGGCGTTGGTCCCGAGCGGGAGGGAACGACGCCATACTGGCCGTCGTGCGCGTTGCCATCATGACGGCGGGGTCCCGGGGCGATGTGGCCCCCTACACCGGGCTGGGCCACCGGCTCGCCCGGGCCGGACACGAGGTCACCCTGGTCACCCACGCCCGCTTCGAGCCGCTGGTGGCGGGCTCCGGCACACGGTTCCACGCACTGCCGGTCGACCCCCGGGCGGAGCTGGAGTCTCCGCGCGGCCGGGGCCTGCACCGCAGCGCCAGTGAGGCCGGGAAGCTGCTGCGCCTGGCGGGCATGGCCCGCCGGGTCGTCGGGCGGATGACCGAGGACCTGATCACGGCGGCCCGGAACAGCGACGCCCTGCTGCTGTCCGCCTCGCTGGCCCCGCTCGGCCACACCATCGCCGAGGGGCTGGAACTGCCGAGCATGGGCACCTATCTGCAACCCCTCGCCGGAACCAGGGAGTTCGCTGGGGCTGCCGCCGACGCGGGCCGGTGCCGCACGGCGGGCCCGGGAGCGGCGGCTGTGGTCGGTGCACCACGGCTTCAGCCCGCTGGTGGTGCCCCGGCCCCGAGACTGGCGGCCGGGTCTCACGGTGAGCGGCTACTGGTGGCCCTACGACACCGAGACGCAACTCCCGCAAGCTGTACGGGAGTTCCTGGAGGCGGGCCCCGCGCCGGTCTTCGTCGGGCTGGGCAGCGCCGCCGTGCCGGATGCCGGCCGGTTCAGTGGCCACCGGCGACGACATGCTGACCATCGACGACGTGCCGCACGCGCTGCTCTTCCCGCGGATGGCCGCCGTGGTCCACCACGCGGGCGCGGGGACGACGGCGGCCGGGCTGCGCACGGGGGTGCCTGCGGTGCCGGTGCCGGTCCAGTTCGACGCGGGGTTCTGGTCCGCACGGCTGGTGGCGCTCGGTGTCGCCCCGGGTGTCGTACCGCTGCGCCGCCTGACCGTGGACGCGCTGTCCTCGGCCCTGGTACGGGCCACCCGCGAGCCGGAGTACGGGAAGCGGGCGCGCGCCCTGGGCGCCCGCATCCGCGCCGAGAACGGCGCGGCCCCGGTACTGGCGGCACTGGACCGGCTCGGCGGCTGACCCGCCGGGCCGGTCCCGCGGTGCCCGCGATCAGCCGTTGGTGAGCACCATCCGGAAGCGGGCCTTGCCGGCGAGCATCTTCTGGTAGGCCTCCGCCACGTCGTCCAGCGGCACGGTCTCGGTCATCGGGCGGATGCCGTGCAGGGCACTGAAGTCCATGGTGTCCTGCACGTCCTGCGCGGTCCCGGACGGGTGGCCGCGTACGACCCGGCCGGCCATGAGGAGCTGGATCGGGCTGATGCCCAGTGGCTCGGCGTCCGCACCGATGACGACGAGCTCGCCGCGCGGGGCGAGGCCGTCCACGGTGGCGGTGATGGCCTCGGAGCTGCCCGCGGTGGCCAGGACGACGTTCATGCCGCCGAGGGACTGGAGGGCCTCGGCGACCGGGGTGCCGGCGGTGCTGTCGACGTAGTGGTGGGCGCCCAGCTGCTTGGCGAAGTCGGCCTTCTCCGCGCCCCGGGCGATCGCCACGGTCTCGAAGCCCATCGCCACCGCGTACCGCACCCCCAGGTGCCCGAGGCCGCCGAGACCCAGCACCGCGACCCGGTCGCCGGCCCGGGCGGAGCTGCGCCGCAGTCCGTTGAAGACCGTGACCCCGGCGCAGGCCATGGGCCCGGCGTCGCTCGCCGCCAGCGCCTCGGGAATGCGGGCCAGGGCATCGACGGGCGCGACCAGTTTCTCAGCGAAGCCCCCGTCGTACGCCCAGCCGGGGGTTTTCAGGTTGACGCACACGATGAAGTCGCCCTTGCGGCAGGGCGGACAGTGGCCGCAGCTGCCGCCGAACCAGCCGACCGCCACCCGGTCACCGACCTGCCAGCCGTGGTCCTGAGCGCCGTCGCCCAGCTCCTCGATGTGACCGGCGATCTCGTGTCCGGGGACCTCCGGGAACGTCACACCCGGTACGGCGGCGCTCACGAACATGGCGTCGCTGTGGCAGATCCCGCAGGCCTCCACGGCGATCCTGACGTGGCCGGGCCCGGGCCGGGGCACCTCTCGTTCGGCCAGCTCGAACGTGCCGTTCGGAGCGGTCACCTGCGCGACTCGATACGTACTCATGCGCTTCTCCGGAGAACGGGTACGACGGGCCCCCGGTCCAGCACACCAGGTCCGGGCCGATCCCGCGCGTCGAACCCCTCGGGTCCCCGGTCACCCGGCCGGGGGCCGCCAGCCCTCCGGCCTGAGCATGCCCAGCAGCAGCCGGACCAGCTCGTCCACCACCTCGTCCAGGGTGGCGTCCACCCAGCCGGCGCTCCAGTCGTGCAGGAGGCCGTTGACGCTGCCGATGAAGGCCGCCGCCGCGAGGCGGTAGTCACGGGGCGCCGCCTCGCCGCGCGCCGCCGCCGCGTCGGCCTCGGCCCGGATGAGGCCGATCCAGCGCGCCCGGCGGGCCAGCCGCTGTTCCTCCAGGCGGGGGCTGACGCCGACGATCTCCACGAAGGTGACGCGGATGCGGCGCGGGTCGCAGGTGACGTCGCGGGCGTAGGCCCGGAAGAGCACGGCGGCCCGCTCGGCCAGCGGCAGCCCGTCCGCCGTGGCGAGGGCGTCCAGCACCGCCTGTTCGGCCCAGCCGTTGACCTGGAGGTGCAGCGCGGCGAGGACGTCCTCCAGGGTGCGGAACTCCTCGTAGAACTGGCGGGTGGACAGGCCGGCGGCCTGACTGAGCGCGGCGACCGTCGTCCCCCGGTAGCCGGGTGCGCCGCCGAACAGTTCCAGGGCCGCGTCCAGGAAGCGCCGGCGCCGCTCGGCCTGCCGTTCCTCGGCGGAACGGCCGCGGTAGCGGCCCGTCGGCGCCTTGAGCCTGCCCGTCACAAGTCCCCTCCGTCCACCGGCTGCTCCCCCAATCTTGTCGTGCACACATCTTGTCGGACAGGCGGTTCGCTCCTTACTTTTCAGTAAGTTCACTGTGAATGCGCCCGTGTTCAGATTCCCCGAGGAAAGAGAGCAGTCATGCCTGCCTCCAGAACCAGGCACCTGTGCTCCGTGGCCGCCGCCCTCGCCCTGACCTTCGCCGGCCCGGCGACCGCCGCCACCGCCGCGGGCGACGGCTCCGGCGGTCTGCGGGAGGTGCTGTTCGTCGGCAACAACTGGGACGGCACCGCCGATGTCATCAAGTCCTCCGGCGACTTCGCGAAGATCGGCCGGATCAACGTCGTCCCCGACAAGGCGGAGCGGCTGGCGGAGATCAACGCCGACCCGATCAAGTGGATCTACTACACGTCCATCCGCAACGAGGTCGGCGAGGGACACGACCAGTACGCGGACGACATGTACTCGACGCCCGACGGCAGGTCCGTGGTCGTCTCGCGCCCCAGCTTCGCCGACGTCGTCTCCATCGACCTGGCCACCGACAAGGTCAACTGGCGTTTCCCGGTGGCCGGTTACCGTGCCGACCACATGGCGGTCTCGCCCGACGGCACCCGGGTGGCGGTCTCGGCGTCCACCGCGAACAAGGTCCAGGTGCTGGACATCAACACCGGTAGGGAACTGGGTGAGTTCGGTACCGGCGACAAGCCGCACGAGAACTTCTTCACCAACGGCGGCACGTACATCTGGAACATGTCCATCGGCGAGGTGACCACCTCCCTCGACGACCCGGGCTGGGACTGGACCAAGGGTGACCGGCACATCACCATCGTCGACGCGACCACGTTCAAGCAGGTCAGGACCATCGACATGCGGCAACGGCTGGACGCCGCCGGACTGAAGGACTTCTCCGACGCGGTCCGGCCCGCCGCCTTCACGCCGGACTGGTCCAAGCTCTACTTCCAGGTGTCGTTCTTCAACGGCTTCCTGGAGTACGACGTGGCCACGGACAAGATCACCCGGGTGAAGACGCTGCCGGGGAACCCGGCGACCAACCCGGACCGCACCACCTGGCTGCTGGACTCGCGCCACCACGGCATCTCGATGAACCCCGAGGGCACCAAGCTGTGCGTCGCCGGGACGATGGACAACTACGCGACCGTGGTCGACCGGGCCTCCTTCGACGTCGGCCCGCTGATCACCGCGTCGACCCCGTACTGGGCGACCGTGAGCGGGGACGGCAAGGACTGCGTCATCTCCGAGGCCGGCGCGGACCAGGTCACGGCCATCGACTTCGCCACCGGCCAGAAGGTGCTGTCGATACCGGTCGGCGACCATCCGCAGCGCGTCCGGCTGGGGCACGTCCCGGCCGACTGGACGGGTCCGGCCGGGAGTTGAGCGCCGTACGGCCTCCGGGGCGACCCCACTCCTCCCGGGGGCCGTACGGCTCCTGCTCAGAAGTGCGCCGCCAGCCACCCGGCCAGCTCGGACCTGGCCGCGGTCAGCAGGTCCGCCGAGGGCGCGGTGGCCCCGTTGGTCACCAGCGCGAAGTGCAGGGCCCCGGAGTCGGTGTCGGTGAGCAGCAGCCGGCGGCTGCCGGTGCCGCCCGGCTCGGGGGCGACGGCGACCGGTGTGGCGGCGCCGGTGTAGGCGGGCGGGGCGTAGGCCGTGCCCACATCGGAGACGACGGTGGTCGACGCGGTGGCGAAGGACGCCGGCAGGTGCAGTTCGGTGGGTGCGGTGCCGTCGCCGGAGCGCCACACCAGCACTCCGTACTGGCCGGAGCCCACGAGCTTCGCCACGTTCGGCAGCGAGGACGGCACCGGGTTCCAGGTGAGGGTCGTCGAGCCGTCCCGGGAGCGGTCCTCGTAGGTGAAGACGAGGGCCGTACCGGCCGTGGCGCTCGGGTAGAGGCGGTCCAGCAGTCGGGCGTCCTGGCGCAGGGTGACGTTCCCCGAGTCGTCCAGGCGTACGGCGGAGAGGTCCTCGTCGTTCCAGGCGTCGCCGGAGGTGAGCACCTTGTCGGGGTTGCCGTTCATCAGCTCGTGGTGCCGGCCGCTGTAGAGGTCCCACTGCCACTGGGTGCCGGAGAGCACCGGGCCGGAGGCGGCCGGGTTCGTCCACCAACGCGCGCCCGGCTCACGGGAGTCGAGGGCCTGGTACATCGCCTTCAGGACGGTCGGCGCCTTGTCGGCCACCGCGCCGGACAGCGGGTGGCCGAACTCGCTGACCACGGCCGCGGTGCCGGCGGCCGCGGCGCGGTCGCGGACGGCGGCGAAGTCGGAGGCGTACTGGCCGTCGGCGGCCTTGCCCCACATCAGGATGCCCGAGATGGCCTTCTGGTCGTAGAAGTGGGTGTTGAAGACGTAGCCGGGGCCGAGCGTGCCCGCGTCCAGCAGGCCGCCCTCCTGCTTCTGGGTGGAGATGTTGGCGTTCCAGAAGAGGTTGGGTTCGACGAACGCGGGCTTGTCCTGCCAGCCGGCGACGTCCATACGGGCGCGGAACTTCTCGTAGAACGGCCACAGCAGGTCCCGCTCCCAGGTGCGGGAGGTCTGCCCGGAGTCGTAACTGCCCGCGTAGGGCTCGTTGTACGGGTCGAATCCGGCGATGTCCGCGAACTCCGCGCCGTTCAAGTGCTGCCGGAGGTACTCCATGGTCGTCCGCGCGGTGGTGAGGAAGGCGTCCTGGAGGCCGTGGGCGTTGTGCCAGAAGTCGTGCTGCGCCTGCTGCACGGCGGCGTTCTGGGTGATGTTCTGGCCCCAGAAGAGGCAGATGCCGCAGGACTCGGCCGGGTAATCCCCGGCGTCCACCGCCCACTTGGGGGCGCCGTCGCCGGTGTACCAGCTGCCGCTGTCGAAGAGGTGGCGGGAGTACAGGTCCTGGTGGAAGTCCGGGAAGACGCGGATGCCCTCGTCCAGGAAGGCGCGCATCTGCTCGGTGACGGCGGCGAGGTAACCGGTGTCCACCTGGCCGCGCACGGGTTCGGCGTGCGCCCAGGAGAGCAGGAAGCGGACCGTGTTGGCGCCCCCGAGGGCGCGCAGCGCGCTCGCGGACCTGCGGGCGTCGGCGACGGAGGCGAAGGGCAGGCCGCCGTTCTCCTCCAGCTTGGTCTCGCCGGAGACGTTGTAGCCGCGCAGGACGATCTCGCGCCCCTGGCCGTCGGTGAAGCGGCCGCCCCGCACGGTGAGCGGGGCGCCGTCGAACCAGAGGGAGCCGGCGGGGAGGGCGGGGGTCGCGGCGGTGGGGGGGGGGGGGGCCCCCGCCCCCCCGCATGCACGGGGGGCGGCCCGGGCAACCCCCACACGCCACCCGGCAATAGGCAGTTGCCACCCCGAGCCC
>NZ_JBEZMO010000068.1:0-6680 GCF_040652655.1 Streptomyces sp. NPDC048191
GGTGAACACAACTACAAGGACACGCTCAGATTCATCAAGAGTGTGCAGGACACGAACGTGACCAGGATTTCGTCGATCATCCTTCCGAGCGGCGGCCACAACTTCAACACCTGGCGGCGCGAGATCCCCGCCACGCTCCAGTGGCTCAGCACCCGACTGGTCGCCCACTGAGCCACGGCGGTGACGGCCACGTCCAGGATGGCTGACGATGCGGTCGTGGCCTGGTGCACGGCATCCTCGCGCACCGGGTCTACGTAGTCGCTGCTGCCCTGGCTCCCAACGTCAGCTGCACGGCGGGCAACGGCTACCACGTGCTGGTGTGACCATGGCTCGCGTTCACAGGCCGGTCGGGGCGGCCGCTATGTCGCGGGCTTGGTCAGCAGCAGTTCGGTGTTGTGGTCTGCGGCGGTCCCGATCCGGGTGGCGGGGGTGGCGTAGGGGTCGTGGTAAGCGAGATCGCGGTAGAGGGCGGCCAGGCCGCGGTCGGACGTGTCGGTGACGTCGGCCGCTTACGGTGCCGCGGACCCGATGAGCGTGGTGAACAGCGACAACGTGCCGTCCTGGTTGTCGGCGACCTCGATGATCCGCGCGTGGTGCGGGTAGTCGACGTGGGAGGCGGTGTTGATCTCCCAGAAGGAGCGCTCGGGGATGGCGTGGCCGTGCGGGATGATCTGATTGGCGTGCGTGTGGCCGTTGGCCCAGGCCACGACGTTGGGGAAGCGCTGAAGCAGCGCAACCAGTTCGTCACCGCTGTGGCGGCCCTCGAAGGGGTGGTACGGGTCCGGCAGCAGGTTGCCCACCGTGCCGCTGGTGTGGTGGCTGAAGACGACGAGGCGGCTGCCGGATCCGCCGCGCACCAGGGTGCCGTCGCTGTCGTACCAGTGTCCGCTGTGCGCCTCAAGAACCGACTCCAGCCGGTTCAGTTGCCCGGTGCCCAGTGAACCGACGGCGAATCCGGCCCGGTTCGTGGTGTCGAGGCTGATACCGAGGACGCCGTCGGCGAGGTCGAAGGTGTAGTAACACATGGGCAGGGCGGCGATCGGCCTGGCCTCCGCCACAGCGGGCGCGGCGATAGCGGCTGGCAGCGGCAACTGCCACGGGCCCCCTGCGCCAGGCTGCTGCTCAAGGCCCTGCGGCTCGAGCCGTGGCTGTCACTGGGCGCGCTGCTGGACGCCCTGGTCACGACGGCGGCTATGGTGAACTGGCCCCCGCCGCTGGACCGACCGCGCGGACTTCCGGAAACGAACGGTCGGCTGGAGCATGCCACCAGGAATCAGATCTCCGCAGAGGCCGAGGACGCCGAGGGCCGCTCCGCCACCGGGAACGCCATGACGACCACGGTCCCCGGCCAACGACGTCATCAGGGCCCACCGACACCCATCTCCTGGCGCGACCCGACTCCCTGGAGTTGTTCGACCGTCTGGCCATAGGCCGAAGCGTCATGGGCCGGTGGTCAGTTCACCTTCCGGTCCGGGCCGGGCCAGTACGGCTGGCGGAGCTTGAACTTCTGGATCTTGCCGGTGGCCGTACGGGGGATGGCATCACGGAACTCGACACTCGTCGGCGCCTTGTAGCCGGCCATGCGCTGCTTGCAGTGGGCGATGATGTCGGCCTCGACCACCGTGGCTCCCTCGGCGAGCACCACAAGCGCCTTGATCGTCTCGCCCCACTTCTCGTCCGGCACCCCGATGACGGCGACCTCGGCGACCGCCGGGTGGCTGAAGATGGCGTCCTCCACCTCGATCGAAGACACATTTTCGCCGCCTGTGATGATCACGTCCTTCTTCCGGTCGGAGATCGTCAAGTGACCGTCGGACTTGTCGATCCTGCCGCCGTCACCGGTGTGAAACCACCCGCCCTTCATGGCCACCGCGGTCTCCTGAGGCTTGTCCCAGTACCCGTCCAGTACGACGTTCGACCGGGCCAGGACCTCGCCGCTCTCGGAGACCTTCAGCCTGACTCCCAGCGCGGGCAGTCCTGCACGGGACAGCTTGCGCGCTCGCTCCCCAGCGGGCAGTTCAGCATCTGCCGGCCTGGACCGGTTGAACGTGAGCAGCGGGGACGTCTCGGTCAGGCCGTAGATCTGCGTGAACTCCCAGCCCAGTTCCTCCCCCACGCGCTGGATGAGCGCGCTCGGAGGCGGAGCCCCCGCGCACACGATCCGTACTCGATCACGGCCAGGGATCTCTCCCTCCCATGAGGCCGCCGCATCCAGCACCGCCTTCCACACCGTCGGTGCGCCACACATGAGCGTCACGCCGTGTCGGTCGACCCGGCGAAGGATCTCCGCGCCGTCGACCTTGCGCAACACCACCTGCTTCACGCCCAGTCCGGCCATCACGTATGGCATCCCCCAGCCGTTGCAGTGGAACATCGGCAGCGTGTGCATATACACATCGCGTTCCCACACCCTGGTGTGCAGCCCGAAGGTCATCCCATTCACCCAGATGTTGCGGTGGGTCAGCTGCACCCCCTTCGGGCGGGCGGTGGTCCCTGAGGTGTAGTTGATCGTCGCGGTGGCATCCTCGTCCGGGTCCGACCACGGGCGGGGGGCTACGCCGAACCGCATCAGCTCGGTCTCGGTCTGCTCCCCGAGGACGAACCGGTGGCGCGCCTTGACTCCGGACAGCACCTCGTCCAGCTCGGGGTCGACGAGCAGCACCGACGAGCCGCTCTGCTGCACCACGTACTCGACCTCATCGGGCTTGAGGCGGAAGTTGACCGGCACGCAGATCCGACCGCTCATCGGCACCGCGAACAACAGCTCCAGCAACCGTGCGGAGTTGTGGCTGACCACCGCCACCCGCTCGCCCTCACCCACGCCCAGCGCATCCAGCCCCGCCTGCCAGGCGCGCACCCGCTCACCCAACTGCCCGTACGTCGTCTCCGGTACGGGCACGCCTGGCTGATCCGGCTCGTCCACCACACCGGTGTCGGAGGCGAAACCCAACTCGGCCCGCTCGAGAAAATCGGCGACCGTCATCGGAACACGCATAGCTCATCCTCCTGCATCCGGAACAACTACTTCGTGCGGAAGCCCCGTGCTTCCCAGCGGTTTACCCAGCTAGCCGCTTGTGCAGGCCATGCCCCCGCTCGCGCCCGCCGCGTCGAGCAGATGGCCGGCCACTGTGCGCGCGCCGTCGTCGCCGACGAGCACGGTGTAATGGTTGACGTCGGCCACCCGCTGCGTCGTCAACCGGGCGGGGTCCAGGCCGGCGGCGGCCAGACGCTCTTCGTCGTACAGTCCCTGCGGCTCGTCCATCAGGCCCCGGTCGGCCCACAAGAGCCGGGCGGGCAGCTTCAGTTGACCTACCGCAGCCAGTACCTCAGGATCGCGCAGCACCTGTGTGCCGTCGATGCGCACGGCGTCGCGCACGCAGGACGAGCGCAATCGCGGTTGCGCGCCGACGAGGTCGCGTTGGATGTAGGCGTCCACCCACGGCGACCACGAGCCGGAAAAGGCCGGGTGATCCCGCCAGTAGTCACGGTATGCCTGCCGGTCGGGGAAGGTCATGGCCAGCCGGCGCATCGCCGGGCCGATGACGGCGTCGAGGAGCGCGTCGGGGTCCAGATGGGTCGGTGCGGGGAAGCCGAGCCCGCCGTCGACGAGGACGAGCGAGGCGAACCTCCCAGGATGGTGCACGCCGGTGAACGCGCTGACGAAGGCGCCCATCGAGTGGCCGGCGAGCACCGCCCCCTGCAGCCCGAACGCCTCGGCGATCGCCGCCACGTCGGCGGCGTGAGCGGCGATGCCATAGGGGCCGGGCAGCGACCGGCTGCCGCCCCGGCCACGCAAATCTGGCGCGATCAGAGTGGCCTGGCCTGCAAGGTGGTGGGCGACCCGGGCCCAGGAGAGTGCATTGGCGGTGATGCCGTGCACCGCGAGCACCACGGGGGCGCCTGGTTCGGCCGCAGGCCAGCGCAGCAGGGCGAGTTCGCCGCCGCTGATGGCCACGGTCAGTTCTTCGTACGGATCGGTCTCCGGCGTGGCCCTGCGGCGAGGGGGCTCGGCGTGACGCGTCATTCTTGGCGACTCCTCATCTCGTCGCGCACCGAAAGGGTGATCGTCCGGTCGCGTGTCGCGCACGGTATGGCCCTGCCGGCGGATCCGACATGTGCTCAGCGCATGCAGGGGGCCTCGGATTCATGTGGTGGGTCGACGTGGTCGACGTGCAGTGTGTGCGCCCCATCGTGGACTTCACGGTAGAGGCGAAGCAGGTCCCGGCAGATGCCAGGCCCGGGGCCGCCCACCGTCTGACGACGCCCCCCGGACAGTCGGCGAGGCCGCTGCCGCTACGACTACTGTCCGGGACGCAGCCACAACGTGCCCCGGGCGCGCCACCCGAGGCGGCGGCCTGCTCGCCGACGGCGGCCCCGACTACTCCCATCGGTCCCATGAGGGCATCGCGAGAGGTCACCCGTCGCACCCACTGCCCTGCATTACACACCGCGCCGAGCTGGTCGCGATGCGTGATGAGTAGGCGTCGAGGACAGGACAGGCGGCACCCTGGAGGAGGGGTGACGGCGGGAGAGGAGGCGTGATGCGAACCAGTGATGAGATCTATCACCGGATCCGCTGGGACCCCCGCTTCGATCCGGCCCGGTTCGTGTTGGGGGTCAGCCAGCGCGGGGATGCCCTCAAACGCATCTCGCTGACTTCCTTCGTCCCCGGAGGCGACATCCCCTGGCACCGGGTGGTGTTCATCGAGGCGGACGGCGAGGTGCTCTGGGACCGAGCCACGGGAACGGACCGCATCGACGCGTCGGGCGCCGGCCGGGTACGGGACACGCAAACGGGCCTGAGCTTCGGCAGGGGCGCACCTGTCGGCGTCCTCGGCGTGTCCCCGACAGCCCGTACAGCGGTGGCCTGGATCCCGCCTGCGGAGCTGTGGCCGCCGATCCAGGACATCCGCCGGGACTACGATCCGCAGATCCACCGGTGGCCGCCGCACGTCAACGTCCTCTTCGGCTTCGTGCCGGAGTCCGACTTCGAGCGGGCCGCCTCACTGCTCGCCGCGGCGACGGCCGAGACGCCGGTCTTCACCGCCCGGCTGGACGGGGTGTGCTCCTTCCAGCACAGGGCTGACTCCACCGTGTGGCTCGACCCCACGGCGGCCGGCAAGGCGCCGTGGACAGAGCTGCACCGCGTACTGCGGAAGCGGTTCCCGCGCTGTTGTGGGCCCGCCAAGAACTTCACCCCCCATCTGCCCCTCGGCCGGACCCGGGATCCGCGCCGAGTCTGCGCCGACTGCGCCACCCGGCTCGACGCCATGACGGCGACGGTCTGGGAGCTCGCCCTGCTCTCACGCAGGGGCCACGGGCCGATGCGGCCACGAGCCACGATCGCCCTGCGCACGGGCGAAATCCGCTGGCTGCCCACACCCCGCCTCGAAGCGCCGGACCCGGAGGACACCGCATGGCTCTCCGGGATCACCGACAGGTGAGACCATGGCCAGGTGGGGCGAAGGGCCCCCCAAGGATCCAGGTTGCGTGCGCGGAGTGTTCTGACGCCTGCCGGAGACGCATCAGCGCTCACCCCTCCCGGCAACCAACACCCTTGCGTCCCCTGGTCCTCCGTTCTTGTTCATGCGTGCACCGTTGTTGGACGACACGGCCGACGCATGCGCTCGGCCGGCGCAGCACGTGCTCGGCAACGGCCTTGAGTTCTACGCCCGGTGCTGATACCCGAAGATCAAGGAACCTCGAATGCCTCCTCCGCCCGGGAGCCCTCGCGAAGCATCTCCTTCACCCCTTCGGGACCTGCCGTTTCCAGGAGCGGTAGCAGGCTCTCGGCGACCGTGAGGAGCGCCTCCGCCCAGGTCAGGTCCTGGCGAGGAGGACCGTGGGGGCGCGCGTCCCTGCGAACAGGCGTCCACCGGATGGGGGGCTGCTCGTGGCGGCCTCGCTTACCCGTGACTACCGCTCGGGAATGGCAAGTTCACGGCCGCGGTAGAAACCTTCCCGCTCCTCCACGACGTATGGGGCCATGGCGGCACGCCGCTGCTTCTCCGGCTCGGAGGCCCGCCAGGAGTCGCACGCCTCCTTGGACTCCCAGAACGAAACCCCGGTGATCTCCTGTCCATCCTCGGACCAGTACGCGAAGGCACGGTGCATACCCTCCGGGCGGGTGGCAGGCCGCCACGCCTTCTCGAAGTCCTCCAGGGTTTCCGGCCTCACGCGGCGGGCGGTCACCCAGACGAAGTGCTCCTCCATAGTGGCCTCCTTCGCTATGCCGGTTCGGCCCTCCGGTGCCACTTCGACAACCGTAGATCCAAAGCACCGCTCGCGCCTGCGCGGCAATCGTTGGTGGCGCCGAGGTACCCCAGCCGGGTAACCGGCATGTGAGCCGGGCGGCCTGCGTGATTCGGGCGTTTCCGGTCGTGAGAGCGGTGACGGGACCATGGAAAGGAGGAAGCTGGAGTCGAAAGGGCGCCCCATCGGCAGTGATGGCGATGAGGGGCTCGATCCTGCTCGGGACTGTCCGCGGGCCGGCGGTGCGAGCGCACTGGAGGCCGCCGATCATGCTCCTCTTCGCCCATGGCCTGGTTGCCCAGGCACTCCCCGGATATGCACCGGGCCGGGCGCCGGTACTGTACGCGGTCGCCGGCGTCATCGGTACGTCGCTGCTGCTGGTGGTGCATGAGATCGGGCAGTGGATCACCGCCGCAGGCTGAAGGTCG
>NZ_JBEZMO010000069.1:0-6011 GCF_040652655.1 Streptomyces sp. NPDC048191
TTCGGGGCGTCGCTTGTGGGGGGGGGGGGGGCCCCCCGGGGGGGGGGGGGGGGGGGGGGCGCGGGGGGGGCGGGGGGGGGGGGGGGGGGGGGGCGGGGCCCCCCCCCCCCCCCCCGGCAGGTGTGCGGTGGAAGGTCAGTGGACGGTGTGCTCCTCGTCGTCGCGGGTGGTGATGGCCTCGGCCGCGTCCAGAGCCTGCTCGGCCAGGTGGAGGGCGGCCGCCAGGGCCTGCGGGTCCTCCTCGGCGGTCTTGCGGGCGCGATCCAGCGCGCGCACGGCCTGCCGCGCCGCGTGGTAGCCGGTCTCGTGCTGGCCCTCGGCCCAGGAGGCGAACAGCAGGAGTTCGATCTCCACGCCGTTGATGGCCTTGGCCAGCGGGCCGTCGCCGGTTCGGGCGGCGGCGAGGGCCTGGCGGCCGGTGTCGATCCGGAACATGGGGATGCTGGACAAGGGCGCTTGTCCGGTCTGGTCCGGGAGGGGCAGGGCGGCCTTCTCCAGGGCGATGGCGGCGGCGGTCAGCATGGCGACCGCCGCGCCCGCGTTGGGCACCGTGTGGGCGAGGTGCCTGGCCGCCCTGGCGTAGGCGGCCGCGAGGGCGGACCACCGGGCGGCCTGGGCCGGCTGGTTGTTCTCGACCGCCAGGGCCTCCTCGTCGGCGGCGATGCGGGCCCGGTGGTGGCACACGGCGGACTGCATCCGCAGCCAGCGGCGGCCGGGCGCGTTGCAACGGTTGTTCTCGATGTCCTGCACGGCGGCGCGGTAGGTCTGGGCGGTCTGGCGGGCGCGGAGGACCGGGCGGCCGATGGTCTCCGTGAGCATCCGGCCGCCGTTCCCGGTGACCAGCAGGTTCCTGCGGTAGCGGGCTGCTGAGGCGTCGCCGCCGGTGAGGGCCGGGGTAGGGGTGAGGGCCATGTGATCTCCTCGGGGGTGGGTTTCGAGTGAGGCCCGGGGCGGCGGTGCCATCCGCCGCCCCGGCTGGGCGGGCTACTGGAACGACTGGGCGAGCGCGGCCCTGACCGTGCTGATCTCGGCGCAGACCGCGCTCAGCGGTGCGAAGAGGGAGGCTCCGAATGCTGCGATGTGCAGCTCCTGTCCGGTGTGGCCGGACTTGCTGGCCTCGACGTAGCCGTGCCAGTAGGCCGCGAGGACGCTGTCGCTGATGCCGTCCAGCTCCGCCATCGGGGTCTTGTCCTCGTCGGCCGCGAGGGCCAGCAGGTAGTCACGCAGGCCGGTCAGCGGGGCCTGCGGGAGCTGCGTGGTCGTGGTCATATCCGTCCCTCGGTTCGGGTTTCGAGTGGTAATGCCGGTCGGGGTGCCATCCCCTTCCAGCAAGAACAATAATACCAGACTTCACCCTGAACGGAAGGACCGTGCGCGCGTTGCCCGGGTCTTTTTCGTCCCCCGCCTCCGACCCGCTACCCTGGGGTTACCTCGTATCGCGTGGAAGTAGCGCCCCTTCTGGGATGTCGCCACCACGCGCGGTGCGGGTTTCGAGGAACCGGCGACCGCGCCAGCCTGCCGCACTTGTGCGGGGGGTCCTGCCTTATGGCAGGGCGGTCGCCGGTTTTATTTACCCCGGGCATCCCGGCCCGGTACGTCACGCCTTGCTGCCCGGTGCCGGGCGGGGCCGGCTGGGGCCGCCCGGTACGACGCTGGCACTTGATCTCATGCGATGGCGAGACTGCGGGCGGCGGCGCACTGAACGACGGCGACCACCAGGGCGGCGGTGTCCTGCTCGAAGGGGAGCCGCGCGCCGCTGGACTCGTAGATGCGGGTCTCGCCCTCACCACTGCGGGCCCCGTGCGGCAGGTAGCGGGCGATCCACCCGCAATGCCAGTCGGCCCGCCCGTCGATCAGGCCGCGCTGGTCGGCGATCCGGATTTCGGCTCCGCCCTCGATGTCGACCACGATGCGGTTCCCGTCGTAGCAGCGGGAGACCAGCGTGCGCACGGCCAGGCCGTGGGCCTGAAGGGTGCGGGTCAGCCGCTCGCCCGTGGTCTCGGTGGCGTCTTGCATGGTCATCTCCTCATGGAGTGTGGGGGTTTCGAGGTGCCGGGGGCGGCGGTGCCATCCGCCGCCCCCGGCTGAGGGCGGGCCCGCTGGGTGCGCTACTCGTCGTCGGCTTCGCCGTGCTCGCCGCCGTCTTCCTGGCCGTCGGCCGCGCCGTCCACGGCGTCCGGCTCGTCGTCAGCCTCGCGGTCCTCGTCCCCCTGGGCGTCCTCGGCCTCCCGCGCGGCCTTCTCCTCGGCCTCCCGCTTGAGCCGGGCCTCCTCGCGCTCACGCTCCCAGCGCTCGCGCTCGGCCTTGCGTTCGGCATCCCGCTTGGCCTTCTCCTCGGCCTGCCGCTGAGCCGTGGCCAGGGTCTCCTCCTCGACCTCGGAGAGGCTGTAGCCGTGCTTCTTCAGGAAGTTCAGCCACTCGACCGTCTCGCGCTCGATGGGCTTGCGCCGACCGAACTCGTCCTTCTTGCCGCGCCACGCCTCATCCGTCATGTGCTCGAACTCGTACATGCCTGCGACGTGCGCGAACAGAAGCCACCAGTACCGCTTGGCCCCCGTGCGCTTGACCAGCTTGGCCACCGCGTCCGCCGAGTCGTAGCCCTTCAGCGCCTCATCCTTCAGGAACTTGGCCAGCAGACTGCGCCCGTCGGCCGTCACATAGTGGGTGTAGGTGTAGCGCCCGGTGAGGATCGTCGCCAGCACCAGGTCCTTCACGTCGGCCGGGGCCTCGCCCTTGTCCTGGCACATGTCGACGATGAACGCCTGCCGGACCTCGCGCACCGAACGCCAGGCGGCGTTGTTGGTCTTCACGCGCCGGGCCTCCTCGCGGGCGGCTTCCCGCTCGGCGTCGGCCTTCTCGACGGCCTCGCCGCTCTCGGTGTCGCCGGACTCCGGGGCGTCGGCAAGCCGGTGGCCGTGCTTCTTGTAGTCGACGCACACCCACACGACTTCGCCGTCAGCCGGGTCGAAAGCGGCCGCGTGCCCCTCGCACGTCTCGTTGTGGCCCGCTTCGGTCAGCGGCTTGCCGATCGCGCTGACCAGCTCTTCCAGCGGGCGGCCGGTGGTGTGCTCCCAGCGGTGAGGCCACTTGACGACCGGGATCATCTTCTTGGCCAGCTCGGCCGTGGTCGCCGCGATGCGCTCGGCCTTCTCCTTCTCGAACTTCAGCGCCTGCATGGCCTGTCGCCACGCGCCCCGCTTGGTGTTGCCCTCCTCCCTGTCCTTCCGCTTGGCCTGCTCCAGCTTCCACAGCGCGTTGGGAACGTCCTCGACCTCGGCGTAATCGGCCTGCTCTACCCAGTCGAACTCTGCCCCCGACTCCCACAGTTCCTCGATCACCTCGGGTGCGATCTTGGCGACCCGGGGGGCGGCGTCCAGTTCCTCCGCCGTCCGGCCGATGGCCGCCGCGAGCTGGGTCTTGCGGGCCTTGGGAACCCGCTTGGCGTTGACCATGAAAGCGAGCTGCTGGGCGGCGTCCAGGTCATCCTGGGCGCTGGCCGCCGCGCGGTGGACGTTCTCGACCATGGACCCGGCCAGGGCTTCGTCGTCCACGCCCTTCAGGTCGTCGCGGATGATCACGCGGACCTTCCGGTACTTGCGGCCCTCGGCCACGGCCTTCTCTGCGGCGGCTCGCGCCGCCTTCATGCGGCGCTGTCCCATGACGATGCCCAGCTTGCCCTCGTGCTCTCCCACCTGGGGCCGCAGGACCGGGGCCTGCTGGACACCCACGGCGTCCACGCTGGCGATCAGGCCGGGGTCGGGTTCGGTGGTGTCCTCCTCGCCGTCCTCGCGCTTCTTGCGGTGGTTGAACGGGTCGACGATGACCCGGCTCTCCTCGGGCTCGTCCGGGCGGAAGTCGGTGAGCGGGTCGATCCACTCCAGCCGTCCGGCGTCCGCCTCTTCTGCGATGGCGGCCGGGGCCTGCTCGTTCTGCGTCACGGTCACGGTTCCTCCGTGGGGTTCGGTGTGGGTTTCGAGTGGTGGTGTCGGTCGGGGTGCCACCCCCTTCCAGCAAGGACAACATTACCAGGATTGAACCTGATCACCAAGGGTTTCGGGCCCCGTGACCAGGGCTTTTCTCGGGAATCGGGCCGGTCCGCCCGCTGGTGCGCCACGTCGGACCGGTTCCGCGCCGCTGTCCGGGCACGCGGCCGCCGGGGCGTCGCACCACCGGCAGGCGCCGGCCGGCGACTCCGGTGCGGTCCGGCCGGCGCCTTCGGACGGTCCGCCCGAGGGGCGGCGCAGCGACCTCGGCGAACGATGGCGGCCGTCGCGCTCGGCGCGTTCCGCCCCCGCCCCCGGCTCCAGCCGGTGCTGGCGGGAGCGGGGGCGGTGAGCCCGTCTCAGGAGTGCGGCGGTGTCAGCCGATGGGGTCCTGCTCGGTCCCTTCTCCGCCGTGCTCCTCGATGAGTGCGCGGACTGCCGTAACCGGCACGTCGTAGAACAGGCGTCCCCGGTCGGGCTCGTCACCGGAGGTGAGCCACAGCTCGATGGGGTCTTCCTGTTCCCACGCCTCGCCGTCGGGGGCGTCGAGACCTTCGGCCAGGTAGACCTCTTCGAACAGGGCGACTCCGGGCTCGCCCTTGACGCTGAGGCCCTTCCCGTCGGCCAGGAAGATGCGCCGGTTGATGCCGTCCGTGCCGGTCGCCGTGAGGTGGTCGAGTCGGGGGGTAGCCATGATGGTGCTCCGTTCTGCGGGTGTCGGGTTTCGAGGGGCCTGGGCGGCGGTGCCATCCGCCGCCCAGGCGGGGCGGTCTCAGTAGGGCAGGCGTTCGGTGGGGCGCATGATCGTGATGACGCGCTCGCCGTGGTCTCCGGGCGACGACTCGGCCACGAGGGTCACGCGCCGGGCGTCGCGGCTGATGCCGTCGACGGGGACGCGGTAGAGGGTGAGCGCGAGCCGGGGCTGGCGGCCGGAGCCTGCGGCGGCCTTGATCGCGCGGGACGCGGTGAGCAAGAGATCCCATTCCCGCTCGGTCTCGTCCAGCCGGATGCCGGTCGTCCAGGCGTACGCCTCGGGGACGGCGACACAGTCGCGGTAGACGGCCTCGGTCATGGCGACCGGGGCGGGGAACTCCATCTCTTCGGCAATGCCGGGGTCAGCCTCGATCAGTAGGCCGTCCTTGATGGCGTGGGCGCGGGTGTAGACGGTGGCGGTCGTGGTCACGAGAGTACCTCTCTTCGTACGGGTTTCGAGTCGGAGCCGGGGCGGGGGTGCCATCCGCCGCCCCGGCCGGGGTGTTCAGAAGTGACCGGGCTTACGCACGGTCGCGAGCCGGTCCGTCCAGCCGCGCAGGGCCTCCACCGCGCGCAGGACCACAGCGAGGGGCCACAGCGGGAGCGCGGCACACCACACGGCCACGGCCAGGGCCAAGTCGAAGCGCCGGACGGGCCGTTCTCCGGCCAGGTCCTGGGCCACGTCGAACGGTGAGCTCACCCCGGTGAAGTACAGGAACCCGAACAACAGGTAGATGGCCACGGGTCGACCTTTCGTCGGTGGGTTTCGAGCGGGGCCGGGGCGGCGGTGCCATCCGCCGCCCCGGCAGGGATCAGAACTTGTCGGACTGGATCGCGTACTGCGTGCCCGGGAAGGTGGCGATGTGCTTGAACAGCTGGCCCGCCACGATGACCAAGTCACGGCCCGTCACCGCCTGTTCGAACTGGTCGACGTGGTGGGCGTTCGCCTCGGCGGCCTGGAGGTAGGCGGCCATCTCGGCGGCGAGCGGTGAGGCGGCGCGAACCTGCACAACCTCGGTCGCGTAGTGGGCGTACTCCTTGGTCGCCCAGTCCAGAACCACCGTGTACGAGCGGAGACCCCCCTTGGCCGCGCGGCGGCGGGCACGAACGGTCTTGATGGCTTCGATGAGTGCGCGCATTGGGTGCTCCTCAGTTCGGGTTTCGAGTGGTTCTCGTTGTCCGGGGTGCCACCCCCTTCCAACAAGGACAACATTACCAGCGTTGGGCCAGAATTGGAAGCGGGAAAGGGGGTCTGACCAGGGTTTTTCTCGAAAA
>NZ_JBEZMO010000070.1:0-5523 GCF_040652655.1 Streptomyces sp. NPDC048191
GCGTTGCTGGACGCGGCGTTGCATCCGCTTGCTCATGAGGCGGTGGACGGGGGTGGCGAGTTGTTGCTGCCGTTCGCGTGGAGTGATGTGGTCGTTCATGCCACCGGGGCGACGCGACTGCGTGTGCACTGGTCGGCTGAGGGCCGGATGACGGCGCTCGATCCCGAGGGGCAGCCGGTGATGGAGATCGGCTCCCTCGCCCTGCGCCCGTCGGCGGTCCCGCAGTCGCCGTCGGAAGGCGAGCTGCTCCAGCTCGACTGGGTGCCCCTGGCCGAGCCCTCGACCGGCCCGAACGACACCGTCCAGGTGGCCGAGGTGGCAGATCTGGCTGGGCTCTTGCAACTGGCCGAGGCAGGACCGGCGCCGGACCGGGTCGTCGTATCCGTCGCCTCGCGGGACGGTGAGACCGTGCCGGCCGCAGCGCACCGCATCGCCGCCGACCTCCTCGCCCTGGCCCAGGGCTGGGTGACCGACGAACGGTTCGAGGACGCACGACTGGTCGTCGTCACACGCGGGGCGATCTCCGTCGTCGGCGACGACACGCCCGCCGACCTGGGCGCCGCCACCGTGTGGGGCCTCATCCGGACCGCCCAGTCCGAGCACCCCGGCCGGTTCACCCTGGTCGACCTCGAACCGTCCGGCGCATTGCCGCACGACGTGATTGCCGGCGGAGAGGACCAACTCGCCGTCCGTGACGGTCAGGTCCTGGTGCCGCGTCTGGTGCCGGTGGCCGGAAGCCAGGAGTCGGCTGGGCTGGATCCGGATGGCACGGTGCTGGTCACTGGTGCTTCGGGCACGCTGGGTGCGTTGGTGGCCCGGCATCTCGTCCAGCGTCATGGTGTGCGGCATCTGCTGCTGCTCTCGCGGCGGGGTGCGGACGCTCCCGGTGCCGGCGAACTCAGCGCCGAACTGACGGGGTTGGGTGCGACGGTCGAGCACGCGGCGTGTGATGCGGCGGATGCCGGTGCGCTGGCCGGTGTGATCGCGGGTGTTTCCGCTGATCGTCCGTTGACGGCGGTGGTGCATGCCGCGGGCGTCCTGGACGACGGCCTGATGCAGGCGCAGTCCGCGGAGCGTCTGGCTCCGGTGCTGCGGCCGAAGGTGGATGCGGCGTGGAACCTGCACGAGCTGACGCGTGATCTGCCGTTGGCGGCGTTCGTGGTGTTCTCCTCGATCGCCGGTGTGATCGGTAATGCGGGGCAGAGCAATTACGCTGCCGCGAACACGTTCCTGGACGCTCTGGCCGCGCACCGCCGCGCTGAAGGTCTCCCCGCACACTCGCTCGCCTGGGGCCTGTGGGACCAGTCCAGCACGATTTCCGGCAGCCTCGGCGACGCCGACCGGGCGCGTCTGGCTCGTTCGGGGATCAGGGCGCTGCCCACCGAGGCCGGCCTGGGCCTGCTCGACCGTGCCCTGGGCACCGACACGGCACTGCTGGTCGCGGCGGCCCTGGACCGTACGGCCCTGCGCGCGGCCGACTCGGACTCGGTGCCCTCGCTGATGCGCACACTGGTGCCCCGTCGGCGACGTACCGCCGCGACCGGTGCGACGCCGGCCGAGAGCGCGAACTGGGCCGAGACCGTACGGGCGATGGACCCGGAGGCGAGGGAGAGCGCCGTCCTCGACCTGGTGCAGTCCACCGTGGCCGTCGTGCTCGGACACGGGACGGCGCAGTCCGTTCCGGCGGACCGGGCGTTCAAGGAGCTGGGCTTCGACTCGCTCACCGCGGTCGAGCTGCGCAACCGCCTCAACGCCGCGACCGGGCTGCGTCTTTCGGCGGCGCTGGTCTTCGACCACCCGAACCCGCGCGCCATCGCCGACCACCTCGTAGGCCAACTGGCGCCGGAGGAAGAGTCGGTCGACGCGCAGGCGATCGCGGCCGAGCTCGACCGGGTGATGTCCCGGTTCGCGCAGGCGTCGTTCGACGAGGCGGAACGAGCCTGGCTCTCCCGGCGCGTACAGGAACTGGCGGCGAAGATCGGTGGCGACCAGGGGGGCGAAGGCGCCTCCGCACCGGGTACCGGCACCGGACTCTCCGACGTGGCGTCGGACGAGGAGATCTTCGCCTTCATCGACAACGAGCTCTGAGGCGCCCCGGCCGGTCGAACGGCCGGCCCCGCTGCCCAGCTCACCGACATACCACCGCACTTGGCGACAGCCACTCCGAAAGGCATGCCTCCATGGCGAACGAAGACAAGATCCGCGAGTATCTGCGGCGCGTGACGAACGACCTGGCCGAGAGCCGCCGGCGTCTGCGCGACATCGAGGCGAGGGAACACGAGCCCATCGCGGTGGTGGGCATGGCGTGCCGCTACCCGGGTGGCGTGTCGGACGCCGAGGGGTTGTGGGAGCTGGTGGCCGGTGGTGTGGACGGCATCGGTGAGTTCCCGGCCGACCGTGGCTGGGACGTGGACTCCCTCTACGACCCGGACCCCGACTCCGTCGGCACGTCGTACACGAAGTCGGGTGGCTTCCTTTACGGGGCCGCGGAGTTCGACGCGGAGTTCTTCGGGCTCAGCCCGCGTGAGGCACTGGCCACGGACCCGCAGCAGCGACTGCTGCTGGAGACCGCCTGGGAGACGTTCGAGCACGCCGGCATCGACCCGGCGACCCTGCGCGGTTCCCGCACCGGCGTCTTCACCGGCGTCATGTACGGGGACTACGGGACGCGGCTGCGGCGGGCACCCGGAGAGCTGGAGGGCTACCTGGTCACGGGCAGCACGGCCAGCGTGGCGTCGGGTCGGCTGTCGTACTCGTTCGGGCTGGAGGGTCCGGCGTTGACGGTGGACACGGCGTGCTCGTCGTCGTTGGTGGCTCTGCACCTGGCGGTGCAGTCGCTGCGGCGGGGGGAGTGCGAGATGGCTCTGGCGGGTGGTGTGACCGTCATGGCGAGGCCGAACACGTTCGTGGAGTTCTCGCGGCAGCGTGGTCTGTCGGCGGACGGGCGGTGCAAGTCCTTCGCGGCGTCGGCCGACGGTACGGGCTGGGCCGAGGGTGTGGGCCTGCTGCTGGTGGAGCGGTTGTCGGAGGCGCGTCGGCGTGGGCATCGGGTGCTGGCCGTGGTCCGTGGTACGGCGGTGAACCAGGATGGTGCGTCCAATGGTCTGACGGCTCCGAACGGTCCTGCTCAGGAGCGGGTGATCAGGAGTGCGTTGACGGATGCCGGGTTGTCGCCCGGTGATGTGGATGCGGTCGAGGCGCATGGTACGGGGACGCGGCTGGGTGATCCGATCGAGGCGCAGGCGTTGCTGGCGACGTATGGCAAGGGTCGTGACGGGGAGCGGCCGTTGTGGCTGGGGTCGTTGAAGTCGAACATCGGGCACAGTCAGGCCGCCGCGGGTGTGGGTGGTGTGATCAAGATGGTGCAGGCGATGCGCCATGGCGTGCTGCCGCGCACCCTGCACGTGGACGAGCCCACCCCGCACGTGGACTGGGAGTCCGGTGCGGTACGGCTGCTGACCGAGGAGGTGGCGTGGGAGCAGGGTGAGCGTCCCCGTCGGGCCGCCGTGTCCTCCTTCGGGATCAGCGGCACCAACGCCCACGTGATCCTCGAAGAAGAACCGGCCCAGGAAACGCCCGCCCAAGCGACCCCGGCCGAACAAGCTCCCGGCCAGGAAGATCGAGTCCAGGAAGACCGGGTCCAGGAAGCCGCCCCGGAAGCCGCCGACCTCGTGGAAGAGGCGCCCACCGCCTTCGTCCCCTGGGTTCTGTCGGCCCGATCGGCGGACGCGCTCCGCGACCAGGCCAAGCGACTGCGCGACTTCGTCGCGGCCGACGGCGGGCTGGACATCCGGGACGTGGGGTACTCGCTGACCACCACCCGCGCCCTGTTCGAGCACCGAGCGGTGCTCGTGGCCTCGGAGCCCGACGGGTTCCTGCGGGCCCTCGACGGCCTGGCCTCCGGTGACGCCCCCGGAACCGGCGCAGGCATCGCACAGGGCCGGGCCGACGGAGACACACGCCCCGTCTTCGTGTTCCCGGGACAGGGCTCCCAGTGGGAGGGCATGGCCGTCGAACTCCTCGACACATCGCCCGCCTTCAGGCAGCGCGTCGAGGAATGCGCCGACGCCCTCGCGCCGTACGTGGACTGGTCGTTGACCGACGTCCTGCGCGGCGCACCCGGGGCGCCGTCCCTGGAACGCGTCGACGTCGTACAGCCCGTGCTCTGGGCCGTCATGGTGTCCCTCGCTGCCCTCTGGCAGGCGCACGGCGTCACCCCCGCCGCCGTGGTCGGACACTCGCAGGGCGAGATCGCGGCCGCCGCGGTCGCCGGCGCCCTCTCACTGGACGACGCCGCCAAGGTCGTCGCGCTCCGCTCGCAGGCCCTGACGGCCATCGCGGGCCGGGGCGGCATGGTGTCGGTGCCACTGCCGGAGCGGGAGGTACGCGACCGGCTGCACGAACGCTGGGCCGAACGAGTGGTCGTCGCCGCCGTCAACGGCCCCGCCGCCACCGTCGTGTCCGGCGACACCGAGGCTCTCGACGAACTGATGGCGGCCTACGAGGCGGACGGCGTGCAGGCCCGCCGGATCCCCGTGGACTACGCGTCCCACTCCCCGCACGTGGAAGCCCTGCACGACGAGCTGTTGCGACTGCTCGACGGCATCGAGCCGCGTGCGTGTGACGTCGCCTTCCACTCGACACTGACCGGCGAACGCCTTGCCGACACCGCTGTCCTGGACGCGGAGTACTGGTACCAGAACCTCCGCCACACCGTCCGCTTCGCGCCGGTGGTGCAGGATCTCGTGGAGCAGGGGCACACCGTCTTCGTCGAGTCCAGCGCGCACCCCGTGCTCACGCCGGGCATCCAGGACATGCTGTCTGCCGCGGAACGCGAAGGGACGGTCACCGGAACCCTGCGGCGCGGCCAGGGCGGTCACCAGCGCTGGCTCACCTCCCTGGGCACGGCGCACACGGGCGGCGTTCCCGTGAACTGGGGCTCGCTCTTCCCGTCCGGCCGCCCGGTAGAGCTGCCGGCCTACGCCTTCCAGCGCACCGCCTACTGGCTGCAGGCCCCGGAAGGTTCCGGCGACGCCGGCGCTTTCGGTCTGCACGAGGGCGAACACCCCTTCCTCGGCGCGGTCGTCGGGCTCGGCGACACCGACGGGCTGCTGTTCACCGGCCGGGTCACCCTGGGCTCGCACCCCTGGCTGGCCGACCACGCCGTGCGCGGCCACGTCCTCGTGCCCGGTGCGGCACTGGTGGACATGGCCGCCGAAGCCGGAGCGCGAATCGGCGCGGGACGCGTGGAGGACCTCACGCTGCAGGCGCCGATGGTCGTGCCGGCCTCGGGCGGACTCCGCCTTCAGGTGGCGGTCGGCGCGGCCGACGAGACCGGGCGGCACCCGGTGCGGATCTTCTCCCAGGCCGCGGACGCGGACCCGTCGGCCGGCTGGACCACTCATGCGGAGGGCTCGCTCGGCGACGCGGACGTACCGACGCCTGCCGTGGTGTCGGCGGTGTGGCCGCCGGAGGGTGCGCAGGCGGTGGATCTGTCGGGCTTCTATGCGGGTCTGGCGGAGG
>NZ_JBEZMO010000071.1:0-5115 GCF_040652655.1 Streptomyces sp. NPDC048191
CCCTGACGGCGATCCCGCTGTCCCTGCCCTGCTCTGCAGGAGTCCGATTCCTCCCCGGCCTGAAGGCCGGGGCATCCTCGGAGGAACCCGGTGAAGACGATCGGAGAAGTGGCCGCGGAACTCGGAATCGAGGCCCACGTGCTGCGGCACTGGGAAGACGTTGGGGCGCTCACCGTGCGTCGCGATGGCAACGGCTACCGCATCTACGACGACAACGCTGTGGAGCAGGCGCGCACGGTACTGAAGCTGCGCCGCGTCGGGCTCTCGTTGCCCGAGGTCACCGCCGCCATGGTGCCGGAGAAGTCGGCGGCGCAGGCGGTCGTGAGAGCGAAGATCGCTCAACTCGAAGGTGAGGTCGCCCAGAGACAGGAGGCAATCACCTTCCTGCTGCACACCGTTGAGTGTCGGCATCGATACCTCGACGACTGTCCGGACTGCGCGACTTTCGTCCGTGAAGCCTGAGCCGCCCACCCGCTGTCCATCAGCCGCCGGACGGTGTCACGGCACGTGAACGCCCTGGTGCCGAACCCCGCAGCTTCAACGTCCCCAGCGCCGAAACCAATCGGCGACGTCAACGAAGGGTTGTCCGAACGGCCTTGAACGGTGCTGGCCGAGACGGAGACCGAGACGGCCGGCGGGACGTGAGCACGTCCGGTACGCCGTCGGAGTCCGGCGCCGCGCGGCCTCTCACGTCGTCTCCGCCCGAAGTGCCTTGTCGATCTCACCCAGTGCGCTGGTCATGCGCGTGTAGGCGTCGGCCGTCAGCGGCTTGACGAAGTACTCCTCCACCACGTTGGCGTGCACGGCCGCGGCTTGCAGGAAGGCCCTGAGTCCCTCAGTGGTCGGTTCCACCAGGGCCACCCTCCGGTCCCCGGGGGACGGGACCCGGCGGACCAGGCCGGCTTCCTCCATGCGGTCGATCAGGCGGGTGGTGCCGCTGCTGGTGAGAGTGAGGTCGTCGGCCAGCTGTCGCTGGGAGACCTCCTCGCCGGGCCGGCGGCAGAGCCGTATCAGCACCTCCAGCATGGTGTGACTGATCCCGCACTCCCGTCGCAGCGCGCTGTCGATGCGCTGTTCCAGCCGGGTGGCGGACTTGATCAGCAGGCCGAAATCCCGGACGAGCCGACTGTTGGCGGCACGGGCGGCGGCTTCCTGGCTGTGCTGGGGCGTGGCGTTCATCGTCGCCGACCCTACTGCTTCCGCACCTACTGCTGTCTCAATTGCTGAGCAGTCAATTGCTGACTAGTCAATGAAATCCTATGGTGGGCACGACCGAGAGCGAGAGGGAGACGCAGTGAATCTGCAGCACTGGCTGGGCCGGGCCACCCACGCGATACGGGACTGGGCCGACACCTTCGGCCCGCACCGGCCCCACCTGTCCCTGACGGTGGACGACGACCGCTTCGCATCGGTCTTCGCAGAGTTCACCGAGCGGCTGAAGAACAACTATCCCTTCTTCCACCCGCGCTACGCGGGCCAGATGCTCAAGCCCCCGCACCCCGCCGCGGTGGTCGGCTACCTCACCGCCATGCTGATCAACCCCAACAACCACGCCTTGGACGGCGGCCCGGCCACCGCCGCGATGGAACGCGAGGTCGTCGCGCAGCTCGCCACGATGTTCGGCTACGACCGCCACCTCGGCCACCTCACCACCAGCGGCACGATCGCCAACCTCGAAGCCCTCTTCGTCGCCCGAGAGCTCCACCCCGGCCGGGGTGTCGCCCACAGCGCCGACGCTCACTACACCCACGGCCGCATGTGCCACGTCCTGGGCATGACGAGCCACCCCGTCCGCACCGACAGCCAGGGCCGCATGGACCTGGACGCCCTGCAGGACGTCCTGCGCACCGGTCGGGTGGGCACCGTCGTCCTCACCACCGGTACCACCGGGCTGGGCGCCGTCGACCCCGTCCACGAAGTGCTGCCGCTGGCCGAGCGTTATGGTGTCCGCGTCCACGTCGATGCCGCCTACGGCGGCTTCTTCACCCTCCTCGCCGGCACGGACGGCCCCGAGGCCCTGCCGCCCGAACCGTGGCGGGCCATCGCGCGGGCAGACTCGGTCGTGGTCGACCCGCACAAGCACGGCCTACAGCCCTACGGCTGCGGCGCCGTCCTCTTCCGCGATCCGGAGGTGGGCCGTTTCTACCTCCACGACTCGCCCTACACCTACTTCACCTCCACCGAGCTCCACCTCGGCGAAATCAGTCTGGAATGCTCCCGCGCCGGCGCCTCCGCGGCCGCCCTGTGGCTCACTTTCCAGCTCCTCCCGCCCAACCCCGACGGCCTCGGTCAGGTCCTGGCTGCCGGTCGCCGAGCCGCCCTGAAGTGGGCCGGCCTGATCGACGCGTCCGACCTCCTGGAGCTCTACCAGCCACCCCAGCTGGACATCGTCACGTACTTCCCCACCGTCGACCCGGCGACCCTCACCGGCATCGACGCGGTCTCCGCCCGCATCCTCGCCGACGGCATGAACAGCCCCGACCCCGTCTACCTCAGCACCCTCAGAGCCGGCCACGAAGCGTTCACGGCCCGCCACCCCAAGATCACCGCAGACGCCGACGGCGCCCGGATCCTGCGCAGCGTCCTGATGAAGCCGGAGTCCGAACACCACGTCGAGTATCTGCACCACCGAGTCGAACAGTTGGCCCACGCCGGCTGACCTCGGCGGAGTGGCCCGCGCGGTCCGGCGCCGCAGGCGCCTTCAGCAGCCCGAGCAGCCGGGCCCAGGCCGCGGCCGGCCGCAGACGCCGGGCACGGACGGTGAGCCGGACGGCCGGCGGGCTCGATCGCGATCGACCGCAGTCGAACCGTCAGCCCGGCATGGGAGCGGTGGTGCCGCCAGTTCTCCCGTGTGGTGGCCCTCCAGGCCGTACTCAGCTGCCCACGCCGGCTTCCCACTTGCGTCGGCGCAGCACATGGTCGCTGAAGAGGTGCCGGCTCCGGTCGAGTAGCTCTCCCACCTCCGCGTCGCCGCGCCGCACATCCGCCGATGGACGCCAGCGCTGCACGGATTGCCCGGCCCAGGTGCGCAGCTTCGTATCCGGGTCCCGCAACAGACCGACCGCGGCCCGTAGCGCCACGATGCCGCCGCGCGCGTCGAGCAGCCGGAACGCGCCGACGCGGACGTGCCGCGGCCGCTCGGAGCTGGTGCGCTCCAGGAGCCAGTCGGCGGGCAGTTCCTCGGCCGAGGGAAGCAGGGCGACGGCCGTCTCGCGGACGACGCCGGCGGCGGGGTCGTCGAGGAGCGGCCACAACTGCTTCGCATCCACGCAGTCCAGTGCCCGCAGCCCCGCCACCGCCCGCGCCCGCACTCCGGCCGCCGGGTGGCCGAGCAGTGGCAGCAGCAGGCGGGCGTCCTGGCGGTTCCCGCACTCGGCCAGCCCGATGACCGCACCCGGCGACAACTCGAGGCTGTCCGGTGCCGTGCACCGCTCCCGGTACCAGGCCGACGGATCACCCCCCTGCTGTCGTACTACATACCGGGCGCAAGCACGCACGAGCGCGGACCGGTCGCTGAGAAACGACTCCGCCTGCTCTGACCGGCCCGCCCGCCGCAGTCCGGTGACGCCGGCCGCGCGGGTACGCGGGTTGCGTGCGGACAGCAGCGGGGGCAGGACATCCTCGTACGCCTCCTCATCCGCCAGAGCCTTGAGCGCCGCTGTGGCGCACAGGTCCTGGACCATCGTGTCCTGGTCCAGGGCGGCCGCGCGGGCCAGTTCCGCGGGACGGAGTAGCCGGCCCTCGACGGCCAGCCGGTACGCGAACCGACGGACGATGCGGTCGCTGTCGGTGAAGAGAACGGCGAACTGCCCACGGGATGCTCGGCGCAGGACCTGGTCGAGCACATCGACGCCGAACGCACCTCTGTCCCGGCGGCCGACGCGAAGGATGAGCGGCGCGAGGCCGAGGGCGGAGTCCATATCGAGGGCCTTGCGCAGCAACTGCCGGGCGCATTCGCGTACTGGGCCTGCCCAGTCGGCGCAGCGGATCACGACCAACGGCAGCAGGCCGGGGTACTGGACCGACCGGCGCACCGCCTCCTGGCGGATGCGTCCGTCGCGGTGGCAGAGGGCGAGTGCGAGCCGGGACTCGCCGAGCTGAGTCAGGTCGGCCGGCAGCGGGGCGGTGTGCTCCCACTCCGGCAGGAACTGCGGCCGGTACCAGGCCACCTCACGCACTCCGGCGTCCAACGCGAGCCAGTCACTGGGGTCGGCGACATCAAGCGTGCTCCGCAGCGGCGCACCTCCCGCGAGCCGCAGTGCCGCCGCTGTCCCGTCCTCGGTGTCCTCAAGCACTTCCGCCCCCTCGCAGCCGTTCCGCTGATCGTAGGTCGCGTTTCGCGCAGGGCGCGCGCAATACGACCCGTGATCGTTTCGCGGACAGCACGGCAGCGGGCCCGTCGTCAGCCTGACCAGCGACCACACCGCGAGCAACCTCCCGTATGGGGCGAGCAAGGGAGCGATGGACGGATCACACTGGCCGCCGCCCGTGAGCTCGCCCACCTGGAAGTGACCTGCAACGCAATCAATCCCGGACCGACCGACACCCGGTGGATGACTGAGGAACAGAAGGCGGAGATGACCAGCACCGGGCCGGCGGGCTGACTGCGGTCGATCGCGGTCGAACTCGGCGGCCGTCCCGCCGCACGGCTGTGCCACCGCTTGCGGCTGACCGCAGGCCGGACCCGGTACTCAGGCTGCTGACGGCGCCGGCGGTGCCGGACCGTGCCCCGCGGGTGCTGGGGGTGGATGAGTTCGCCTTCCGCCAGGGCTGTACCTACGGCACCGTGCTGGTCGACGTCGAGGCCGGCCGGGTCGAGGACGTGCTGCCGGACCGCACCTCCGAAATGTTCGTGGCCTGCCTCACCGAGCATCCCGGAGCCGAGATCATCTGCCGGGACCGGGCCACCACTTACGCCAAGGCGATCAAGGAAGCCGCCCCCAACGCCTTCGAAGTCGCCGGTCAGTGGACCAGCCGTTATCGGCTGGTCCACTGATCCCCCAAGGCCGGTGTCCCTCTAGCGCTTGCCTGTTTCGCCTTCGTGGCGGTCGAGTTCGGTCAGCAGGCGCCGTAGTGATGCCCTGGTGGCGTGGATCTCCTCGTCGGGGATGGCTG
>NZ_JBEZMO010000072.1:0-4945 GCF_040652655.1 Streptomyces sp. NPDC048191
GGCCCGGGGCGGCCGCCGCCACTTGGCGGGGGGGGGGGGGGGGGGGGCGGGCCCCCCCCCCCGCCCCGGGGTGGTCTGGCCGTCAGCTCTTGGAGCGCTGGCCGCGCTCCTTGAGCTCCTTCATCGCCTGTCCGCGGGCGCTGCTGGCGGGGCACGGTCCGAGCAGCTGCGTGAGCAGCTGGCGCAGGGCCTCGGTGTCGTCGGTGCGGCGGGCCCGCTCGGCCTGCTTGAGCAGGTCGTCGGCGGCGTCGGCGGTGGTCGGATGGGTGAGCTGCTGGCACGGGCAGGCGGTGACGGGCTCCCCGACGAACGCGGCCACCTTCCCGGCCTGCTCCTCGAAGGGGATGCATCCCTCATGCCTGTACTCGGGCCGCGGGGTGTTGTCGTTATTGCGGCCGCGCAGGTGGCTCCACCAGCGGACGACGACGGTCCCGGACAGTTCGCAGGTGAGCGTCCACGGGTTGTCAGCGCCCGGGTAGCCGGTGACCTTCCCGTCGCCGTCCCGCGGTGTCCACGCCAGTTCGGCGAGGCGTCCGAGCGCGATGGCGGCACTGATGATGTTGCGCCGGGTGGGCTTCAGCTTCGGGGACAGCCACGGGACGATGCCCGCCTCGGCGGCCGGGGGCCCGGCCGGTGCGGCCGACGGGTCGACGGAGCCGGAGTCGACCAGGTCGACCAGGTGCGCGGCGGCGGCGTGCTTGTCGTCGCGGCGGGTCTCCTCCGGCTGGCCCGGGACGACGGCGTACCAACCGCCGTGCCAGCGGTAGATGTGGCCGGTCGGCTTTCCGTCGACGGCGACGGGGTAGCGGCCGTCCGCGTCGCGGTCGCCGATCTCGTAACGCTCGGCTGCTGTGGTGGCGTCGGTCGTGGTCAAGGTGGTTCCTCTCGTCAGGGACGGGTTTCGAGTGGGGCCGGGGGCGGTGGTGCCATCCGCCGCCCCCGGCGGGCTGGGTTCTACCAGCCGGGCGGGACGGGCTCCTCGAACGGCGAGGGGGCCTCGATCTCGCGGGTGTATCCGCCGTGAAGCTCCTCGTCGTAGTTCTCGCACTCGGGGTCGCAGGGCTCCCCCTCGTCCGCCCCGCATTCGATGCAGGGGTCTTCGAGGTCTACGTACGCAGCCATCGGGCCGCCTTCCAGGTCGGGTTTCGAGTGGTGGTGTCAGTCGGGGTGCCACCCCCTCCCAACAAGGACAACATTACCAGCTTTATCCCCGATCTCCAAGCGTGGAAGTGCCTTTGAACAGGCGTTTTCCTGCTTGGCGGCCCGATGGCGTTCGGTACTCAGTCCGAGGGTGTACCGATCGGGGTTTCGGTGACCCCGGTGCACCCGAGGTGGGCGAGCAGGGGGTCCTTGAGATCCTTGTACACGCCGTCGGCGTGCAGGTTGCACAGGCGCAGACGCTGGGTGCGGCGCTCGGCGTAGGTGATCGTCAGCAGCCTGACGGCGGTGCCGCCCGCGGCGCCGCACGCGCCGCGCTGGTTGGTGTAGGCGTACGACTCGCAGCCGACCCACCCGCGCAGACGCTCTACCGGGGCGCTCACGCAGCGCCCCCGGTGACGGCGGGGAGCGTGAGGTCCTTCCACTGCTCGCCGTCCCACACCTGCCAGACCTCGGGTGCGGGCTGGTGCTGGGCGAGGTCGCGGGCGAGGTGGCCCATGTACGGGTAGTCGCCCCGGGCGAGCCAGACCGACGGGACCTTGGCGACGACGGTCACCCCGTGCCACTCCCCTCTGTCGAGTCCGCGCAGCAGGCTGGTGCGCTGCCGCTTGCACCGCGCGGCCTCCTGGGCCAGGTCATGCTGGTCGACGAGGAGTTCGTAGACCCGCTCGGCGCTGATGGGCCGCCCGTTCAGGCGGCAGGCGTCGGCGAATTCCTCCATCACCTGCCGGTCCTTGGCGGTGTGCTGGAAGAACCAGGTGCCGCCGCCGGTGCCGCCGTTCTCGATGACCCCAAGGCAGTAGTCGCCCTCGTTGACGGTCGCCCGGAACGCGATGCCGTTGCGCGTGGTCATCTGCTCGAAGTCGGCCAAGTGGTAGCGGGTGTGCGGGACTTCAAGGCCGGTGAGGGGCAGGGTGATCAGTTCGGTCATGGGCTCTCTTCTCGTGTCGTGCGGACCGCCGGGGTGGCGGTACGGGAATCCAGCGGCGCGCGGTGCCGGCCACCGACGGCGTGCCGTCGGCTGTGGCCTTGCTGACCGCCGTGGCGCGCGGCCGCGCCGGGGCCCGGGGCCTGTCGGCGCGGCCGCGCGACGCGGTGGTCAGTTACGGTGCTCGCCATGCGGGCCGTTCGGGCCCTCGAAGATGACGTTGACGTGGGTGCGCTCGCGGGTGATGCGGTCGGCGTCGGGCCGGGTCTGCCACTCGCGCGGGCGGTCGGCCACGGCCTGGAGCGCGGCGGCGCGGGAGCAGTCGCATCCGGTCTGGTCGCAGACCGGCAGGACGGTGTCCACCGTGTAGACCGGGGTGCAGAACGGGTCTCCGTAGGCGGCCAGATGGTCGTAGTAGTAGATCCGGCCGGTTTCCCTGCGGACGGTGTCGGCGTGGGTGCGGCGGTGGTGCTCGGCAAGGGCCCTGCCGTACGCGCGGGCGGTCTGCATGTGTCCTCCTGGTGCCGGGTTTCGAGTGGGGCCGGGGCGGCGGTGCCATCCGCCGCCCCGGGGTTGGTGTCGCCTCGCGGTTACGCGTCGGCGAGGGTGAGCGGGACGTCGCGGCCGATCGCGGCGGCCAGTCCGCGCTCGCGGGCGAGGTTGTCCAGGCCGTCGCTCAGTTCGCCGTTGATGGTGTGGCAGCGCAGGTATCGCGCGCCGAAGCCGTGGGACCAGATGGGGAAGCCGTTGGCCTTGAACCGGCTGTCGATGATCCAGTGGGTTTCGTCGACCAGGCGGGAGAGGAACTGCGTCTCGGCTTCCTCGCCGTCCACGGCGATCTTGAGCTGGGCGTACAGGCCGATCAGCTCCATGCCGAAGAGTCCAGACTCCTGGTGGCGCTTCAGCTCGATGACGGTCCCGGTGAGGGTGTAGGTGCCGTCCTCGTCCTTCAGGGTGACGGTGATGACCTGCGGGTCGGTCTGGGTGGTCACGGGTTCCTCCGTGGGTTCGGTGTGGGTTTCGAGTAGTGGTGCCGGTCGGGGTGCCACCCCCTTCCAGCAAGGACAACATTACCAGAATTGAGCCGGAAACGGAAGCAGGAAGCGGGGTTCTACCAGCGGTTTTCCTGGCCGGGGCGCGCCCCCATGCGCCCCGATTGCGGGCGCACTGGGGTGCGGGGCCGGCTACCTGGTCGGCGCCCTGCTTCCGGGAGGGCGGGCGACCGGCGCGGCCGGCGTCGGGACCACTGCGGGCCGTCGCGTCCCGCGCTGACTGGCGGACCGGGACGGCGGCGGTCCGCCGCCCCGGTGGCCGGTCAGAGGCGGGCCCAGTGCCCGGGGTCGGCCTCGACGGCTGCCTGATGGGCGCGCACTGCCTCGATGGTCCCTTCCGTGACCACCCTGTAGTGCGCCTCGTGCACGGCAACGTGCAGCGCGATGTAACGGGCCAGCTTTTCGCGGTCGGTGCCGCCCCGGCCCATGTACCGGGGGCACTCGTCGCAGATCACGCGGTACACCGGCACCTGTCCGACCTCCTCGCCGCGCGTGGCGCGGCGGGGCGCGGTGCTGCCGGGGAGCCACCACGCGTGGGCGGGCGGCGCGGGGTGCTGTGCCGCGTGCTGCCGGACGTCCCAAACGTGCTGTTCAAAGTCGTCAGTGACGGGGCCGAGCCACTGCGGGCAGTGGTCGCATACCACGTGATAGAGCGGCGTGGTGTCGACGATGCGGGCATATACGGCGAACGTGGGGGCGGCACTGGTGGGCATACTCGGGGCCTCTCTCGCGTCAGGTGGGGTTTCGAGGGGGCCGGGGCGGCGGTGCCAACCGCCGCCCCGGCGGGGGTAGATCAGCTGACGTCCCAGTCCACGCGGCGGCGGGTGACGGGGGTAAGGGTCCGCTCGTGGCGGAGAGCGTGGCGGCGGGCGGGATCGCGCCGGTACGGGGCCGTGGCGAGCGCCGCGCGGACGGCGGCGCGGTCACGGCGGTGCGCGGCCTTCTGGTACGCCTTGCGCTTGCCGGGGGTGTCCTGGGCCTGGCCACGGGCGACGGCGCGGGCCGTGAGCTGCGGGTGGCCGTCCTCGTCCCGCGCGGCCGTGGTGAGGATGCCCTTCCGGGCGGCGGCCCGGTCATCCGTGCCCAGCAGGCGGGCGGGGTTGCCCTCGCTGGCGGTGCGGTAGCGGCGGTGGTGGTCGGTACGGGCCACGGCGTCCCTCCGGTGGTGCGGGTTT
Organism: Streptomyces sp. NPDC048191; assembly: GCF_040652655.1. NCBI lineage: Bacteria > Bacillati > Actinomycetota > Actinomycetes > Kitasatosporales > Streptomycetaceae > Streptomyces > Streptomyces sp. NPDC048191. Next base: position 4,314 of record NZ_JBEZMO010000072.1, read on the forward strand.
CGAGTGGTGGTGTCGGTCGGGGTGCCACCCCCTTCCAACAAAGACAACATTACCAGAATTGCACCGGAAACGGAAGCGGAAAACCGGGTCTGATCTGGGGCTTTCCGCTCCCGTATCGGGTTGCCTATGCGGCGTAGCGGTAGACCGGTCGGTCCTCGCCGGAGGCCTGGGGCGCACCCTCGGGGGCGACGCGCACGGTGACGAACTCGCCGTCGTACGGCTCGGCGGCGAACCCCTGGGCGGCCGCCCACTCACGGGCGGCCTCTGCCGCGCCGGTCGCCTCGCCCTCCTCGTACGCGACGACCATCACGACGTCCGGCCCGTAGAACAGCGTGGCGTCGTACCAGACGTTCATCAGGGCGTCGCGGATGCCGTCCGGGTCGACGATGGCGGCGGGCGTGACGACGATGCGCTGGACCGGCTGCGGGTGAGGCTCCGGGTGGAGGTCGCAGATGCAGGTGAAGAACTGGGGGGCGCGCGTCGCGGTGGTCATGGCCTCTGCCTCCGGTGGTGCGGGTTTCGAGTGGTGGTGTTGGTCGGGGTGCCACCCCCTTCCAACAAGGACAACATTACCAGCGTTGGGCCAGAATTGGAAGCGGGAAAGGGGGTCTGACCAGGGTTTTTCTCGAAAA
>NZ_JBEZMO010000073.1:0-4251 GCF_040652655.1 Streptomyces sp. NPDC048191
CCGACGTCAACCCCGGACGACCCCAATACCCACGAGCCAAACCAGCACCCGCCACATACAACTCACCCACCACACCCGACGGCACCAACCCAAGGGCGCCATCGAGTACGTACGCCTTCAGGTCGGGTATGCCGGTGCCGATGAGGCTGCCCTGGCCGCGGCGTACCGACTCGCGGTCCAGCGCCATGTAGGTGACGTGGACCGTGGTCTCGGTGATGCCGTACATGTTGACGAGCGTGGGGGCGTCGTCCGCGTGCCTCGCGTACCAGTCGTCCAGGCGGCCCAGGTCAAGCGCCTCTCCGCCGAAGATGACGTACTTCAGGGCGAGCCGCGCGCCTGTTTCGGGGGCTTCCTGGTCGGCCTGCATCAGCTGGTAGAAGGCCGAGGGGGTCTGGTTCAGCACGGTCACCCCTTCCTGGCCCAGAAGGTTGAGGAAGTCCTGCGGGGAGCGGGAGACCGCGTAGGGCACGACGACCAGCCGACCGCCGTACAGCAGCGGACCCCACAGCTCCCACACCGAGAAGTCGAAGGCGTAGGAGTGGAACAGCGTCCACACGTCCTCGGAGCCGAAGCCGAACCAGTGCTCGGTCTCGGTCATCAGCCGGATGACGTTGCGGTGCGGAACGACGACGCCCTTGGGGCGCCCGGTGGAACCCGAGGTGTAGATCATGTACGCCGGGTGGGCCGGATCCAGCGGCTGCCGCCTCTGTCCGTCGGTGGGATCCTCGGCCGGGCAGCCGACGAGGCGCTCGACGACGGCGTGATCGTCGAGGACGATCCGGGGGACGTCCGCGACGACGGCCGAGGCCGTCTCGGCGGTGGTGACGACGCGGGCGGGCCGGGCGTCGCCGACCATGTAGGCCAGGCGCTCGGCCGGGTAGTTGGGGTCGATCGGCAGATAGGCCGCGCCGGCCTTCAGCACGGCCAGTACGGCGACCACCAGGTCGGCCGACCGGGGCAGGGCCAGCGCCACGAACTGCTCGGGCCCCACACCCTCGTCGATCAGCAGGTGCGCCAGGCGGTTGGCCCGGGCGTTCAGCTCGGCGTACGTGAGCGAGGTCGCCCCGCTCACCACCGCGACGGCCTCCGGCGTCCGCGCCACCCGGGCCTCGAACAGGGCGGGCAGGGTGGTCTGCGGCAGCGTCCGTGCGGTGCCGTTCCACTCGACGAGAAGCCGGTGGCGTTCGTCCGGGCCGAGGATGCCGAGGGTGCCGACCGGCCGCTCCGGGCGGTCGGTCATCGCTTCCAGCAGCCGTACGACCCGGTCCAGGTACTGCTGGGCCTCGGCCTCGGTGAAGGCGTCGCGCCGGTAGCCCAGCCGCAGGGTCAGCCGCGGTCCGGGCACGGCAGCGAGGGTGAGCGGGTAGTGGGTGGCGTCGACGCCGTCCACCGCCGTCAGCTTCAGCTCGTCGGCGGGTGACCGCCATGCCTCGGCGTCCAGGGGGTAGGACTCGAAGACGGTCGTGGTGTCGAAGAGTTCCCTGCCGCCCGCCTGCTGCTGCACCTCGGTGAGGCCGAGGTGGTGGTGTTCCATGAGCTCCGTCTGCTCGGCCTGGAGCCGGGACAGCAGGCCGGACACCGGCTCGTCGTTGCGCAGCCGTATGCGGACGGGGAGGGTGTTGATGAAGAGGCCGACCATGCGCTCGACGCCGGGCAGCTCCGGCGGGCGGCCGGAGACCGTCGCACCGAAGACGACGTCGTCCCGGCCGGTCATCCGCGACAGCAGCACGCCCCAAGCGGCCTGCACCAGCGTGTTCATGGTGGCGGAGCAGGTGCGGGCCAGCCGTGCGGTCCGCACGGTGAGCTCGTCGGTCAGCTCGACGGACACATGGCCGGGCAGCTCGGGCGCACGGTCGGCGACCTGGGGGGCGATGAGGGTCGGGCCCTCCAGCCCGGCAAGGGCGGAGGCCCAGGCGGTGCGGGCAGCGTCGCGGTCCTGGGCGGCGAGCCAGGCCAGGTAGTCGCGGTACGGGGTGACCTTCGGCAGGGCAGCGTCGCCGCCGCCCGCCGCGTAGAGCTTCAGCAGCTCGTCGACGAGGACGGGCATCGACCATCCGTCCCACAGGATGTGGTGGTTGGTCAGGACGAAGCGGTGCCGGTTCTCCGCGAGCCTGATCAGCAGGAAACGCAGCAGGGGTGGACGCCGCAGGCTGAACCGGCGGGCGCGCTCCTCGCCGGCGACACGGGCGGCCTCGCGCTCCCGCCCGGCCTCGTCCCGGCCGGACAGGTCGACCTCGGTCCACGGCAGCGGCACCTCGCGCAGGACCACCTGCACCGGGCGCTTGAGACCGTCGTGCCGGAAGCCGACGCGCAGGTTGGCGTGCCGGGCCAGCAGCCGCTCGCCCGCGGCCTTCAGCGCGGCGGCGTCCAGCGGCCCCTCGAAGTCGAAGGTCAGCTGGGCGGTGTAGACGTCGGTGCCCTCCTCGTCCACCAGGGCGTGGAAGAGAAAGCCCTCCTGCAGCGGTGAGAGCGGCAGGACGTCCTCGATACGTGACTTCTTCATCATGTTTCCTAACTCGGTCCTCGAACGTCAGTCTTCGAAAAAGTCCAGTTCGAGGTCGTCTTCGAGGGCGTCGATCTGGTCCTGGGTGAGGTCGACGAGCGCCAGGTCGGAGGGGGTGTGGCCGCCGGCCCCACCGGTTTCCACGCCGGTGGCCAGGCCGTGCAGGGCCGCGCTCCACAGCTCGGCCAGCTCGCGCACGTCGTCCTCCGCCAGCACACCGCCGGCCCAGGACCAGGTGGCCTCCAGCACCGGCCCGCCGGCCAGGTCGTGCGTGATCGCGTTGACCTCGATCACATGCCGCATCGGCATCGCGGTCTCGGCACCCCTGCCGAGAGCTTCGCTCTGCGGGATCACGCCCCAGTCCTGACGGTCGCCGGTGCCCATGCGGCCGAGGTAGTTGAAGGCGATCTGCGGACTGCCGTACGAGGCGAGTTCCGGGGCGGTCTTCGGGTTGAGGTAACGCAGCAGGCCGTAGCCCAGACCGTTGTCGGGGATGCGGCGCACCTGCTCCTTGACCCGCTTCACCAAGCCGCCGACCACGGGGTCACCCGACACCACGGCATCCCAGGCCACCGCACCCGGCTCCAGACGGACAGGATGCACGCTCGTGAACCAGCCGACCGTACGGGACAGTTCCGCACCCGCCAGCTCCTCACGGCCATGACCCTCCAGATCCACCAGAACACCCGGCACATCCACGCCACGCACCTCACGCCAGCGCGACACCGCCAGGGCCAGAGCCGTCAGCAGCACATCATTGACCCTGCCGTGGAACGCCGCCGGCACACGCGTCAGCAACGCCTCCGTCACCTCCGCCGGCAGAGAAACGGTGGTGTGTCCCGCGTGCTCCATGGTGTCCCGGACGGGGTCGAGGGCGCGGGTGCCGAGGCGAGCGTCGTCGCTGAGGAGAATGTCGGCCCACAGGGCCAGTTCGGCTGTGCGTTCGGGCCGGGTGGCCTCCTGCGTGAGCATCCTGGACCAGGTACGGAAACTGGTCCCCACCGGCTCCAGCTCCACCGGCCGACCGGCCTGCACCGCCGACCACGCGGCGGCGAGATCGGGCAGCACGATCCGCCACGACACACCATCCACCGCCAGGTGATGCACGACCAGCAGCAACCGGCCCGGCACCCCACGGCCCCGGTCCAGCCACACCACCCGCACCATCCGGCCCTCAGCCGGAGCAAGCCCCTCACGGGCCACCACCGCCTGCCCGGCCGTCAGTTCCTCCACAGCCGCATCGTCCAGGCCCGCCGCGTCGACCCGCGTCACACACGCATCCACAGCCACCGACCCCCGAGCCCCCACCTCCAGACCCCACTCACCCGCATCACCGACGGCCAGCCGCAGACGCAACGCGTCATGGTGATCCACCACGGCCCGCACCGCACCCGTCAACGACTCCACCGACACATCCGCCGGGACCTGCACCACCACCGACTGGTGGAACCCGTCGACCGGGCCTTCGCCTTCCTTCAGCCAGGCGATGATCGGCGTCAGGGCCACGCTGCCCACTCCGGCACCGGCCGCCTCGCCGGCCGTGGTGGCAGCGTCGTCCCCGGTGTCGCGGGCGAGGGTGGCCAGGGACTCGGGTGTCTGATGGGAGAACACCTCACGCGGGGTGAACACCAGACCCGCCCGACGCGCCCGCGACACCAACTGAATCGCCATGATGCTGTCACCACCACGATCGAAGAACGAATCCTCCACCCCGACCCGGTCCAGACCCAGCACCTCCGCGAACAAGC
>NZ_JBEZMO010000074.1:0-3935 GCF_040652655.1 Streptomyces sp. NPDC048191
ACCGTCGACTGGAGCCGGTACCTGCCCGCCGCCGAGCGGGTAGACCTGCCCACCTACGCCTTCCAACGCCGCCGCTACTGGCTCGACAACGCCGATTCCGTCGACCCGGCCACGCTCGGCGCGCTTCCCGCCGGGCACCCGCTGCTCGGCGCGCTGGTCGCCCTCCCCGGCGCGGTCGACACCGTCCTGACCGGGCGGTTGAGCCTGCGCAGCCACCCCTGGCTGGCCGACCACCGGGTCACCGGTATGGCGCTGCTGCCCGGCACGGCGTTCGTCGAACTCGCCCGGCACGCTGCCGACCTGCTGGGCGACATGCGGCTGGACGAGCTGACCCTGGAGGCCCCGCTGGCGCTGCCCGCCGAGGGCGGCCTCGCCCTGCGGGTCGGCATAGGGGAACCCGACGACGCCGGCTGTCGAGGCATCGAGGTCCACTCCCGGCCGGAGGGCGCCGCACTGCCCTGGACCCGGCACGCCACCGGTGTGCTGGCCGAGGACACCGAGCACACCACCGGCGCGGACCTGGCGCAGTGGCCTCCGGCCGGTGCCGAACCCGTGGCCCTGGACGAGTTCTACCCCCGGCTCGCCGAGACCGGTCTCGGCTACGGCCCGGCGTTCCAGGGGCTGTGCGCGGCCTGGCGGCGCGGGGCCGAGATCTTCGCCGAGGTCCGCCTGCCCGGCCAACAGCGCGGCCAGGCAGGGGAGTTCGGCCTGCACCCGGCGCTGCTGGACGCGGCGCTGCACGCCCTGGCCCTGCGTGGCGACGACGGCCTGCGGCTGCCTTTCGCCTTCCGCGGGGTCCGCTGGTACGGCGCGGGCGCGGCGGCCCTGCGGGTCCGGCTCACCGTCACCGGGGACGACGCGGTCCGGGTGGACCTCGCCGACGACAGCGGCGCCCCGGTCGGCACCGTGGAGCGGCTGGTGCTGCGTGCCCTCACCGGTGAACTGCGCCCGCCCGCGCGGCTGGATTCGCTGTACCGGCTGGACTGGACACCCGCCCGCACCGGACACCTCCGCGACACCGGCGCCGACGTGCTGTTCCGGGTCGAGGACACCCCGCTCGCCGAGCGCACCGCCGCCGTACTGGAGCGGCTGCGCGGCTGGCCGGCCGAGGAGTCCGCCCCCGGTGCCCGGCTGGTCCTGATCACCCGGGGCGCGGTCGCCACCAGCGCGGAGGAGGTGCCCGATCCGGCCGGGGCGGCCGTGTGGGGCCTGGTGCGCTCGGCGCAGGTCGAGTGGCCCGACCGGTTCGTGCTGTTGGACACCCCCGGGCCCACCGTCACGGACGAGGAGTTGATGACCGCGCTGGCCGGCGGTGAGCCTCAACTTGCCCTGCGTGGCGGTGGGTTGCTGGTGCCACGGCTGGCGCGAGTGACCGAGGCGACGGGGGCGGCCGAGATGGCGGGCGCGGCCGAGGTGGCGCAGGAGGCCTGTTGGTCGGCTCAGGACGTCGTCCTGATCACGGGGGCGAGTGGCACGCTCGGTGGCCTGGTCGCGCGGCATCTGGTGGAGCGGCACGGGGTGCGCGGTCTGGTGCTGGCTTCGCGGCGCGGTGGTGGGGCGCCGGGTATGGCGGAGCTGGCCGCCGAACTGCGCTCGTTCGGCGCCGAGGTGTCCGTGGTGGCGTGTGACGTGGCCGAGCGGGACGCGGTGGCCACGCTGCTGGCCGAGCACCCGGTGACGGCGGTGGTGCACGCCGCCGGGATCGTGGACGACGGTCTGGTCACCGGTCTCACCGAGGAGCGGCTCGGGGCGGTGCTCGCGCCGAAGGTGCTGGGCGCCCGATGGCTGGACGAACTGACCCGTGACCGGGACCTCACCCGGTTCGTGCTGTTCTCCTCCGCCTCGGCGACCCTCGGCAACGCCGGGCAGGCCGCGTACTCCGCCGCCAACGCCGCGCTCGATGCGCTGGCCCGGCAACGCCGAGCCGCCGGGCTCCCGGCCACCTCGCTGGGCTGGGGCCTGTGGGAGGAGCGCAGCGGCATCACCGGCGGGCTGGCCGGGGCCGACCTGGCCCGCATCGCCCGCAACGGCATTGCCGCCCTGCCCACCGAGGACGCCCTGGCCCTGCTGGACACCGCCGTCGGGCTCGGCGAGGCGGCCGTACTGCCGATGCGGCTGGACACCACCGCCCTGCACCGGCTGGACCCGCTGCCCCCGGTGTTCGCCGGCCTGGTACGCGGCGGCCGCCGTACGCGGCAGCAGTCCGGCTGGGCCGACCGGCTGCGCGCGCTGCCCGCTCCCGAGCGCCACCGCGCCGCCCTGGACCTGGTGCGCACCCAGGCCGCCGGAGTGCTGGACCTGGCCGGGGCCGAACAGGTCGGCGCCGACCAGTCCTTCGCCGACCTCGGCTTCGACTCGCTGACCGCGCTGGAACTGCGCAACCGGCTCGGCGCCGCCACCGGGCTGCGCCTGCCCACCACCCTGGTCTTCGACCACCCCACCCCGGCCGCGCTGGCCGGATTCGTACTCGCCGAGGCCGGTGACCCGCGGACCGGACCGCAACCCACCACCCCAGCGGTGAAGGCCACGGCGGACGATCCCGTCGCGATCGTGGGCATGGCCTGCCGCTACCCCGGCGGCGTCGACACCCCGGAGCAGCTCTGGGACCTGGTCGCCGCGGGCCGGGACGGCATCTCGGCCTTCCCCGCCGACCGCGGCTGGGACCTGGCCGGACTGCCGGTCGGGCGCGGCGGTTTCCTGGCCGGCGCCGGTGACTTCGATCCCGCCTTCTTCGGCATCTCCCCGCGGGAGGCGCTGGCGATGGATCCGCAGCAGCGGCTCCTGCTGGAGCTGTCCTGGGAGGCGTTCGAACGCGCCGGCATCGACCTGCCGGCCCTTCGCGGCAGCCGTACCGGGGTGTTCGCGGGGCTGATGTACCAGGATTACGCGACCAGGCTGACGCACGTGCCCGAGGAACTGGAGGGCTACCTCGGCAACGGCAACCTGGGCAGCATCGCCACCGGCCGGGTCGCCTACACCTTCGGATTCACCGGCCCGGCGGTCACCGTGGACACCGCCTGCTCGTCCTCATTGGTGGCGCTGCATCTGGCCGCCCAGTCACTGCGCTCCGGCGAGTCCACCCTGGCCCTGGCCGGCGGTGTGACGGTCATGTCCAGCCCCACCCCTTTCCGCGAGTTCGACCGGCAGCGCGGCCTGGCCGCCGACGGCCGGTGCAAGTCGTTCTCCGCGACCGCCGACGGCACCGGCTGGTCCGAGGGCATCGGGCTGCTGGTGCTGGAGCGGCTGTCCGACGCGCGTGCCAACGGCCACGAGGTGCTGGCCGTCCTGCGTGGTTCGGCGGTCAACCAGGACGGCGCGTCCAACGGGCTCACCGCCCCCAACGGGCCCTCGCAGGAGCGGGTCATCCGCGCCGCGCTGGACGCCGCCGGGCTGTCCGCCGCGGACGTCGACGTGGTGGAGGCGCACGGCACCGGCACCACACTCGGCGACCCGATCGAGGCCAACGCCCTGCTGGCCATGTACGGCGCCGACCGGGACCGGCCGTTGTGGCTGGGGTCAGTCAAGTCCAACATCGGGCACACGCAGGCCGCCGCCGGAGTCGCCGGGGTGATCAAGGTCGTCCAGGCGATGCGCCACGGCCTGCTGCCACGCACCCTGCACATCGACGAACCGACCCCCCATGTGGACTGGTCGGCCGGGCCGGTGCGGCTGCTGACCGAGGCGATCGAATGGCCGGACACCGAGGTCCGGCGTGCTGGGGTGTCGGCGTTCGGGGTGAGCGGTACGAATGCGCATGTGATCGTCGAGCAGGCCCCGGCCGTCGAGCCGGCGGCCGTCGTCGAACATGTGGCGCCTGTCGTCGACTCGGCGTTGCCGGTTCCGGTGCCGGTGGTGCTCTCCGGCCGGGACGCGGCGGGCCTGGCGGCGCAGGCGGCCCGCTTGCGCGAGTTCGTCGCGTCCGAGCCCGAACTGAC
>NZ_JBEZMO010000075.1:0-3935 GCF_040652655.1 Streptomyces sp. NPDC048191
GGCGCGGGCGCCGGGGGGGGCGCCCGGGCGCCCGGCCCCCGCCCGCGCCTCCCCGGAGGCGCAGGAGCGCGAGGGGAGGCGCGCGTGAGCACGGCGGGTCCCTCGGCCGGTCAGCGGCCGAGCACCGCCGCACCGGCCTGCGCGTACTTCTCGTCCAGATCGCCGGACGGGGCACCCGCGACACCGATGCTCGCCACTGGGGCACCCTTGGTGGTCACCGGCGCGCCGCCCGCGACGAACAGCGTGCCCGGGATGTCCTCCAGGCCGGCGCCTGCTGAAGCCGCTCGGTCAGCTCCGAGGTGGGCGCGTTCCAGGACACGGCCGTGAACGCCTTGCACTCCGCGGACTCGCCGGGTGCGCGGTCCCGCTGTCGTCTGCGACGACCACGCGGTCGTACGCGCCGGCCTGCTCGCCCTGCTGCACAGCGCCCCCGGCACCGACGTCGTCGGCGAGGCCGGCAGCGGTGAAGGTCTCTCCCGGCGGGACGCCGCTTCCGGCGGCGTCCCGCGCGTGCGCGTCGCTAGAAGCCCTCCGGGGCCGGCCCGCCCGGCCTCACGGCCGAGAGCTTGTCCGGGTTCGTGACGAGGTACACCTCGCGGACCCGCTCGCCGTCCGCGTCGAGGTCCATGACCATCACCGCGTGCGGGGAACCGTCCTCGAACACCACCACGGCCGCGTCACCGTTGACGTCCCGGTGCTGGAACTCCAGGTCCGCCGCCGAGCGCGCGGCATATCCGGTCAGCGCCCGCGCCACCTTGTCCCGGCCGCGGATCGGCCGTGGTGCCGCCTGCGCCTTGCCGCCGCCATCCGTCCAGAGCGTGGCCTCCGGCGCCAGGATCTCCAGCAGCGCCCCGAGGTCCCCGCCGAGCGCGGCGGCCACGAACCGCTCCGTCGCCTGCCGCCGGACCCTGGGATGGGCCTGGTACCGGGGGCGCCGGGCGCGCACATGGGCCCGGGCGCGGTGCGCGAGCTGCCGTACGGCCGCGGGGCTGCGGCCGAGGATGCCGGCGGTCTCGGTGTGCGCGTAGCCGAACACCTCGTGCAGGACGAACACCGCCCGCTCCAGCGGGGTCAGGGTCTCCAGGACGACCAGCATGGCCAGGGACACCGACTCGGTGCGGACCGCGGGCTCGGACGCGTCCTCCCCGGCAGGACCGTCCGTCAGCAGGGGTTCCGGCAGCCACGGCCCGACGTAGGTCTCGCGGCGCCGGGCGATCCGCGCCCGTCGGGCGAGCGCGTGCCGCACGGTGATCCGCACCAGATAGGCCCGCGGATGCTCGACCTCCGCCACCTGCCCGGCGTCACCGGCACTCGACCGGCCCGCCCAGGACAACCAGGTCTCCTGCAGGACGTCCTCGGTGTCGGTGACGCTGCCCAGCATGTGGTACGCCACCGCGAACAGCAGCTCGCGGTGGTCGAGGAACGCCTGTGTGGCGGTGTCGGTCCCGGCGGGCGCCCGGCTGTCGGACATGGCATCTCCTCACGACGTCTCCCCACCCAGAGGGCCCGGGTCCCCGGAGTGTGACATCGCGGAGCGGTCGTGTGCCCCATGTCTCATCCTCCGCCGGTCCTGTCACACCCGCCGCCGTGCGGGCGCTCTCGGTCCACGGCAGCAGCACCACGCAGCGAAGGAGAAACCCATGCGACTCGTCGTCTTCGGCGCCAACGGACCGACCGGACGGCAGGTCGCCGAGCAGGCGACCGCCGCCGGTCACACCGTGACCGCCGTGACCCGCCACCCCGACGCCTTCCCGCTCCGCCGTCCCGGGCTGCGGGTCGAGGCGGCCGACGTCCTGGACGCGGCGGACGTCGACGGCGTCGTCGCCGGTCACGACGCGGTGATCTCCACCCTCGGCGTCCCCTACGGACGCGCTCCGGTCACGGTCTACTCGACGGGCATCACCCACATCACCCGGGCCATGACCGGGCACGGGATCCGGCGGCTGGTGTGCGTGACCTCCACCATCCTGTTCGACGTCCCGGCACCCGGCGAGGGCTTCGTCTTCCGGAAGGTGCTGGAGCCCTTCTTCGCGCGGGTCGTCGGGCGCACGGTCTACGACGACATGCGCCGCATGGAGGAGATCGTCCGCGGGAGCGGTCACGACTGGACGGTGCTCCGGCCGGCGGGCCTGTTCGACACCGGCGAGGTGAGCGACTACCGGCTCGCCACCGGCCGGCTGCCCGGGCGGTTCACCTCCCGGGCCGACCTCGCGCACGCGCTCCTGCGCGAGGCCGTCACCGAGGGGCATGCGCGCGCCTTCCTCGACGTACGCACCACCGAGGGCACCCCGCGCCTCCTCGACGTCATCAAGAAGGAGGGGTTCGGCAGGTGAAGCCCGCCGGTTACGCGGGCCGGCCGCCGTAGGGGACGGTGATCAGTTCCATGGCGTGGCCCGCCGGGTCCATGAAGTACACGCCACGACCGCCGTCGTTGTGGTTGATCGTGCCGGGCTGCCGCCGGTGGGGGTCGGCGTAGTGCTCGATGCCGCGCTGCCGGATGCGCGTGTACGCCGCGTCGAACTCCTCCTCGGAGACCAGGAAGGCGTAGTGCTGCGGGGTGATCGCGTCCTCGGGGACGGTCGCGAAGTCCAGGGTGACTCCGTTGCTCAGGGCGACCGCGACGAACGGGCCCCACTCTCCGCTGATCTCGAGACCGAGCAGTCCGGTGAAGAACTCGGCGGACTCCCGGTTGTCCCGGGCATGGACGATGGTGTGGTTCAACTCGACCGACAAGGAATGCCTCCAGGGCATGTCCCGGCACCTCCATGCCTCACCCGGTCGGTGACCGGCACGCGATGCCGCCGCCGATCGTAACCATCGGGGCGGCGGTGCGTCGACGTCGTTCCCGTCCGGTTCAGCCGACCGTGTCGCCCGCGGCCACGGGGTGTGCCTCCAGTTCCGCGGTCGCGAGCAGGTCGGCGATCAGCTCGGCCGTCCCTCCGACGCAGGTGCTGGTCAGATCGACGTCCCCGCCCACGCACCAGGCCCGGTCCGCTGGCCACCACAGGTCGGGGAGTTCGGCGAACTCGTCCAGGGACACCGGTGTGACGGCGTCGGCCAGGGTGCCGGAGAGCAGCACCTCCTCCCGGCCGGGGGTCTCGAAGCAGGGCACCCGGTCGAAGTCCCAGCGGCCGTATCCGTTCCACAGGCCGAACCAGCACCGTCCGGGGGTCGTGGTGTGCCGGGCCAGCACGGGTACGAGGGCCCGCGCGACACCGGGCGGGGGCGGCCCCTCCGCGGGGTGCTCGTCCCAGACGCCGGGCAGGCCGTACTCGGAGGCGTTGGTGTAGTCGCTGTCCAGCCCCGCGACCTCGTACCAGCGGGAGCCCGGGGTGACGCGGGTCCCGTGCGCGGCGGCCACCGCCGACCAGCGCACCGGCCGTTCGTCCCGCGACGCCGGGTGCAGGATCCGGGCGTAGGCCTCGAAGCCGGGACCACTGACGCCGGCGACCGTCCCGAAGGCGCCGCAGTCCGGCGCCGACACGGTGAGCCACCGGGCGGGGGAGAGGTCGTCGGTACGGACGCGCAGGCGTCCGTACCACTGCGGTGCGGGGGCCCGGTGAACCGGTCGGAACTCGTCCATCCGCACAGTGTGCCGGGTGCGGCGGGCAGGGTTGCGACCCCGGTCCGTCGAGCGGAGCGCCGTGGGGCTCCGTCATGCGCCCCGGTGCACCAGGTACCCGCCGGTGACCGTCAACGCCACGGGGGACTCGGCCGGTTCGTCGCCGGGCGCGTGCAGGGGGTCCACGGCCGACGCGGTGAGGTCGGCCCGGTGGCGGTCCGGTTCCGTATCCCTGGCCACCTGACGCACCTCCCCGCCCGGATCGTACGGACAGGTACCTTGCTCACGTCGGGGAATCCGTGGATCCCTGATCACCTGAACGGGACGTGGGCGGGCCGGCCCGGAGCAGACGCTCCGGGCCGCGGCGGCGGGC
>NZ_JBEZMO010000076.1:0-3589 GCF_040652655.1 Streptomyces sp. NPDC048191
GTCGGCGTGGTCATCGAGGCCGAACACGCCTGCATGACCCTCCGCGGCGTCCAGGCCACCGGCTCCAGCACCATGACCTCCACCCTGCTCGGCCTGCTGCGCTCCGACGCCCGCTCCCGCAGCGAATTCCTCGCCCTGACCGGCACAGCTGGCTGAAACAGGCAGCACGTCCCAGGCCCGGCCGTCCCCTCGCGCACCGACGTCGCCAGGAAGGCCCAGCAGCAGACATCACGGCAACCTCGGCGACCAGCCACCCCCAGGGTGCGGCGGCGACAACGATCAGACCCGGCCCGTACGGCCGCGGCCGAGCCACCCTGCCTGTGCCGGACGACGACTATGGCCAGGCGCGTGTGCCCGGTAGGAGCCGGCACGAGGACGTCGCCCGAGTCGGCCCTTTTGCGCCCGACGCCGTGACGGTCGCGGTAGCGAGCCGCAGCCGGCGGATTGATGGCGAACCTGCCGCTTCACCGGCGCGCGAGGCAGCGACCAGCAGGTCACAGCCGTCTCGATCACGACCGGGATTCGGAGTGTCCTCGGTCCGCCGTGCACGGCAAACATGCCGAGGAACGTCCAGGCGCCGACTGTCGTGGCGTCGATGCGGAGTTCGGTGATCAGTTGGCCGACACCTCGACCAAAACGATGTCGTGGTGGTGTTCGGACCACTCGACACCGCAGCGGACTACGCCTGATTCCCCCCAACTGTGTTTCGCCTGCGGCAGCTTGCAGGGCAAGATGCCGCTGAACGTCCGTCCCTCAGGAGGCGGGCAACCGGCCGCCAGGAGCTGCTTGCGGCCCGCGTAGCGGCGCGGCCGGTCCACCGGCTCCAGCCGAGTGGAGGGCCTTCTCGTCCTGGTTGCGGGCGGCCAAGGCGCAGGCTCGCTGTTCCGCCCGCAGTGCACGTGACGTCCTGCCGTCCGGGGAGGTGAGGGTCACGGTGCCGCCCCTCGGTCTGAACCGGGGCCCTGGGCATGGCCCATGTGCGGTGAGCGGCTGGTTCTCGGTGGGGAGGCGCCGTGCAGCGGGCAGGAGGGGGCGTCCGGGGGCAGGGCACGGTCGATGAGCCCGTACCTCTGGGCTTTTGGGGCGGAGAACCATCGATCGCTTTGGAGGCCGGGGTGGTGCCGGCGATGTCGCGTCCGGTGAGCGAGGCGACGAGGGCCGCCATTTCCGCGCGGGTGTGCCGGAGTTGCTGCGGACTGGCGCGGGCGTGCTCGGGGGAGCGGAAAAGGGACGGCAGGTGCAGCATTGTTTTCCTGTGGGGCGTGGCGCAGCGTCCGCGACGCCCACCTCGCCGCTGAGCAGCCGGTCCACCTCGCAGTGGCCGCTTGGCATAGGAGCAAGCGAACGTCGCCGCGGATCTCCGCAGCCCCGACTCAGCCCAACAGGCTCATGCCAATCGCCAAAGCCATCCTCAATCCTGGAGAAAGGCTCCGTCCGTTGCTCAGGCCGTACATGGCTGCGACAACACGCACCGTCCATCTGCCTCACTAAACGGCAGAAATGCGTGAACAACGGAAATTCCACCTGTAGTTTTCGCCCGTCAGGTGTCCTGCCACGCCGACGGTCAGCGACACCCGGAATGGTGGCACGCTGCGACAAGAGAGAGGCACCCGCCGATGAGTATCCGTGATGCTGTCCTGTCGCGCCGGGCTTCCCGCCAGCAGTTTGCGACCACACGAGAGGCCAGGAGTCGAACAGCTGACAGATCCCCCGCTCATGCCGGATCTGATGCCGGGCCGATGGGCACCGGCCCGGCAGGTTGCCCCACCCGCCGGATCCGGCGGGGTATGGGTGCGGTGGCAGGAGCATGTGTGGTGCTGACGGGCGTCGGACCGGTGTCGGCGGCCGCCGCGCCGGTGACGGCTACGTCGGCCCAGGCGCGAGCAGCTGCCCCCTCGCAGACCTTCTTCTTCACCGGCGCACCACAGACCTATTCGGTTCCGGCGGGGGCGGTGGTGACGATCATCGCCGACGGCGCCGGAGGTGCCGACAACACCGGCACCACCTGTCTTCCCATGCCGGGCGTAGGGGGCAGCGGTGCACGGGTCACCACCGTGGTGCAGACCACCACGCCCACCACCTACACCGTCAACGTCGGCGGCACCGGCGGCAAAGGCTGCAACGGCAGTGAGACGGGCGGTGCGGGTGGGTTCAACGGCGGTGCCCCCGGAGGGAACGCCTTCTTCCGCGGCGGGGAAGGCCCGGGTGGGGGCGGAGCATCCAGTGTCAGCATGGGCGGCTCCCTGCTCGTGGTCGCCGGGGGCGGCGGCGCCGCCGGTGGAGGCACCAGCGGCCCGGGCAATGAGGGTGGCAATGGAGGTCAGGGCGGGCAGCCGAACGCTACCGCCGGCGCCGCCGGACGCAGCACCGGCATCGGCCTGGGATCACCGGGACAGGGCGGGGGTGGTGGCACCAC
This sequence comes from Streptomyces sp. NPDC048191, assembly GCF_040652655.1. Lineage (NCBI taxonomy): Bacteria > Bacillati > Actinomycetota > Actinomycetes > Kitasatosporales > Streptomycetaceae > Streptomyces > Streptomyces sp. NPDC048191. Next base: position 2,417 of record NZ_JBEZMO010000076.1, read on the forward strand.
CGGTGCCGGGGGCGTCGGGGGTGCCCCCGGCACCGGCGGCTGTACGCCGGCCACGGCGGGCGGGCCAGGGGGCGTCTCCTCGGGTGCCGCGGTGGGCACCGGAGGTGCCGGAGGCAGCAACGGTTCCAACGGCGCCGGTTGTGTCGGCGGTGCTGGTGGTGGGGGCGGGGGCGGATACTTCGCCGGCGGGGGCGGCGGCGCCGCCGACACCTTCGCGCCGGGTGGTGGCGGAGGGGGAGGAGGGGGAGGAAGCAGTTTCGCCTCGGGCACCGGGACCAGTTATGCGCTGTCGACGATCGGGACGGCGAACCACAACGGTCAGGTGATCATCTCCTATACCGTGCCCTCTCCCTCGTTGACCATCGTCAAGGCGCACGCCAGGCCCTTCGTTCAGGGCCGGCAGGGTGTCTACACCATCACGGTCGGCAATAGCGGTCCCGGCCCTACGGATGGCACCCTGCCCGTCACGGTGCACGACAGACTTCCCCGCGGGCTGAGGGCACGTCATATCTCTGGCCCGGGGTGGGTCTGCTCCCTGGCCGCTCTCACCTGCAAACGCAGCGACGTCCTCCTCCCGAATCGCACCTACCCGCCCATCACCCTGACCGTCGACGTCCTCTGCAGCGGACAAGGCCACGACCACGGCCGCAATGCCCCTGCCGTCATCCCCAAGGGACGTGGAGACGACGGCCGTCACGTCATCAACACCGCCAGTGTCACCGGAGGCGGCGACAGCGCCACCCACACCGCCAGCGACCCGACCACCATCAAATCCAGCCGACACTGTTGCATCGACCACCACCGCCCCGACCACCTCGCTTGCGACGATGGGTCTGTCTGCGTCAACGGCTAGTACTCCAGTCGCGCTTCTCCATTTGTGCTGGTCAGCGCGTCTGGTTCGAGTCTATTGGACTGACGCGACATCAGGGGGCGGTGGTTCGTGACTCATCTGATCGGGGTGCGTTGATCTGGTCATAAGCGGTTCCAGCTTGGGCACAGTGATCCAGGGCTCCCCGTTGGGGGTGGTGACCTTCACCCCGCCCGCCGAGCCGTCCGCAGTCGTCGACCTCCCAGGCATTGAGCGTTTTCAGCTCGGCCCCGATCGGGTGATGCCCGGACGTTGAAGTGAGTGGCAGAACGACCGGGGCCTCCCGGCTGTTGAGCGAGGTGTCT
>NZ_JBEZMO010000077.1:0-3252 GCF_040652655.1 Streptomyces sp. NPDC048191
CGCGTCTTCCGCAGAGCCCGCTGCAGCCCTAACCGCATGACGGTCATCGCCGCTGCCGTCCTCACCCTGGAGCGTCAACGCTGAAAAGGCTCAGTAAGTCAGAGCTGCACCGGAGTCGGCGACACCTCGGTCCAGATGGTCTTGCCTGTCCGCGTGTAGCGGGTTCCCCAGCGTTGGGTCAGTTGCGCGACCAGGAACAGGCCTCGTCCGCCCTCGTCTTCCATCGCGGCGCGCCGAAGGTGTGGCGACGTGTGACCGCCGTCGGAAACCTCGACGATGAGGCCGTGTTCCCGTTCCCGGATGAGCCGCAGAGATACCGGCGCGCCGCCGTAGCGAATGGCGTTGGTGACCAACTCGCTGACGACAAGCTCGACCACGAACGACGCGGCTTCGTCGACTCCCCATGTCACCAGCTGGTCGCAGACGAGTGACCGCGCCCTCGCCACCTCTCCGGCATCGGGCGCGATGTCCCAGGTCGCCACGAGGTTCTCGGCCAGGGCATGGACGCGGAGCAGGAGCAGGGCGGCGTCGTCCTCGGGCGCCGTGGGCAGGAGTGTCCCGAGGACGGTGTCGCCGGTCTCCTCCAGTCGCGCGTGCCGCAGCCCGGAGAGCGTGGCACAAAGCGAGCGGACTCCTGCGTCGACGTCCCTCTCCCGGCTCTGGACCAGTCCGTCGGTGAAGAGGGCGAGCATGGCTCCCTCGGGCAGCTCGATGTCCGCGCTCTCGAACGGCAGGCCGCCTAGTCCGAGAGGTGGTCCGGCCGGAAGGTCTACGAGCTCGGCGTGTCCATCGGGGGTGACGAGCACGGGCGGGAGGTGACCCGCCCGGGCCATGACGCAGTGCCGTGAGACGGGATCGTAGATCGCGTAGAGGCAGGTGACGCCCACTGCCTGGTCCTCGGGCTCGGCTGCCGCTGAAGGCGGGGTGTAGGTCCGTGCCACGCGGTCGTCGAGACGGGCGAGAAGTTCGTCGGGGGCGAGATCGAGCTCTGCCAGGGCCGCGACGGTGGTGCGCAGCCTCCCCATGGTGGCGGCCGCGCCCATGCCGTGTCCGACCACGTCTCCCACCACCAGCCCCACGCGCGCTCCGGAGAGCGGGATGACGTCGTACCAGTCCCCACCGACGCCGGCGGGCCCGACCGCGGGCAGATAGCGGTGAGCCACTTCCACGCCCGTGGGCTCGGGCAGGGACCGGGGCAGCAGATCGCGCTGGAGCATGAGCGCGGTCGCGTGCTCGCGGGTGTAGCGGCGGGCGTTGTCCACGCAGACCCCCGTGCGCGAGACGAGCTCCTCGGCCAGCAGGACCTCCTCGTGTTCGAAGACGCCTGTCGATCCGGAGCGCGCGAAGGTTGCCACACCCATGACAGAGCCACGGGCCTTGAGCGGAAGGGCGAGCGCACCCATGTCTGGGTCGGCAACGGGTGCTTTCTCGGCCAGGCACCGCAGACGGACGGAGTCCAGGGAGTCGCCCGCTGTGTCATCGGTGACGGCGCTGTACGGGCGCTGCGCCATTCGGCGCAGCGGGGAGCGGGTATCGCCGCGAGGGGGTTCCTGTCCGCTCAGGATCGGTTCGAAGATGTCGACCGCGACGGCATCGGCGAATTCGGGGACGACAAGCTCCGCCAGCTCAGCGGCCGTGCGCTGGATGTCCAGGGTCGTGCCGATGGCGCTGGCCCGGCTGAGCAGCGCGAGGCGCTGTCGCGTCACATAACGCTCAGTGATGTCGAGGCTCGCCTCACAGACCCCGATCGGCTGGGCTTCCTCGTCCTGGAGCCGAAAGTAGGAAGCCGACCAGACGCGCTCGTGATGAAGGTCGTCGGGGTTCCGATAGCGCAGATCAACCAGCGGTGCTCCGGTGCGGGCCACCTGTTCGACGATCTCCTCGATGCTCGGGGCCGGCCTTCCGTCCTGACCCAGCACCGCGCCTTCCGGAAGGAGATCCTTCACGAACCTTCCGACGACGTCGTGCAGCGCCACTCCGAACTGCTTCTCGACCGCAGCGTTGATCCAGCGCATCCGGGCATCCGTGTCGTAGACGGTCAGCAAGACAGGCGACTCCCGGTCGAGTCCGGCGAGCATGGACCGGCCCACAGCCTCCTGATGCACCAGCTCCGTGTCCATCGCGACAAGCATCCACCCGGCCCCGCCTTCTCCATGAGCGAGCGGAGTAAGGGACAGGGCTACGGACACCAAACGGCCATCACCACGGCGGACCCGCCGAACGCCGAGCGAGCCCGCCATGCCACTGCCACCGGCAGCCGACACACCGACGCCGGTCTCCGCATCGGCCAGGACTGAGTCGGCGAACCGACCAAGAACGTCATCGGGTGGCCGGCCGAACAACTCCTGGGCTTCCCGGCTCCATCCTGTGAACCGCATGTGAGCGTCCAGCACTGCGGTGGCACGGCCGCGTGTCAGCGCTTCTGAGGAAGTTCTGCCTGGCGGCCATACTCCCGAGTCCTGTGCTTTATGGAGGCCCGTCATCGCGGCTCCTGAGGGTGGTACGGGGTCTCCGTACGTTTAATGTACAGCCGGACCTCTGCGCCCGACGTGCCATGAGGAGCCGGCACAAGTCGTGGACACCCTCTGCCATACGCCCCGGCGTATCCCACGTGGCCTGGTGGAGCACCAGCGCCCCAAGTGAGTCACGATTCAACCGACGCCGACACGGCCGTGAGGGGCATCGCCAGGAACGGTGTCGACGACGCCAGCATTCGCTGCGGCGGTCCGCGCGCCGCAATCGGCGCTGCACTACTGCTTCCAGACCAGAGAGAATCCCTGCTCCGCCGTGTTCACGCATCTCGCAGACCGCCTGCGCGTCGACACCGAGTCTCGCGGGATGCTGCTTCCGTGCCAGATGCTGAGCGCCTTCCTGAAAACGAGAGCACGCTGACGGGCAAGAACCGATCAGCGTGCAGGGTGAGCCGCGATCGGGTCCGGGCGCAGGCGAGACGCGTGGCCCGGATCTGGGCTGGAGTGCGTCTCCGGGGCCGCCGTGGAGTCGGGTCGACGTGCGGCTGGCAGGTGTGCCCTGTCATGCGTGTCGGCGCTGGCAAGTCTCCCCCGGAAGGGCGGCGACTCCGCTCACTCATGGCGGGGCAGGGTTCATGCGGCTTCTGCGGCCGGTACTTCTGATCGGACTGCCGCCTCCGGCGACTGCACCTGGGACTTCCCTTCGTCGAACCCGAACAGCGGGGCGACGACACAGAGAAGGAATGTGGAGATCGCGACCGCGAGGAATCCGGCGGTGAAG
>NZ_JBEZMO010000078.1:0-3230 GCF_040652655.1 Streptomyces sp. NPDC048191
GCGGTGCCGGACTCTGGCGCGTATCTGGTGTTCACGTCGGGCTCGACCGGTCGTCCCAAGGGTGTGGTGAACACCCACCGCGGCGTCGTGAACCGTCTCTTGGACAGCCAGCGCCACTTCCGCATGACCTCGGACGACGTGGTCCTGCAGAAGACCGCGGCCGGCTTCGACGTGTTCGCGTGGGAGATCTTCGGCACGCTGATGACCGGCGCCCGGCTCGTCGTCGCCACGCGAGGCGGTCACCGCGATCCGCTGTACCTCGGCCGGAAGATCGTCGAGCACGGTGTCACGGTGATCGACTTCGTGCCCTCCATGCTCGCTCTCGTGCTGGAGGAAGGCGGCCTGGCCGACTGCACCACGCTGCGCGCGATCGCCTGCGGCGGAGAGGAGATGCCGGTACCGCTCGCGCAGCGCCTGCTGGAGGAGCTGCCCGGGATCAAGATCTACAACCAGTACGGGCCCAGCGAGGCGTCCATCGACTGCACCGTCCACACCATCAAGGACAGCCTGCCCAAGGCCCTCGACCGCATCCCGATCGGCACGCCGATCCAGAACGTCGGACTGTACGTCCTCGACGCGGAACTGCGGCCGCAACTCGTCGGAGTCCCCGGTGAACTGTTCATCGCCGGTGTCGGCGTGGCCCGTGGATACGTACGGCGCGCCGCCCTGACGGCGGAGCGCTTCCTGCCCGACCCGTACGGTGAGCCGGGCGGGCGGATGTACCGCACCGGCGACCGGGCCCGCTGGCTCGCCGACGGCACGCTGGAGTACCTGGGCCGTACCGACGACCAGGTCAAGATCCGCGGCGTACGGATCGAGCCGGGCGAGGTCGAGGCGGCGCTGATCGCACTGGCCGTCGTCCGTGACGCGGCTGTGCTCGTTCGCGAGGACACGCCCGGCGACAAGCGCCTGGTGGCCTACTACGTGCCGACGGCCGAGGCGGAGGCCCGGTCGGAGGCCGACCCGGCCGCGCTCCGCGCCGAGCTCGGCCGCTCACTGCCCGAGCACATGGTGCCCGCGGCCTTCGTGAAGCTGGAGCGGATCCCGGTCACCCCCAACGGAAAGACCGACCGCCGCGCTCTGCCCGCCCCCGAGCAGGACGCCTTCGCCCGTGGCGCCTACGTCGCACCGCGCACGCCGGTCGAGGAGCGCGTGGCCGCCGTCTGGTCCCGGGTGCTCGGCGTGGACCAGGTCGGCGTCGAGGACTCCTTCTTCGAGCTCGGCGGCGACTCCATCCGCGCCGTCGCCCTCGTCGGCGCGCTGCGGGCCGCCGGTTTCGAGACGAGCATCCAGCAAGTCTTCGAGGGCCGCACCGTCGCGGCGCTGTGCGCGGCCTTCCCGGATGGTCGGGAGGAGGCGGTGCGGGGCACGACGGGAGTCGAGCCTTTCGCGCTGATCACGCACCAGGACCGGGAACGGCTCGCCGACGGGGTCGTGGACGCCTACCCGCTGTCCCAGGTGCAGACCGGCATGGTCGCCGAGATGCTCGTCGGGGACGAGGGCAACGCCTACCACACCATTTCCACCGTCCGCATCCGTGACGAGCAGCCGTTCGTGGCGGACGCGCTGCGGCAGGCCTGGCGCATCGTCGCGGAGCGGCACGAGACGCTGCGCACCTCGGTGCACGTCGACGAGTACTCGCGTCCCCTGCAGCTCGTCCACCCCACGGCGGACGTCACCCTGGACGTGCGCGACCTGGGCGACGCCGGCAGGCAGGAGACCGAGGACGCCCTGCGCGCCTTCGTCCTGGCCGAGCGGTCCAACCACCTCGACCTGGCCGTGGCACCGCTGATCCGCCTCTTCGTGCACACCACGGCGAACGATGGCTGGTGGCTGTCCTTCACCAGCCCGCACGTGATCCTCGACGGCTGGAGCCACGAGTCCCTCCTGATGGAGCTGCTCGGCTGCTACACGAGGCTGCGCGACGGCCTGGAGCCCGAGCCCTACGAGCTTCCCGCCGTCCGCTACGCCGACTTCATCGCCGGCGAGCTGGAATCCCTCAACTCCGAGGAGGACCGCGCCTATTGGCGCGCGGCCATCGACGGCTACGCCGCCTTCACGATCCCCGCGGAGTGGGGTGACAGCGCAAAGCCCGCCGAGTCCTACGGCATCCAGGTCGAGTACGGCGACCTCACCGAAGACCTGAGGAAGGCCGCCGCGGCCGTGGACGTACCACTCAAGAGCGTGGTGCTCGCTGCTCATCTCAAGGTGATGGGCATGCTCACCGACGAGCCGGCGTTCCACACCGGTCTCGTCTGCCACGCCCGTCCCGAGGCCGAGGGCGCCGACCGCCTGATCGGCATGCAGGTCAACACCCTGCCGTTCGTCGCGGACCGCAGCGCGCGCACCTGGCGTGAGCTGGTGCGGCAGGTCTTCGCGCGTGAGGTGGAGCTGTGGGGTCACCGCCGCTTCCCCATGCCGGAGATCCAGCGTGAGGCAGGAGGCGGCCGCCTTGTCGACGTCCTCTTCAACTTCGTCGACTTCCACCAGGTCGACGACGGGATCGTGGACACCGGGATGGCGTTCAACGACGCCCCCAAGGAATTCGGACTGTCGGCGGACGCCACCGGCTCCCGCATCAGCCTGAGCGCCAACACCCGCACGCTGAGCCAGAAGCACGGCCGGCGGATCGCCGACATGTACCGGTCGGTTCTGGAGGCCATGGCAGCCGACTTCGACGGTGACGCGCGTGCCGTGTATCTGCCGAAGGGTGAGCGCGAGCGTCTTCTGGGAGACGCGGCCGGTGGTGCTCCTGCCGCTCGGGTGGAGCGGTGTGTGCACGAGGTGTTCGAGGAGCAGGCGGCGCTTGATCCTGCGGCGGTGGCTGTGGTTGCCGGTGGGGTGGAGTTGTCGTACGGGGAGGTGAATGCGCGGGCGAATCGTCTGGCGCGTTATCTGTCCGGGCTGGGTGTGGGGCCTGAGTCGCTGGTGGGTGTGTGCCTGGAGCGTGGGGCCGATTTGATCCCGGCGTTGCTGGGTGTCCTGAAGTCGGGTGCGGGTTATGTGCCGCTGGATCCGGTGAATCCTGCTGAGCGGTTGGGGTTTGTCGCTGCGGATGCCGGGGTTTCTGTTGTGGTCACGCAGTCGGGTCTGCTGTCGCTGGTCGATGGTTTCCATGACGGCACGGTCGTGGTCCTCGATGGTGTTGACCGGGAGGGTATTGCGGCGTGTGAGGCGTCGGATCCGGGTGTGGTGGTGTCGCCGGACAATACCGTGTATGTGATTTACAC
>NZ_JBEZMO010000079.1:0-3134 GCF_040652655.1 Streptomyces sp. NPDC048191
CGCCGCAGCGACTGCACCGCCAGGTGCAGAGCCACCAACGACGACGAGCACGCCGTGTCCACCGTCAACGCCGGACCCTCCAGCCCGAACGAGTAGGCGAGCCGGCCGGAGATGACACTGGAGGTGTTCCCCGTCAGCAGGAAGCCTTCGAAGCCCTCGGGTGCCGTGCTGAGTCGGGAACCGTAGTCGTTGTACATGACGCCCGCGTACACACCGGTGCGGGAACCCCGCACGGTCGCCGGGTCGATGCCGGCGTGCTCGAACGTCTCCCAGGCGGTCTCCAGCAGCAGCCGCTGCTGCGGATCCATCGCGGCGGCCTCACGCGGGCTCAGCCCGAAGAACTCCGCGTCGAACTCCGCGGCCCCGTAAAGGAAGCCACCCGACTTCGTGTACGACGTGCCGACGGAGTCGGGGTCCGGGTCGTAGAGGGACTCCACGTCCCAGCCACGGTCGCCCGGGAACTCACCGATGCCGTCCACACCACCGGCCACCAGCTCCCACAACCCCTCGGCGTCCGACACACCACCCGGGTAGCGGCACGCCATGCCCACCACCGCGATCGGATCGTCGTCCACCGCGACGTTCGGCCGTACCGCCATGTCCGTACCGGTGCCGGTCGGAGTTTCCGCCCCGCCGGCCTCGATGACGACGGACAGCAGATAGGTGGCGACCGCTCGGGGCGAGGGGTGGTCGAAGACGAGCGTGGCCGGGACGCGCAGGCCGGTCGTGGCGTTGATCCGGTTGCGCAGTTCAACGCCGGTCAGGGAGTCGAAGCCCAGGTCCTTGAAGGCCCGTTCGACATCGACGTTCGCGGCGTCGGAGTGGCCCAGCACGGACGCGACCACGCTTCGTACCGTCTCGGCGATCGCTCGCTCGCGTTCCGCCGCGGGCAGCGCGATCATGCGGTCGCTCCAACTGTCCTGGCCGGTGGCCTGCGCGGTAGCGACCACGGTGCGCCGGACGGGCGTCCGGACGAGACCCCGGAAGACGGACGGGATCGCGTCCGACGGGTTGCCGGCGTGCGCGCCGCGCGCGTCTGCCGCCTGCGCCTTGAGCACGCTCAGGTCGAGACGTGCGGGTATCAGGTCGGGCCGAGGCGTCTCCAGGGCGGCGTCGAGCAGCTCGATGCCGCGTTCCGCGTCGAGTGGCGCCACTCCCGCCCGCGACCAGCGTGTCCGGTCGGCGTCGGTCAGACCGCCGGCCATACCACTGTTCTGGTCCCACAGGCCCCAGGCCAGGGCATGTGCGGGGAGACCTTCAGCGCGGCGGTGCGCGGCCAGAGCGTCCAGGAACGTGTTCGCGGCAGCGTAATTGCTCTGCCCCGCATTACCGATCACACCGGCGATCGAGGAGAACACCACGAACGCCGCCAACGGCAGATCACGCGTCAGCTCATGCAGGTTCCACGCCGCATCCACCTTCGGCCGCAACACCGGAGCCAGACGCTCCACCGACTGCGCCTGCACCAGACCGTCATCCAGGACGCCCGCAGCATGCACCACCGCCGTCAACCCACGATCAGCGGAAACACCCGCGATCACACCGGCCAGCGCACCGGCATCCGCCGCATCACACGCCGCGTGCTCAACCGTCGCACCCAACGACTCCAGCTCGGCACTGAGTTCGCCGGCACCGGGAGCGTCCGCGCCCCGGCGCGAGAGCAGCAGCAGATGCCGCACACCATGACGCTGGACGAGATGCCGGGCCACCAACGCACCCAGCGTGCCCGAAGCACCAGTGACCAGCACCGTGCCATCCGGATCCAGCCCAGCCGACTCCTGCCCAGCGGCCACCGGCACCAGACGCGGCACCAGAACCTGACCGTCACGCACCGCGACCTGCGGCTCCTCACCCACCAGTACGGCAGCGGAAACCTCACCCGCCTCATCCAGATCCACCAGCGCGAACCGGCCCGGATGCTCCGACTGAGCCGTACGGATCAGGCCCCATGCCGTCGAGGCACCCAAATCGGCCGGACCATCCTCCTGACCGACACCGACGGCACCACGGGTGACGACGACCAGCCGCGCATCCGCGAACCGCTCATCACCCACCCAGCACTGAGCCAGACCCAGCACCTCACCCGCAACACGATGCGCAGCAACCGGAGCAGCCTCACCATCCCGCGAGGACACCGACACGACCACCCGGTCCGGCACCACACCCGCATCAGCCAACTCCAACAACTCACCCACACCCGCCACTTCAGCGATGCGGGCGTCGGTCGCCCCGTCCGGGTCGGCTGTCGCCGGCACCCAGTCGAGCCCGTACAGCGCACCCCTCCTGACGTCCCCGGTCCTCTGGTCACCCGTGTCGAGACGGGCGGGACGGAGTGCCAGAGCGCCCACGGTGGCGACCAGCCGGCCGTTCGTGTCGGTCAGCGTGAGCGCCGCGCTGGTGGGTCCGCTGGGCGTCCACCGCGCCCGGAGCTCCCGCGCTCCGGTGGCGTACAGCGTGACGTCGCTCCACGCGAACGGCAGCAACAACTCGCCACCCCCGCCCACACCGGTTCCCTCGGCGAGCCGGTGCACGAGTGGGTGCAGCGCCGCGTCCAGGAGGGCGGGGTGGATGCCGAAGTGTTCGGCGTCGGCGAGCTGTGCGTCGGGCAGGACGATCGAGGCGTATGTCTCCTCACCTCGCCGCCAGAGCGCTGTTACGGCCTGGAAGGCGGGCCCGTACTCGTAGCCCGCTCGCGTCAACTCTGAGTAGAAGCTGGCGAGTTCGACGGCCTCCGCGCCCTCCGGCGGCCACACCGGTCCGTCGCCTCCGGCGCCCACGAGGTCGCCCGCGGTGAGCCATCCGGACGCGTGCCGGACCCACTCCTCCCGCTCGTGGTCGTGTCCTTCGAGGGAGCCGGTGCCCGCGTCCTCGGGGCGCGAGTGGATCTGGATCCAGCGCTGGGAGGCGTCGTCGATGGCGCCCACGGTGACCTGGACGCGCAGGCCGCCGGCGGGCGGGAGCACCATCGGCGCCTCCAAGGTCAGCTCGCTCACGCCGGTGGCGCCCAGGTGGTCGGCGGCCTGCAGGGCCATTTCCATCAGTGCGGCGCCGGGGACGATGACCTGGCCCTGGATCTCGTGGTCGGCGAGCCAGCCATGCGTACCCACCGACAGACGCCCGCTGAGCAGAGCCCC
>NZ_JBEZMO010000080.1:0-2790 GCF_040652655.1 Streptomyces sp. NPDC048191
TTCGATGTCTCGGTGTTCGAGATGTGGGGTGCGTTGATGCATGGCGGCCGTGTGGTCGTCGTGCCGCGTGAGGTGGCTCAGTCGCCGGACGAGTTTGTGGACTTGTTGGTGCGGGAGCGGGTGTCGGTGTTGTCGCAGACGCCGTCCGCGTTCCGTGCGCTGGTGGGTGCGGCGGCTGATGGTGATCCGCGTGTGGGTGAGCTGGGGCTGCGTGCGGTGATCTTCGCCGGCGAGAAGCTGGAGGTGGGTGAGCTTCGGCCGTGGGTGGACCGGTTGGGTCTGGAGAAGACCGCGCTGGTGAACATGTACGGGATCACTGAGACCACGGTGCATTCCACCTATCACCGGCTGACGAAGCGGGACTTCGCGGAAGGAGCCGGCAACCCGATCGGCCGGCCGCTCAGTGACCTGTCCATTCATCTGCTGGATTCGTACGGGAATCTGGTGCCGGTCGGTGTTCCGGGCGAGATGTATGTCGGGGGTCCCGGTGTGGCACGTGGCTATCTGGGCCGGCCGGCGTTGACGGCGGAGCGGTTCGTGCCGAACCCGTTCGGTCCTGCCGGGTCGCGGTTGTATCGCAGTGGTGACCTCGCGCGTCGTCGCGAGGACGGGAGCCTGGAGTTCCTGGGCCGTATCGACGACCAGGTGAAGATCCGTGGCTACCGGATCGAGCTGGGCGAGATCGAGACGGCCCTGTCGGGACAGGCCGGCATCCGTGACGTGGTGGTGATCGTTCGTGAGGACACTCCGGGTGACAAGCGTCTGGTGGCCTACTACGTTCCCGCTCCCGGTGCCACGGTCGATCTTGCCGCCGTCCGCTCGGAACTCGGACTGAGCCTGCCTGAGTACATGGTCCCGGCGGCGTTCGTGGAGCTGGAGGCGCTGCCGCTGACGCCCAACGGCAAGCTCGACAAGCGTGCCCTGCCCGCCCCGGAGCAGGACGCCTTCGCCCGCGGCACGTATGTCGCGCCGCGGACGCCGCTGGAGGAGCGCCTCGCCTCGGTGTGGTCGGAGGTGCTGGGCGTGGAGCGGGTCGGTGCCGGGGACTCGTTCTTCGAGCTTGGCGGTGACTCCATTCGTGCCGTCGCTCTGGTCGGTGCCCTCCGTACCGCCGGGTTCGAGGTCGCCGTGCGTGATGTCTTCGCCGCCCGCACCGTCACCGCGCTCGCCGAACTGCTCGACGGTCGGAAGGCGACCGAGGAATCCGCCGCGCTGAGAAGTGTGCAGCGTTTCGCGCTGATCTCCGCCGAGGACCGGGCCAAGTTGCCGTCCGGGGTGGTGGATGCCTATCCGCTGTCGCGGACGCAGACCGGCATGGTCGTGGAAATGCTGGCGGACACCAGTCGTAACCACTACCACAACGTCTCCACCTACCGGATCCGCGACGACAAGCCCTTCTCCCACGAGGCGTTCACCGAAGCCGGCCGTATCGTCGTCGCCCGGCACGAGACGCTGCGGACCTCCATCGAGCTTTCCGCCTATTCAGTGCCGATGCAGCTGGTTCACGCCGCTGCCGAGCCGGTGATGGGTGTGGCCGACCTCGGCGACCTGGCCGTAGAAGAACAGCACGAGAAGCTGCGTGAGTTCACGGCCGCCGAGCGCGCGAAGGCATTCGACTTCGCCGAGCCGCCGTTGATGCGTTACTTCGCGCACACGACGGAGAACAACGGCTGGTGGATCTCGGTGACCGAGTGCCACCCGATCATGGAGGGCTGGAGCTACCACTCCCTCCTGATGGAACTCCTCGGCTGCTACATGCGGCTGCGCGACGGCCTGGAGCCGGAGCCGTACGACGTGCCCGACGTGCGCTACGCCGACTTCATCGCCGGTGAGCTGGAGTCCCTCGCCTCCGACGAGGACCGTGCCTACTGGGCCGGCATCGTCAGCGACTACACCAAGTTCACCCTCCCCGCCGGCTGGAACGATTCTGCGGACGCGCCCCAGCGGACACACCAGATCCCCGTCCCGTGGCACGACCTCGAAGACCGGCTGCGCGCCCTGGCGACGGCGGCGGACGCCTCGTTCAAGAGTGTGATGCTCGCTGCCCATCTGAAGGTGATGGGCATGCTCATCGACGAGCCGGCCTTCCACACCGGCCTGGTGTTCGACGCCCGCCCCGAGGTCCTGGGCGCGGACCGGGTGTACGGCATGTACCTCAACACCCTGCCCTTCCCGGTCGACCGGGGCGCGGGCACCTGGCGTGAGCTGGTGCGGCAGGTCTTCGCGCGTGAGGTGGAGCTGTGGGGTCACCGCCGCTTCCCCATGCCGGAGATCCAGCGTGAGGTGGGCAACGGCCGCCTCATCGACGTCTTCTTCAACTACCAGGACTTCCGCCAGGTCGACACCGGGCTGATCGACCCCCTCGGCGGCATCGACGACAGTCCCACGGAACTTCCGCTCACCGTCTCCTCGCGAGGCGGCTACATCATCCTGACCGTCGGCATCCCCGCGCTCAGCGAGGAATACGGCCGGCGGATCGCCGACATGTACCGGTCGGTTCTGGAGGCCATGGCAGCCGACTTCGACGGTGACGCGCGTGCTGTGTATCTGCCGAAGGGTGAGCGCGAGCGTCTTCTGGGAGACGCGGCCGGTGGTGCTCCTGCTGCTCGGGTGGAGCGGTGTGTGCACGAGGTGTTCGAGGAGCAGGCGGCGCTTGATCCTGCGGCGGTGGCTGTGGTCGCCGGTGGGGTGGAGCTGTCGTACGGGGAGGTGAATGCGCGGGCGAATCGTCTGGCGCGTTATCTGTCCGGGCTGGGTGTGGGGCCTGAGTCGCTGGTGGGTGTGTGCCTG
>NZ_JBEZMO010000081.1:0-2773 GCF_040652655.1 Streptomyces sp. NPDC048191
GAGGTTTTGGCGCATCAGTTGTCGGAGGACGAGGCGTGTGCTCTGGCGGGTGTGTGGGTGGTTGCCGGTGAGGCGTTGTCGGGTGGGCTTGCGGGACGTTGGGCGGGGTTGCTGGGTGCGGGCCGTGTGATCAATGAGTACGGTCCGACGGAGGCGTCGGTGGGTACGTGCACGTTTCCGGTGGATGGTCCGGTGGGTGTGGATGTGGTGCCGATCGGTCGGCCGTTGCCGAACATGGCGATGTATGTGCTGGACCGGGGGATGGTGCCGGTGCCGGTGGGTGTTCCGGGTGAGTTGTATGTCGGTGGTGTGGGTGTGGCTCGTGGGTATGCCGGGCGTGCGGGGTTGACGGCGGAGCGGTTTGTGCCGGATCCGTTCGGGGGTTCGGGTGGCCGTTTGTATCGCACGGGTGATGTGGTGCGGTTGCTCCCGGACGGCAATGTCGATTTCATCGGGCGGGCTGACATGCAGGTCAAGATCCGGGGTTACCGGATCGAACCGGAAGAGATCCAGGCCCGGCTGACCGAGCACGACGACGTCCGCGAGGCCGTGGTCGTCGTCCGTGAGGACCAGCCCGGCGAGAAGCGCCTGGTGGCCTACTACGTCCCGGCGGACACGGCGGCCCCGACCGGCCGGCAGGACCTGATGGAGCATTGCGCGGCCCGCCTGCCGGACTACATGGTGCCCACCGCCTACGTGCCACTCGACGCACTGCCGCTGAACGCCAACGGCAAGATCGACCGCCGAGCCCTCCCGGAGCCCGACGACACCGCCGGTGAGACCGCCGGTCCGCGGAACTTCGTGGAGGAGCAGATCGCGGAGATCTGGACGCAGCTGCTCGGCAGTCCGGCAGGCGTCCACGACAACTTCTTCCAGCGCGGCGGCAACTCGATCCTCGCCATCCGGCTGATCGCACAGATCCAGTCCGCGTTCGACGTCGACATTCCGGTCCGGGCCGTCTTCGAGGCCCCGACCATCGCCGGCATCGGTGAGGCCCTCGAGGCCGCAGTACGAGACGAAATCGACCAGATGACGGACGCCGAGGTCACGGCGCAGACGCACGGCTACGAGGGTGAGGGCAAGTGAGCACGGGGGACAACCAGCAGGCAGGCGCGCCGGACACGGGTACGTCGGCCCGTGAGGAGCTGTTGCGACGGCGCCTGACGGGTGGTCGTGGTGCTGCCGCTGAGCAGACGGCGGCCACCGGACGTGGCCGTGCGGTGATCGGCCGTGCTGATCGGTCGGGTCCGTTGCCGTTGTCGTACGGCCAGCAGCAGATGTGGTTCCTGAACCGACTGGACCCGGACAGCGCCGAGTACCTGGTGCCGCTCGCCGTACGGCTGCGTGGCCGGCTGGACCGTGCCGCGCTGCGCGAGGCCTGGGCGCAGATGACCGCCCGGCACGAGATTCTGCGGACCCGTTATGTCATGGACGGCGCGGCTCCGGTCCAGGTGATCGATGAGCCGCGTCCGGTCGACCTGATGGACGTCGACCTGAGCGACGCCGACGCGGACAGCCGCGAACGGCGCGCCGCGGAGATGTTCCGCGCGGAGTCCGCCGGGGCGTTCGACGTGGAGCGGGAGTGGCCGCTGCGGGGAACGCTGGTGCGGCTTGCCGAGGACGATCACGTACTGATCGTCGTCTTCCATCACGTCGCTTGTGACGCGTGGTCCACTCGTTTGTTCATGGAGGAGCTGAGCGAGCTTTATCTGGCTTTCGCCGGGGGGCGTTCTTTGGAGCTCGCTGAGCCGGAATTGCAGTATGCGGATTTCGCGGTGTGGCAGCGGGAGTACCTTTCGGGTGAGCGGCTGGAGCGCGAGCTGGATTATTGGCGGGACCAGTTGGACGGGCTCACCCCGCTGGTACTGCCGACCGACCGTCCCAGGCCGGCGGCGCGCGGCTTCGAGGGGGCCGAGGTCACCGTCCCGTTCCCGGCGGGACTGGATGAGCGGGTACGGAAGGTGGCCGCTGAATTCGGTGTGACGCCGTTTGTTGTGTTGTTGACGGCGTATCAGTTGGTGTTGTCGCGGTATGTGGGTCGTCAGGACGTCGCGGTGGGGACTGTGGTGTCGGGTCGGGGTCGTCCTGAGCTGCAGGGGATGCTGGGTTATGGCATCAACAGTTTGGTGATGCGTGCGCGTTGGGGTGGTGGGGAGTCGTTCGGGGAGCTCCTTGAGGCCAATCGTGTGAGTGTGTATGGGGCGTTTGACCATCAGGGTGTGCCGTTTGCGCGGCTGGTTGATGAGTTGGAGCCGGAGCGGGACATGTCCCGTACGCCGTTGTATCAGGTGTCGTTCACGATGCATGAGTCGGCGGAGGCGGCGCAGGGTCTGTTCGGTGTGGAGTCTGCTGCGTTCGGTGTGGTGGGTGGTGTGGCCAAGACTGATCTGGAGCTTCAGGTGGTGGAGGCTGCGGATGGTTCGTTGAGTGCGCGGCTGGTGTATCCGGTGGCGTTGTTCGAGCGTGGCTCGGTGGAGCGGGTGGCGGGGCACTGGCTGCGGTTGCTGGGTGCGGCGGTGGCCGAGCCGTCGGTTGCGGTGGCGCGGTTGGAGATGCTGGATGCGGCGGAGAGGTCGCTGCTGGCGTCGGGGCCGGAGGTGTCCGCTCGGGTGGAGCGGTGTGTGCATGAGGTGTTCGAGGAGCGGGCGGCGTTTGATCCTGCGGCGGTGGCTGTGGTCGCCGGTGGGGTGGAGTTGTCGTACGGGGAGGTGAATGCGCGGGCGAATCGTCTGGCGCGTTATCTGTCCGGGCTGGGTGTGGGGCCTGAGTCGCT
>NZ_JBEZMO010000082.1:0-2753 GCF_040652655.1 Streptomyces sp. NPDC048191
TTCGATGTCTCGGTGTTCGAGATGTGGGGTGCGTTGATGCATGGCGGCCGTGTGGTCGTCGTGCCGCGTGAGGTGGCTCAGTCGCCGGACGAGTTCCTGGACTTGTTGGTGCGGGAGCGGGTGTCGGTGTTGTCGCAGACGCCGTCCGCGTTCCGTTCGCTGGTGGGTGCGGCGGCTGATGGTGATCCGCGTGTGGGTGAGCTGGGGCTGCGGGCGGTGATCTTCGCCGGCGAGAAGCTGGAAGTCGGGGACCTTCAGCCCTGGGTCTCCCGACTCGGCCTGGGCCGTACGGCGCTGGTCAACATGTACGGGATCACTGAGACCACGGTGCATTCCACCTATCACCGGCTGACGAAGCGGGACTTCGCGGAAGGGGCCGGCAATCCGATCGGGCGGCCGCTCAGTGACCTGTCCATTCATCTGCTGGATTCGTACGGGAATCTGGTTCCGGTCGGTGTTCCGGGCGAGATGTATGTCGGTGGTCCGGGTGTGGCGCGGGGTTATCTCGGTCGGCCGGCTCTGACCGCCGAGCGTTTTGTTCCCGACCCGTTCGGTCCTGCCGGGTCGCGGTTGTATCGCAGTGGTGACCTCGCGCGTCGTCGCGAGGACGGGAGCCTGGAGTTCTTGGGCCGTATGGACGACCAGGTGAAGATCCGTGGCTACCGGATCGAGCTGGGCGAGATCGAGACGGCCCTGTCGGGACAGGTCGGCATCCGTGACGCGGTCGTGATCGTTCGTGAGGACACTCCGGGTGACAAGCGTCTGGTGGCCTACTACGTTCCCGCTCCCGGTGCCACGGTCGATCTTTCCGCCGTCCGCTCGGAACTCGGACTGAGCCTGCCTGAGTACATGGTTCCGGCGGCGTTCGTGGAGCTGGAGGCGCTGCCGCTGACGCCCAACGGCAAGCTCGACAAGCGTGCCCTGCCCGCTCCCGAGCAGGACGCCTTCGCCCGCGGCACCTACGTCGCCCCGCGTGATGAGACCGAGGCGCGGATCGCGGCGGTGTGGTCGGAGGTCCTGGGCCTGGACGCGGTGAGTGTCGAGGACTCGTTCTTCGACCTCGGCGGTGACTCCATCCGTGCCGTCTCCCTCGTGGGCGCCCTGCGCGTCGCCGGCATCGACACGACGATGCAGGAGGTCTTCGCGGCGCGCACCGTTGCCGCCATGGCCGCGCACGCGGCCGACGGACGCAGCACGTCGGCCGCACACCAGGACACCGTCGCGGTCCGGCCGTTCGCGCTGATCACGGACGAGGACCGGGGCAAGGTGCCGGCCGCCGTCGTGGACGCCTACCCCCTGACACAAGCACAGACCGGCATGGTCATCGAGATGCTGGCCAAGGGCGGCGCCCGCAGCTACCACAACGTCGCCTCGCTGCGCGTCCGCGGCGAGGAGTTCTCGCCCGACGCGCTGCGCGCGGCTCTCGGCGTCGTCGCCGAGCGCCATGACGTGCTGCGGACGACGATCGACCTGGAGACGTACTCCGTCCCCATGCAGCTCGTGCACGCCGCCGCCGAGATTCCGCTGACGGTCGAGGACCTGACCGGACTCGCCGCGAGCGAGGCGGAGCAGGCCCTGCGGGACTTCGTCACGGCCGAGAGCGAAGCCGTCTTCGATCTGGGACGCGCTCCGCTGATGCGAGTGGCTGTGCACCTGTGCGCGGACGGCAGCTGGCAGTTCACCCTCACCGAGGCGCACGCGATCATCGACGGCTGGAGCTACCACTCCCTCCTGGCCGAGCTCGTCGGCTGCTTCCGGCAGCTGCGTGACGAGCGGGAGCCCGACGCCTGGACGCCTCCGGCGGTGCGCTTCGCCGACGCGGTGGCGGGAGAACTCGCCTCGCTGCGGGGCACCGAGGACCGTGCGTACTGGCGGCGGATCGTCGACGACTACGCCAAGTTCCAGCTGCCGGCGGGCTGGGCCGACGCACCGGACACGCCACGCGAGCAGTACGAGATCGAGGTCGGTTACGCGGATCTGGAGGACTCGTTGCGGGCCCTGGCCGCGGCATCGGGCGCCTCGGTGAAGAGCGTCGTTCACGCGGCCCATCAAAAGGTCGTGAGCATGCTCACCGACGAGCCCGTCTTCCACACGGGTCTCACCTGCCATATCCGTCCCGAGGTCATGGGATCCGAACGAGCCCACGGCATGTACCTCAACGTCCTCCCGTTCGCGGCGGACCGTGAGGCGCGTACCTGGCGCGAGCTGGTGCAGCGGGTGTTCGCTCGGGAGACGGAGCTCTGGGAGCACCGCATGTTCCCGATGCCGACGATCCAGCGTGAGTTGGCCGACGGCGAGCGCCTGATCGACGTGCACTTCAGCTACCAGGACTTCCGGGTGGCCGAGCAGGGCGCGGCGGGTGACGACGGCCAGGGCACGGTCGACGTCGCGTCCAGCATGGGCGCGAGCTCGAACGAGTTCTCCCTGTTCGTCGTCGCGGGCCCGAACAGGCTCAACGTGATCACCCACACCCACGCGGTCGGCCGTGCCCACGGCGAGCGCGTGGCCCGGATGTTCCGCGCGGTGCTGGAGGCCATGGCCGAGAACCCGGACGCGACCATCGACGCCGCGTCCCTTCTGCCGGCCGGAGAACTCCACCGACTGCTCATCGAGTGGAACGCCGGCGCCGTGCCCTTCGAGGACGGTGTGAGCCTCCACGAGCTGGTGGAGCGGCAGGCGGTGGTGGTTCCGGATGCGCCGGCGGTGGTTGGTGTGGATGGGTGTTTGTCGTTTGCGGAGTTGGATGCGCGGGC
>NZ_JBEZMO010000083.1:0-2748 GCF_040652655.1 Streptomyces sp. NPDC048191
GGAGCGGTGTGCCGACCTGGCCCCCTGCCCCTTCGGGGCACTGCTCCGCGCGCCCGGATTATGCCGCGGCCACTTCAACACGCCCCGTACCTCGCCGAAACAAGCCACTTTTCGATCAACAACCGATCAGGCTGCGGCACTTGATAAGGCGTCAATCGGCAACAGAAGCGACGCAATCGATGATTTGAGCAACTCGGTGTAGCAGTGCCTGCACGAAGCGTTATTCTCCTCAGACGCAAACCGGTACCCCTCCGTCGCTACGACGGGTGAACGGTCCCGCACTGCACGTGATGGAAGCTCTGCCTCTGGGAGTCCCGTGTACCCACACGTCGGGGTTGACGCCTCGGGCCTGGCTACGCTGCGCGCAACACTCGCAACGGTCAAAGAGACGCTGCGCGGCCTCGTCCCCACCGCGTACGCCGTCCCCGCCCTCGCCGCCGCGCCCGTAGGCCCGTGCTACGCACTGGCCGAAGGCAGCGCCGCGGTGAGCAGACGAGGGCGCTCCACCGGCGCCACCACCGCCCGCCGCCCGGCCGCGGACAGCGACAGCGCCCGGATGATGGACCTCGTCGAGCGCGCCCAGGCGGGCGAGGCCGAGGCCTTCGGCCGGCTGTACGACCAGTACAGCGACACGGTGTACCGCTACATCTACTACCGGGTGGGCGGCCGGGCCACCGCCGAGGACCTCACCAGTGAGACCTTTCTGCGGGCGCTCCGCAGGATCGGCACCTTCACCTGGCAGGGCCGCGACTTCGGCGCCTGGCTGGTGACGATCGCCCGGAACCTCGTCGCCGACCACTTCAAGTCGAGCCGCTTCCGGCTGGAAGTCACCACCGGCGAGATGCTCGACGCCAACGAGGTCGAGCGCTCCCCGGAGGACTCCGTCCTCGAGTCCCTGTCGAACGCCGCGCTGCTCGACGCCGTACGCCGGCTCAACCCGCAGCAGCAGGAGTGCGTGACGCTCCGCTTCCTCCAGGGCCTCTCGGTCGCCGAGACCGCCCGTGTGATGGGCAAGAACGAGGGTGCCATCAAGACCCTCCAGTACCGCGCCGTACGTACCCTGGCCCGGCTGCTGCCGGACGACGCGCGCTGAGCCGCGACCCCCGCCCCGCCACCACACAGGGCGACGGTCAACTCACGTTCCGTGAAAGCGTGTTGTCTTTCCGATCCGGTCGTCCGCCGTCCGTAACCCAAGTGCCGCGCCAGTCGTTGTGCGGGATACAGGCTCCCTGTGGTCACGTCTGGCCGACCTTGATCGCTCGATCGTGTGAAGTGGTCGCGGGCGTGCAACCCTCAGGACCCCCTGGGGAGTCGACCGTCATGACGAGAGGAGGTGCCGCCAGTGATCGCGAACGTATCGGCGCACCGGCGGGCGAACGCCTTCGCCCAGGCCCTGGAGGAGCAGTCCGACCGGGACACGGCGGCCGAGCAGTCCGTGACCCCGGCGGATTCCCCGCCGGCCGCCGAGGAGCAGACCGGGCAGGGCACGCTACTGGCCCTCGCAGCGGGTCTCGGCGCGCTGCCCAAGCCGCAGCTCGACCCCGAGGTCAAGGTCGTGCAGCGCGCCCAGTTGGTGGCCGCGATGGAGGCCATGCTCCAGGAAGGCACGGGGGCGGCGGACGCGTCGGTACCCGGACAACGCTCCACCCGGTCCAAGGGCGCACACCGGGCGAGTTCGCTGGGCAAACTGCGACCACGTTCCCGGCTGACCAAGGGGCTCGCCGCGGGCGGGCTCAGCGTGGGCGTCGCCGCCGGGGCCTTCGGCGGAGTGGCCGCCGCCAGCTCCAACGCGCTGCCCGGCGATTCCCTGTACGGCCTCAAACGCGGCATCGAGGACTTCAAGCTCAACTACCTGAGCGACGGCGACGACCAGCGCGGCCAGACCTACCTGGACCAGGCGTCGACCCGGCTCAGCGAGGCCCGACGGCTGCTGGAGCGGGGCCGCGGCGGACAGCTGGACCACGAGTCCCTCGGCGAGATCCGCCGCACGCTCTCCGGTATGCAGCACGACGTCACCGAGGGCCACCGCCTGCTCCACGAGGCCTACGAGGCCGACCCCAACTCCCTCGGCCCGATCCAGGCCCTGTCCAGCTTCTCCCGCTCGCACCGCGAGGCCTGGAGCGCGCTCAGCGACAGGCTGCCCGTGCAGCTCGGGGACGTCAAACAGCAGGTGTCGTCGGTGTTCGACGCCATAGACCAGGAGGTCGCCCCGCTGCAGTCCCTGCTCCCGCAGTCGCCCACCCAGGGCGGCGACGGCAAGCGGCAGGGCTCCGGCTCGGCATCCACCGGCTCCTCCGGCACCCACCGGTCGGCCGCGCCGAGCTCCTCCGGCCACACCCCGCCCTCGGGCAGGCACAGGAGCACCGGCACCCCGAGCGGCGCGGCCACCGGCAGCAGCAGCGAGGGCCTGCTCGGCGGCGACACGGGTGGCCTGCTGGAGCCGCCGAAACTCGGCACCGGCAGCAGCGCCCCGTCCACCAGCAAGCCCACGACGCCCGCCCCGGACGTCACCCTCCCCCCGCTCCTCCCCGGCCTGCTCCCCGGCCTGGGCATCGACAGCGAGGACACGCACTAGCACCGGTACGGCCAGAACAACGGGGGCGACCCACCCGAGCGGGTCGCCCCCGTTGCCACACCCGGACCAGCGCGTCCGACACCTCAGAAGAACACCGACCGGCGCTGCACCAGCAGCTTGTACAGGGTGTGCTGGATCTGTTCCCGTACCTGGTCGGTGAGGTTGAACATCAG
>NZ_JBEZMO010000084.1:0-2702 GCF_040652655.1 Streptomyces sp. NPDC048191
CTCACCGCGACCCCATGTCGTGCTGGGGGCGCGGTGAGGCGGCGGAGGAGCCCTGTCATGGCCCTGGTCGCCCGAAGCGAATCGGCGTGCCGGCCAGGCGCCTTATCGGCAGCGGCCGTCGGCACGGCGGACGGCCGGGGTCAGAACGGCTTGGTGGGCAGGTACTTGCCGTCCAGGGTGATCACCGCGCGCTCGCCGCCCTCGGGGTCGGCGACCTTCTTGACGTCGAGCTTGAAGTTGATCGCGCTGATGATGCCGTCACCGAACTGCTCGTGGACCAGGGCCTTGAGCGTGGTGCCGTAGATCTGGACGATCTCGTAGAAGCGGTAGATCGTCGGGTCGGTCGGGACGCCGCCGGGAATGGATCCCCGGGTCGGGATGGCCTGCAGCAGTACGGCCGCGTCCTCGTCCAGCTCCAGCAGTTCGGCGACCGCCCTGGCGGCGGCCTCCGGCAGCGGATGCTGCCCCAGCAGCGCGGCGGTGGTGAAGGCGACCGACAGGCCGCTGGCGTCGGCGATCTCCTGCCAGGTCAGGTCCTTGCGCGTCTTGGCCTCGACAACCACAGCGGCCAGGGCCTGCCGGGCGGCAGGGTCGAACTGAGCGTGCACCATGAGGGTGCTCCTTTCCAACATGCCAGCCCGCCCTACAGCGAGCTCAGCGGAGTCATACGGTCAGGGGATCAGGCCGCCGGACGGCGGCTGGGACGAAAGGGCCAGAGCAGCTCAGGCCGCGAGGGCGGCGGAGCAACCCGTGACCGGGTCGACCTGGTCGACCGCGCCGGTGGGGATGTCGTAGACCCAGCCGCGCAGCGTGAGGGTCTTCGCCGCCAGTGCCCGCACGACGCTGGGGTGCGTCGCCAGGTTCGCCAGCTGAGCGATCACGTTGTTCCGTATCAGGACGCTTACCTTGTCCTCGCCGGGCTCGGCACAGGCCGTACGGACCAGCGAGGCCTCCGCGTGCCGCAGCCAGTGGGCGACGGCCGGCAGGGCGGCGAGGTCGTGCTCGTCCGCCAGGGCGGTCATCGCGCCACAGGCGGAATGCCCGCAGACGACGATGTCGGACACGCCCAGGACGGCGACGGCGTACTCGATGCTCGCCGCGATCCCATCAGCGTTCGGGGTGTAGGCGGGCACCAGGTTTCCGGCCGTCCGGATGACGAACAGCTCGCCCGGCTCGCTCTGTGTGATCAGCTCCGGTACGACGCGGGCGTCGGAGCAGCTGATGAACAGGGTGCTGGGCCGGTGCGTGGTGGCCAGGTGCTGAAAGTGCGCCGCCTGGGCGGGGAAGACGCCCCGCTGGAAATGTGCGACTCCCTCGGCGAGGTCCTGCATGATCACTCCTTTCGGCCAGTGCCCGACTGGTGCGGGTTGACGAAATCCACCATGCATGAACTGTGCTTATAGAGTCCAAGACGCCCTGAATATAAGTTCTATTGGTCTCACCTATAGTGAGGTCATGGGCTTCGAACTACGTCATCTGCGCTATCTGCTCGCCGTCGCCGAACAAGGCAGCTTCACCCGCGCCGCCGAAGTCCTGCACATCTCCCAGCCGACCCTGTCCCAGCAGATCAGACAGATGGAACGCCTGATGGGCACGCAGTTGCTGGACCGTACGGGTCGTGCCGTGCGCCTCACCGACGCCGGCGAGACCTACGTCCACTACGCCCGTCGCGCCCTGCAGGAACTCGCCGCTGCCGAACGCGCCGTCCACGACGTGGCCGACCTCTCCCGCGGCAGCCTGCGCCTGGCGGTCACCCCCACCTTCACCGCCTACCTCATCGGCCCCCTCACTGGACAGTTCCACGTCCGTCATCCCGACATCACCCTGAGCATCAGGGAAATGACGCAGGACCGCATCGAGTCCGCCCTCCTTGCCGACGACCTCGACCTCGGGATCGCCTTTCGCGGTGCCCACCTGCCCGGCATCTCCACGGACGACTTGTTCACCGAAGCCCTCAGCCTCGTCGTCGGCACCCACCACCCCCACGCCGACCGGACAGACCCGCTACCCGTGCGAGAACTGGAAAGCCGCCCCCTGGCCCTGCTCAGCAGCGACTTCGCCACCCGCAGGCACATCGACACCTACTTCGATCAGCACCGCACCACACCGCGCATCGCGATGGAAGCCAACTCGGTCAACGCCGTCGCCGAAATGATCCAGCGCACCCCTCTGGCATCTGTGCTGCCCGAGGCCATCGCCCGGGATCACCCGCATCTGCGCGCCGTCCCCCTCGACCCGCCCCTGCCCGAGCGCACTGTCACTCTGCTCAGCCGCTCGGGCTCCTACCAAAGCGCTGCCGCCCGGGCCTTCACCCACCTCACCCGACACTGGGTCGCCTCCAGCGGATACCCCTCCTCCCCATGAGGCCGCGGAGGCAGCGGGCGGTCGCCCATGGCACAGGGACGCCGTCTGTCGAGCGGACAGGTCGAGCCGTGGAACTCTCCCTTCATACGGCACGCCCTCTGATCGACTGGCAAGGCCCGCACGGCTCGCTCAGCTCCCGCGGCCGGTCACGGACGCCGCTGTCACCGTCGCGGGCAGCAGCCGGCAGGACACAGGCCCGGAGTCCGGGAGTACCGGCTCCGGAGCGACTTCTTGTGGCTTGAGGGCGGGCCGTGGATACGTGTGGCCACCGGGACATCTGATAGGCGAATGCCGCCGCGCTCTTCCCGGATCCGCTAAGTTAGCGGATCCGGGAAGAG
>NZ_JBEZMO010000085.1:0-2585 GCF_040652655.1 Streptomyces sp. NPDC048191
CAGTCGCCGGACGAGTTCCTGGACTTGTTGGTGCGGGAGCGGGTGTCGGTGTTGTCGCAGACGCCGTCCGCGTTCCGTTCGCTGGTGGGTGCGGCCGCTGATGGTGATCCGCGTGTGGGTGAGCTGGGGCTGCGAGCGGTGATCTTCGCCGGCGAGAAGCTGGAGGTGGGTGAGCTTCGGCCGTGGGTGGACCGGTTGGGTCTGGAGAAGACCGCGCTGGTGAATATGTATGGGATCACTGAGACCACGGTGCATTCCACGTATTACCGGTTGATGGAGCGGGACTTCGCGGAAGGGGCCGGTAATCCGATCGGGCGGCCGCTCAGTGACCTGTCCATTCACGTGCTGGATTCGTACGGGAATCTGGTGCCGGTCGGTGTCCCGGGCGAGATGTATGTCGGTGGTCCCGGTGTGGCACGTGGTTATCTGGGCCGTCCGGCTCTGACCGCCGAGCGTTTTGTTCCCGACCCGTTCGGTCCTGCCGGGTCGCGGTTGTATCGCAGTGGTGACCTCGCGCGTCGTCGCGAGGACGGAAGTCTGGAGTTCTTGGGCCGTATGGACGACCAGGTGAAGATCCGTGGCTACCGGATCGAGCTGGGCGAGATCGAGACCGCGCTGTCGGCGTGTGCAGGCTTCCGTGACGGTGTGGTGATCGTTCGTGAGGACACTCCGGGTGACAAGCGTCTGGTGGCCTACTACGTTCCCGCTCCTGGCGCCACGGTCGATCTTTCCGCCGTCCGCTCGGAGTTGGGCCGTGTTCTGCCTGAGTACATGGTTCCGGCGGCGTTCGTGGAGCTGGGGGCGCTGCCCTTGACGCCCAACGGCAAGCTCGACAAGCGTGCCCTGCCCGCTCCCGAGCAGGACGCCTTCGCCAGGAGCGAGTACGTCGCGCCGCGGACGCTGGTCGAAATGGGCGTGGCGTCGGTGTGGGCCCAGGTCCTGGGGCTGGAGCGGGTCGGCGTCGAGGACTCGTTCTTCGACCTCGGCGGCGACTCCATCCGCGCCGTCTCCCTCGTCGGCGCCCTCCGTGCCATCGGGTTCGACGCGACGATCCAGCAGATCTTCCAGTGCCGCACGATCGCCGCCCTGTGCGAGGCCGTGGCCGGTACGAAGGCGCCGACGGCGGAGGAGACGAAGGTACGGGCCGTTGCGCCGTTCGCGCTGATCAGCGCCGAGGACCGGGCCAAGCTGCCGGAGGGCGTCATGGACGCCTACCCGCTGTCCCAGGTGCAGACCGGCATGGTCGTCGAGATGCTGGCGGACACCGACCGCAACACGTACCACGGCTCGGCCTCCCACTGGGTGCGCGACGACAAGCCGTTCTCGGCCGACGCGCTGCGCAAGGCCGCAGCCGTGGTGGCGGAGCGGCACGATGTCCTGCGGACTTCCTTCGACTTCTCCACGTGTTCGCTGCCGTTGCAGCTCGTCCACGCGCGGGCCGAGATCCCCGTTGCCGTGCACGACCTGCGGCACCTGGACGACACCGCACGTCACCAGGCGCTGTACGAGCTGGTGATCGCCGACCGTGACAGGGTCTTCGACCTGCGAACGGCTCCTCAACTGCGCTTCACCGTCTTCCTGGAGAAGGAGGGCGGCTGGCGTCTGGGTGTCACGCAGAACCACGCGATCACCGAGGGATGGAGCAATGAATCGCTCCTGATGGAGCTCATCGGCTGCTACATGCGGCTGCGTGACGGCCTGGAGCCGGAGCCGTACGACGTGCCCGACGTCCGTTACGCCGACTTCATCGCCGGCGAGCTGGAGGCCCTCGCCTCGGACGAGGACCGTGCCTACTGGCGCGGCATCGTGGCCGACTACGTGCCGTTCGCCCTGCCGTCCGGCTGGGAGGGCACGGCCGAGGGCGGAGGCGAGGAGTACGCACTGGACGTCTCCACCGCGGACCTCGAGACCGGCCTGCGCGCCGTGGCGGCCGCGGCGAACGCCTCGTTCAAGAGTGTGCTGCTGGCGGCTCATCTGAAGGTGATGGGCATGCTCACCGACGAGCCGGCCTTCCACACCGGCCTGGTGTGCGACGCGCGGCCCGAGGTGTCGGGTGCGGACCGGGTGTACGGCATGTACCTCAACACCCTGCCCGTTCCGGCCGACCGGGAAGCGCGTACTTGGCGCGAACTCGTCGAGCGTACGTTCGCCCGGGAGGTGGAGCTGTGGGGCCACCGCCGCTTCCCGATGCCGGAGATCCAGCGCGAGGCCGGCGTCGGCCGTCTCATCGACTCGCTCTTCAACTACCAGAACTTCCACCATGTGGACACCGAGAAGGTGGACACCAGCGGAAGCTTCGGCAACGGCGTGACCGAGTTCGCGCTGAGCATCACCGCATCGCCGAGCAAGGTCGCGCTGCAGGCCAATACCCGGGACCTCGCACGGGTCCACGGACGACGGATCGTGGGGATGTATCGGTCGGTGTTGGAGGCGATGGCCGCGGATGCCGAGGGTGATGCGCGGGTGTCCTTCCTTCCGGAGGGTGAGCTGGATCTGGTGGTGTCGCGGTGGCGTGGTGTGTCGCGTGAGGTCGGTGATGTGTGTCTGCATGAGTTGGTGGAGGCTCAGGTTGAGCGCACGCCGGG
>NZ_JBEZMO010000086.1:0-2530 GCF_040652655.1 Streptomyces sp. NPDC048191
CTCCCGGCGACCCCCTTCACGGACGGGGTGTTCGCGCACAGCACCACCGAACGTGAGGAGGCGCCCACGTGAGCGTCATGGAGGAGTCCGCAGCCGAGAAGAGCGGTACCGGGGACGGCAGGCTGCCGCCGCTCCGCAAGAACCGTGACTTCCTGCGGCTGTGGATGGGCGCCGGCAGCACCCTGCTGGGCACGGGAGTGGCCACCACCGCGTACCCGCTGCTGATCATCTGGTTCACCGGGTCGGAGGTCGGGGCCGGCCTGGTGGGCTTCGCCGCGATGCTTCCGCGCCTGTTGGTCCAGCTCCCAGCCGGAGTACTCGTCGACCGCTGGGACCGGCGCCGCCTGATGATCACCTGCGACATCCTGGGGCTGGTGACCATGGGCAGCGTGGCGGCGGCCCTCATCGCGGGTCACTTCTGGCTGCCCCACATCATGGCGGCGGCGTTCGTCCAGGGCAGCGCGGCGATCTTCTACCGGCTCGCCGAACGCGCGGCCGTCCGCAACGTCGTCGACCCGGAGCACCTGTCGGCCGCGCTCTCGCAGAACGAGGCCCGCGGCCAGGCCGCCGCGCTCATCGGCCAGCCCACATCCGGATCGTTGTTCGCCGCCGGCAGGTGGCTGCCGTTCGCCTTCGCCGCGTTCTCCCACCTCGTGGCGCTGCTGACCCTGCTGCCGGTCAAGCAACGGTTCCAGCTCCAGCGCGCGGCCGAACCTCGCAGGATCCGCACCGAACTCGCCGAAGGGTTCGTATGGGTGTGGCGCCAGCGCTTCGTACGGGACGCGTCCGTGCTGATCGCGCTGACCAATCTCGTCTTCCAGGTGCTGGGGCTCGCCCTTGTCGTCCTCATCAAGGACGGCGGCGGGTCCCCGATGGCCGTCGGCACCATGGGTGCGGTGGCGGGCGTCGGCGGCATCATCGGTGCGCTGACCGGGTCCTGGTGGATCAAGCGGCTCACACCCGTCGCCACCCTCATCGGAACGGTCCTCACCTGGGCCGTACTGATGACCCCGATGGCCTTCACCTCCAGCCCCGTGCTGCTGGGCGGCCTGTACGCGGGAATGAACTACGCGGCAGCGCTGATGGGAGTGGCCGGAGGCCTGTACCAGATCCAGATCACACCGGACGAGATGCAGGGCCGCGTCACCAGCGTCGGCGCCCTCCTCGCCTCGGGTGCGAACTCCGCCGGCGCGATGGCGGGCGGCTTCCTCCTCGCCGCCTTCGGCGCCAGCACCACGGTGCTGGCCGCCGCAGGGGCCATGTTCGCGATGGCGGTCGGGGCGGCGTTGAGCCCGGGCATCCGCAGCGCGCGCAACATCAGTCTGGTGACGGCCACCGACGGCGGATCCGGGGACACGAAAGGACCTGAGGGCGAGAGGCTGCAGTAATCAAGAGCGCCTCGCCTCATAGGAATTGTGGCGAAAAAGTATAGGCCGATATGGAGAGTGAGCTGAGAACGGGAAGACGTGTGCGGAGTGCGAGGACGAGGACCAGTGGGCGCAGAAGAGAATCGGAAGACCGACGGCGGCGCGGCAGCTCGTGAGGAGTTGCTGCGGCGCCGTTTGGGCCGCGGTCGTGGCGGTGCGACCGGACGTGGCCGAGCGGTGATCGGCCGTGCTGATCGGTCGGGTCCGTTGCCGTTGTCGTACGGGCAGCAGCAGATGTGGTTCTTGAATCGTCTGGATCCGGAGAGTGCCGAATATCTGGTTCCTTTGGCGGTCCGGTTGGGCGGCCGGCTGGACCGGGTGGCACTGGGCCGTGCCTGGCGGGGGATGTGCGATCGGCACGAGATTCTGCGGACCCGCTATGTCATGGACGGCGCGGCTCCGGTCCAGGTGATCGATGAGCCGCGTCCGGTCGACCTGATGGACGTCGACCTGAGCGACGCCGACGCGGACAGCCGCGAACGGCGCGCCGTGGAGATGTTCCGCGCGGAGTCCGCCGGGGCGTTCGACGTGGAGCGGGAGTGGCCGTTGCGGGGAACGCTGGTGCGGCTGGCCGAGGACGATCACGTACTGGTCGTGGTTTTCCACCATGTTGCTTGCGACGCGTGGTCCACTCGTTTGTTCATGGAGGAGCTGAGCGAGCTTTATCTGGCTTTCGCCGGGGGGCGTTCTTGCGAGCTCGCTGAGCCGGAATTGCAGTATGCGGATTTCGCGGTGTGGCAGCGGGAGTACCTTTCGGGTGAGCGGCTGGAGCGCGAGTTGGATTATTGGCGGGACCAGTTGGACGGGCTCACCCCGCTGGAACTGCCGACCGACCGTCCCAGGCCGGCGGCGCGCGGCTTCGAGGGTGCCGAGGTCACCGTTTCGTTTCCGGCGGGACTGGATGAGCGGGTGAAGAAGACGGCGGCCCAGTACGGTGTGACGCCGTTTGTGGTGTTGCTGACGGCGTATCAGTTGGTGTTGTCGCGGTATGTGGGTCGTCAGGACATTGCGGTGGGGACTGTGGTGTCGGGTCGGGGTCGTCCTGAGCTGCAGGGGATGCTGGGTTATGGCATCAACAGTTTGGTGATGCGTGCGCGTTGGGG
>NZ_JBEZMO010000087.1:0-2483 GCF_040652655.1 Streptomyces sp. NPDC048191
CGTCGGGCCCTGGGGGCCCTCCTTATTGCGGCCCGCGCTGCGCGCGGGCTGCGGTCGCAAGCTCCCTTGCGCAAAGCCCCGTGGGGCTCCTCCGGACGCCCGCCCCCCGGGGACCGGGGGACGGGCTGAAGTCCGTTGTGGCTGGGGCGAGTCCACCGGTGCGTCGTCGGCCGCCGGCCCCGCGGGGGTGACGGCCAGGGGCTGAGGTTCGAGACGGGGGAGCGGAGCAGCTGCACGTCGAGGAGAAGGTGACCGGCCCGCCGGGGGCCGGAAAAGCGGCATCCCTGGGCGGTTTACGTGACGGGCCGTCCGCCGTCTGCGGGTCCGTCGTGGCGGGCCAAAAACGGGCTGGCAAGGAGGGGGGTCGGCCCGGCCCGGAGGGCACGCGCGGCACCCGGGATTTTCGAGAAAAACCCTGGTCAGACCCCCTTTCCCGCTTCCAATTCCGGCCCAACACTGGTAATGTTGTCCTTGTTGGAAGGGGGTGGCACCCCGGACAACGAGAACCACTCGAAACCCGCCGAAAGGTGCTGGACATGAACGTCAAGGCCCGCAACTCCCGCTCCGCCGCCACGAAGGCCAGCGAGTCCCCCGAGCCGATCGTCATCAACACCCGTCACCCGAAGTCCGGCCTGGCGATCAGCTACCGCGTCACGGTGGACACGGTCGAGCGCGCCGAGGTGATCAGTGAGGCGGGGGTCTCGGTCGGGCTGGTCGCCCGCCTCACCATCCAGGCGAGCCCGCGACAGCGTCCCGTGACCATCATGGCCAGCCGCCTTATCGGCGAGGGGGTTTGGTACTCCGACGCCATGACGGAGCGCGGCGGGCGCGTCCACTACTCCCGAGGATTCGGGAACCGGCGCGGGATGCCCCGCCGCCTCCTGGCCGACCTCGGCGACGTGCTCAGCATCTACGCGTACGACGTCCCCGGACTGGTCGAGGAGGCGGAGCCCGACCGCCCCCTGAAGCTCCGCAAGACGAAGGCCAAGCGCAAGGCGAAGGCCGCCGCCAAGGCGTAACCCGAACGGCCGGGGCGCGATCAGCGCCCCGGCCCCCGGAGGGGGCCGGATTAGAAAAACCCTGGTCAGGCCCCCTCTTTCACTTCCAAATCCGGCTCAATACTGGTAATATTGAGCTTGTTGGAAGGGGGTGGCACCCCGACCAACACACCTCGAAACCGCACCGCAAGAGAGGCACCGAAATGGCCACCAAGACGACGCGCCGCCGCTCCACCAAGTCCGCCGAGGAGCGCGAGGCCGAGGTAGCCGCCCTCCATGAGCAGCTGAACGACGCGATTGCGTCCCTGGTCTCCGCCGACGGGTGGAAGGCGATGCTCCGCGCCACCGTCGCGAACCTCGGCCGCTACTCCGTCAGGAACATGCTGCTGATCCTGGCCCAGTGCCCGCACGCGACCCAGGTCCGGAGCTTCAAGCAGTGGAAGGAGCACGGCCGCCACGTCCGCAAGGGGGAAAAGAGCCTGCGGATCTTCGCCCCCATGACGGTCAAGAAGAAGGACAAGGACGGTAACCCCGTCCTTGACGAGAACGGCCAGGAACAGAAGCGCGTCATCTTCAAGACCGTGCCGGTGTTCGACATCAGCCAGACCGACCCCGACGAGGAGGCCACCCCGGAGGAGACCCAGGAGCCCGCCTACGCGCTCGGCGTGAAGGTGACCGGCGAGGCCCCGGCCGAACTCTGGGAACGCCTCACCCACCACGCGGAGAAGGTGCACGGCTACTCCGTCCGCCTGGAAGCCACCAGGGGTGAGGACGGGTACACCGACCCCGAGACCCGCGTAGTCGGCATCAAGGAAGACGACCCCGAGGCACACCGCGTGATCACGCTCGCCCACGAAGTCGGACACATCGAGTGCGGGCACGTCGCGGACCTTGACGAGTACCGCAGGCACCGGGGCCGCATGGAGTGCGAAGCCGAATCCGTCGCGTACATCGTGGCCGGAGCGGCCGGGCTGGACGCCGCCCTAACCTCCGTGCCGTACATCGCGGATTGGGCAGGCCGAACCGCCGAGGAGGTACAGGAGACGCTCGCCGCCGCCAGCGAAACCGTCCTCCGCGCCGCCCGCGCGATCCTCGCCACCACCGCCCCGGCGGACGACGAGGCCGAAGCGGACCGCGTGGCAGAGGAGGCGGCCCACGCTGCCTACGAGGCGGAGCGCGCCGAGATGATCGAGGCCGCCGAGCAGCGCGAGCAGGCCCAGCCGGTGAGTGCCGCTCTGGAGGCCGCCCCCGCCCAGGGGTGACGCGAAGCCGGGGGGAGGGGACCCCTCCCCCCGCCGCGGCGGGGGCGCCGACCGGTCGTTCCGGGGCACGGCCGCCGCGCCCGTGGGTCGCACCGCAACCGGCCGCGGGCGACGGTGGCGCCGTGGTGGCCGGCGTGGCCGCGCCGCGCCGTGGTGGTGCACCCGGCCCGGGGGCCGGGTTGCGAGGGGCGCTCTCAAGCGCCGCCCCCTCGCGCTCCCCAGG
>NZ_JBEZMO010000088.1:0-2182 GCF_040652655.1 Streptomyces sp. NPDC048191
GTCAACGCCAAGAACGAGGTGTGGCTGGACTTCAAGTCCGATGGGGCCGGCATGGGCCGCGCCACCGCCACGCACACCTGGGCCTTCCGGAAGGGCCAGGCGTCCTCCGTGGTGATCCACAGCGAGCCCGGCACCAAGGGCGCCAGGGTGGCCTGCTTCACCGTGCCGTTCGGCGGAGCGTCGTAGGCGGGGCGGCGGGCCGCACTCGGGACGGCCATGTACAGGGACGGCGCCCTTCCCGCTCTTGGCGTAGGGCGCCGTACGCGCGCGAGTCGAGGGTGCGAGAAGAGCGCCGTACGCGTCAGGCGGCTATCGGGGCCCCGGATCTTCGCTGAACCTCATTGGAAGAAGGCCATCGCGTGCTCCTCCGGTCGAACTGTCCGTTCACCAGGCAGACTTGCGCGATGGCCTGCCCTTGTGCAGGGAGCATGTACCGCCAGTGGGTGCACGCCCCGGCATGCACCCGAGCGTTCTGGGAGCCCGCCCGGCTACAGCACCTCATGGGACGCTACCTCTGATCAAAGGGATCCGAACCTGGTGGTGTTTCAGGCTCCACCAGCCCCCAACGCAGTTTTGCGGTAGATCAGCGAGACGTTCCGGACCCACCCGCAGGCAGCAATCACCGAGTCCCTGCCCGGCATGGGCCCATCCTCGGTGCCGAGTTCGTCGTTGCTTGGACCCCATGAACCCGCTGCTTCCCCTGGTATCACGGACTCCAGGGTACGAGGGGACCCTCAGTCGGGTGCCTCCCCTTTGCAAGGGTGCGTCATTCAGCTGCAGGGCCCCTGCCCCGCATTGAAGCGACGTCGGGGCATTGGGGCAGCGGTCCCCGCTCGCATCCCGACTTTGCCGCCGAGCGACTGTCAGAAACTTTTACACCATGCCGTTTCTGTTCGGTTTCGACTGACTCCATGTCATGATCAGGCGATCTTAAGCGACTGCGGCTCTCGCCTGGGACTGTCGCAGAGTGCCATTTCTTACACGGAACCGAGGGAAGCCTGAATGTCGATGACAGGGACGTGGAGACAGGGTGGACGAGCATTGGCCCTTGCTTCGGCTGGCCTTGCGATGGTGGCCGTAATGGCGACACCGTCGTCGGCGGCAACATCGCCGACCAGGGCGGATATCCTGCGCGACTGCGCCTCGGGCGTCGGAAAATGCACCTTTACCACCACCTCTGTCAGCAAGTATGTGGGTGTCTACCGAGCGGTTCTCCCTTGGGTCCACAACTGCTATGCCAGTCCGCAGACCTACTCGCGAACAATCTACGGGAAGCCCTTCAGCGTCACGATCAACTCCCGCTGGGCCTTCCAGGTCTACTACGCCCCGGTGCTGCAGAAGCTCACGGGCTATTGGACAACCCACTACGACGATCCGCACTGGGGCCACTACTTCTGGACTGTCACCGACACGATCAGCCGGCCCCTCGTCAACGCGACGGACGACGAGCGTGGCGTGATCGGTTATGACGCTCACCCGATGACTCTTGATGAGTCGAAGGTCTGCCGATCGTGATAGAGCTGCTGTCCTACCGAATGTGATCGGCGGGTTTCTACAGATCAGTCTTTCTGGCCCTTGCGGGGACGTTTTGCCGGCGCGCCCGCTGCACGAGCACGGTACCAGCACAGGTGAAACGCCGGTCAAGTGATGGGCGTCGCTGGTTGTTTTGGCCCTATTTAGTGATCTCGAGGGTGTGTTGTGGGAGTGTCTTTCGGCCCCCTTCGGATCTGGAAGCTGGACATGGTCCCTGGCACGGCTCTTGTTTTCAGGGAACGTGAGGGACTTGGCAGCGATAACTCAGGTGTGGGGATCAGGGGCCGGGGAGAAGATGCTGCTGTGAATCATGAATCGAACGAGGTGAACGAGGCGGTCGCGGGCGAGTTGGGCCTGATGGATGCCCACATGCGGGCGTCGCGAATCGTGGCCGGGGAACTGCTGGAGCGTGAGTTCGTCGAGGTCGGTGCCTCGGGCCAGCGGTGGGCCTTTGAGAAGGTGCTCGCCGAGTTGCCGGGCATGGCCGGCCGCGTCGAGGAGCCCCACTATTAGCCGTCGGACATCACCGGAGTGGTCCTGGCGGGTCTCGATCAAACCCGGAACGGTTCAGTCCGCCGGGTGGAGCGTGCTTGCTCCCAGAGCGCGGATTTCTGTAGTGATGACGTCAATGATGTGTTGTGCCTGTCCG
>NZ_JBEZMO010000089.1:0-2160 GCF_040652655.1 Streptomyces sp. NPDC048191
GCGCCGCCATCTGGTCCAGCCGCACCAACGGCCACCCGGGCGCGTACGCCGTGATGCAGCAGGACGGCAACTTCGTCATCTACGACGCGAACAACAGTTTCCT
The DNA here is from genome assembly GCF_040652655.1 of Streptomyces sp. NPDC048191. Lineage (NCBI taxonomy): Bacteria > Bacillati > Actinomycetota > Actinomycetes > Kitasatosporales > Streptomycetaceae > Streptomyces > Streptomyces sp. NPDC048191. The sequence continues at coordinate 104 of NZ_JBEZMO010000089.1, forward strand.
GTGGAACACCAACACCGCTGGCACCCCAGACAACGCCGGCGCCTGGGCGGTAATGCAGGACGACGGCAACTTCGTCATCTACAGATCCTACGGCGGACCCACCAGGGGCCAGGCCATATGGTCCAGCAACACCTGGCGAGCGGCAGCGCAATGACGACTAGCCGCACCTGACTCCGCCCGGTTCCCGGGCGGAGTCACCCGGCCGCACCAGGTCAGCCGCCCCTTCCCCTCTCCTGGCGGGGGCGATCGGCCCGACAGGCCGCGACGGCGATGTGCGTCTTGCCCGGGCGGCCCCAGCCCTTCGCAATGCCGAGATCGGCCACCCGAGACTCGCACAGAGCATGTGCAGCCAGCGCCGCAACCTTGTCACCGAGGGCCTGACCGACATGTCGTCCGGCACCTGCCGGCCGCCACAGGGACACCTTGATGTTTTACATCCTCGCCCATCTAAAGGAGGGCGTTTCCCGCCTGTCACGCCGTTGACCGGCGCGGCTTCGGGTGGGTTCCTGTTTCATCGCGCTGTGCCGGGACGAGTCCCGGTCTTACCCGCGCTCGACAGGCTGTCACCGCCAGTCCGGCGGCCTTGGCGACGTTGACCGCCGCGTTGATGTCCCGATCGAGGACGGCCCCGCAGGCTCCGCATTTTCGTGTGCGGACGTGTAGGGGCTTGGGGCCGTCCTTGACGCCGCACTGCGAGCACATCTGCGAGGTCGGCTCAAAACGGCCGATCTTGATGAGGGTGTGACCGTACCGGGCGGCCTTGTATTCGAGCATGGTCACGAACTGCGACCATCCGGCGTCGTGGACGGACTTGGCCAGGCGTGTGCGGGCGATTCCTTTGACCGCCAGGTCTTCCACCGCGATGGCTTGGTTTTCGCGGATCAGCTTGGTGGAGAGCTGGTGGTGGAACTCGCGCCGTGCGTCGGCCACCTTCGCGTGAGCGCGGGCGACCTTGAGCCGGGCCATGGTTGACGCCCACGTCCTTGGCCACCGACGCCCACGTCCCACCTGGGCTGGCGTGGTACAGTCCGCGCCTGGCAGGCCTGGAAGGAGACGGCCGAGCTCACCGACCCCGACGGATACGCCTGGCGGCGCCTGCACAACCGCTGGCACACCGTCATAAAGGGCCGCCTGCAGGCCGAGTCCATCGGCGACATCGTCACCCGCGTCGGCGAGCGGGCCGGCATCGACATCCGCTTCACCGGCCACAGCCCCCGCCGCGGACTCGCCACATCCTCCCGCCTGAAAGGCCACGACCAGATCGTCATCGCCAAGCAGGGCGGCTGGGCCCCGCACTCGAAGGTGCTCGCCGGCTACCTGGAAGTGGTTGACCAGTGGGAGGACAACGCCCTGCTCGGCGTGCTGTAGCCATGGCGCGGTGCTTGCATGTCCGCAACTGTCCTGGGGTGGGCGCCGACGTAGCCGGGGTGGCCGTGGCTAGGGGACCCTGCTACTCCACGGGTCACCGTCGGCCCTGTCTGTGCTGAGTTGCTGGTACAAGGTCAGCAGGGCCTGGCAGTGGGTTGCCAGGTCCCACAGGCGGGAGGCGTCCGCCGGCACGGTGCCACCAACGGCGCGCAGAGTGCGGCGAGTGCAAGCGATGATGTGCACGGCACTTTGCTGGTGCTCGCCGCGCGTACGGTGGGCAAGTTCATCCACTTCGGGCAGGAGAAGGTTGACGTGGCCGAGCAGCAGTCCGCCCACGTCCCGTCCGTCCCCGGATGGACGGGAAGCCGACAGAACCGCATCGCAGGTGCGGCGGATCGTGTCGACGTCGATCGCGAGTGCTTCCTGCGCGGACTTGCAGCTGGCCGTACGGGCTTCTCTCTGGATCGATACTCCACCGAATGTAAGAGCGCCCGGATCGCCTCCACCGTCACTGAGCGTTTTCAGCGTTGCCTCTCCAGGGTGAGGATGGCTCTGGCTGCTGACGCGAGCCGGTTGGGGCTGCAGCGGGCATGGCGGAAGATCCGCCAGCGTTTGACGGTGGCGACGCCGCGTTCGACCGGGCAGCGGAACCGGGCGTGTGCCTTGTTCAGCGACTTCTCCTTCGTGGT
>NZ_JBEZMO010000090.1:0-2004 GCF_040652655.1 Streptomyces sp. NPDC048191
GGGGCGCCCTCTTCGGGTTGGGGGGGGGGGGCCGCCACCCCCGGGGCCCCCCGGGGCGCGGGGGTGTCCCCGAGGAAGCGCCGGGCCCGCGGCAGGGGGGACTGCCGCAGGCCCGGCGCGGCTTCGACGGCCGAAACGGGAACCGGCGTCAGACCGACGGGATGGATCCGCCGGACGCCACCGTGTCGGCGACGGCCTTCACCAGGTCCTTGGCCCCACTGCTGTTGGCCAGGACGACGACGCCGCTGCCCTGCCGAACGCGTGCCATCGTCAACGCCTGGTAGCCGACCGGCTCACCGCCATGGCCGAACTGGACCTCGTCTCCGGCCGTGACGTCGACCACCGTGCCCAGCCCGTAGAAGCTGCCCTCGTGCGGGGTGAGCAGCTGTCGCGCCGTCTGTCGCGCGAGCAGCGCCAGCGGTCGGCCCAGGAAGGACCGTCGGACCTCCAGCGCGACCTTGGCGAGGTCGGCCGCGGTGGCCCACAGGCCCGCGGCGGCCATGTCGGCGCGGACGCGCCAGCCTCCGTCGACCGCCCGGCCCTCCTCGTCGTGACCGAGGGCCACGGGCCTGCCCGAGGTCTCCGGGAAGGACTGCTCGAAGCTGCTGCCCGTCATCCCCAGCGGATCCAGGACCAGGGCCCGCATCAGCTCCGGGAAGGACTCGCCGGTGACGTCGGTCATCACCTGCTGCAGCACGGAGTAGTGCACGTTCGCCTTGCGGAAGAGCTCGCCCGGCGCCAGGTCGGTGCACACCGCCGGGATGCCGTCGGGCGTCCGGCCGTTGAGCAGGTCGAGGAGCGAGGGCACGGGCGTACCGGGGAGGTAGCCCTTGCCGGGCGTCGGCAGCAGCCCCGACAGATGACCGAGCAGCTGACGGCTGGTGATGCGAGGCGGCTCGGTCCCGTCGGAGCCGGGCACCCGCCAGGACGTGAGGTACCTGTTGACGTCCTCGTCGAGGTCGATCACGCCTTGGTCGGCCAGGCGCAGCAGACCGAGGGCGACGACGTGCTTGCTCACCGAACCGACCTGGAACACGGTCTCGGGTGTCACCGGGTCGGCTCCGCCGGCGAGGAGCGTGCCGGCGGCCTCGACGGCCACGAGGTCGCCGTCCTCGATCACCGCGACGCTCACGCCGGGGACCACGCCGAGGTCGATGCCACCGAGAAGGGTGTCCAGGTCCGCGGCCGGGTCCGCCTGTCGCCGCTTCTGCCGGCCCGCTCCCTGCTGCTCGGCCGCCTTGTCCCCCTTGTACCTCTGGTCCCTCTGGTCCTCCCTCTCCTCCTGGTCCTGCGGTGCCTGTGCCGCTTCGGCCGCCATGGCCGCGTCGACCTCGGTGGCCAGACCGCGGAGGGTGGCGTGCTGGTAGAGCATGAACAGTGAGAGCGGGAGGCCCGCCTGGCGGGCCGCCGAGACCACCTTGATGATCAGGATGGAGTGTCCGCCGAGGTCGAAGAAGTTGTCCTCGGCCCCGACCCGTTCCCGGCCCAGCGCCTCGGCCCAGATGTCGGCGAGCCGACGCTCGGTGGGCGTGGCCGGTTCGACGTACTGGCGTCCGGCGTCCGGGGCCTCGAAGTCGGGTTCCGGGAGGGCTCGGCGGTCGATCTTGCCGTTGGCGTTCAGCGGCATGGCCTCGAGTTCCACGAAGGCGGCCGGAACCATGTAGGCGGGCAGCCGCACTCCGCAGAATCCGGCCAGCTCCTCCGCCGGGACCGGCCCGTCGGCAGGCACGTAGTAGGCCACCAGCCGCTTGTCACCGGGCTGGTCCCCCCGCGCGACGACCGTGACCTCCCGCACCGCGGGATGGTCCGCCAGGACCGCCTGGATCTCTTCCGGTTCGATCCGGTAACCCCGGATCTTGACCTGCATGTCAGCCCGCCCGATGAAGTCGACGTTGCCGTCCGGGAGCACCCGCACCACATCACCCGTGCGATACAAACGGCCACCCGAACCCCCGAACGGATCCGGCACAAACCGCTCCGCCGTCAACCCCGCACGCCCGGCAT
>NZ_JBEZMO010000091.1:0-1908 GCF_040652655.1 Streptomyces sp. NPDC048191
CCCGAGCCGCTCCTCGGTGAGACCGGTGACCAGACCGTCGTCCACGATCCCGGCGGCGTGCACCACCGCCGTCACCGGGTGCTCGGCCAGCAGCGCGGCCACCGCGTCCCGCTCGGCCACGTCACACGCCACGATCCGTACGGTGGCGCCGAGTTCCGCGAGACCCGCGGCCAGCTCGGCTGCGCCCGGGGTGTCCGGGCCGCGGCGACCCGTGAGGACCAGCTCGCGCACCCCGCAGTCGGCGGCCAGGTGCCGGGCCAGGGCGGCGCCGAGCGTGCCGAGACCGCCGCTGATCAGCACCGGGCCGCCCGGATCCCAGGTGGTGCCGTCCCGGCCGGTGACCCTGGACAGGGGGACCTGGGACAGCCGTGGCACGAGCACCGCGCCGTCCCGCAGCACCAGTTGCCCGCCGGGTACGTTCCACGCCGCGGCGGGGACCGCGGTGCCGTCCGTGCCCTCGAGGTCCGCGAGCAGGAAGCGGTCCGGGTGCTCCTGCTGCACCGAGCGCAGCAGGCCCCAGACAGCGGCGGCGGCCGGGTCGGTACGTGCGTTGCGGGTGCGCAGCGCCAGCCGGGTGGCGGCGAAGCGGTCCTCGGTCAGCCAGGTGCGCACCGCACCAAGCGCCCGCCCGGCCGCGGCGACCGGGTCGGTCTCGGTCCCGGCCGCCAGCACCACCACCCCGGGCAACTCCCCGTCGGGCAGCTCGGCCAGGTCGGTGCAGGTCAGCACGGTCGGTTCCGGACCGGCCGGGAGGGGCACGGGCACGAGGTCCTCGACGTGCAACGACTCGTGGTGGCCGAGTTGTCGGGCCGAGATCGGCCGGACGGCGAGGGATTCCACCACTCCGACCGGGGCGCCCGTCGGGTCGGCCAGCTCGATCCGGGCCGCCTCGGCGGCCACCGGGGAGATCCGCACCCGCAGCGCGGACGCCCCGGTGCTGCGCAGCGTGATCCCGTTCCAGGCGAACGGCAGCAGGGTGCGGCCGCCCACGTCCTCGTGCAGATAACGCAGGGCGTGCAGCGCGGCGTCCAGCAGCGCGGGGTGCAGCCCGTAGCGGCCGGTGTCCGTGAGCTCGGGCAGGGCGATGTCGGCGAAGATCTCGTCGCCGCGCCGCCAGGCCGCGCGCAGCCCCCGGAACGCCGGGCCGTACTCCAGCCCGGTGGCGGCGAAGTCGGCGTAGGCCGAGCCGACGTCCAGCGCGGTGGCGTCCGGCGGCGGCCAGGTGACCGCCTCGGACTGCGTCTCGGCAGGCATCGGGCCGAGCACGGCGCGGGCGTAACAGGTCCACGGCGTGCCGTCCTCGGCAGGGCGGGCATGCACGGTCAGCGGCCGGTGCCCGGCCGCGTCGGGTGCGCCGACCCTCATCTGTACCTCGACCGCGCCGTCCTCGGGCAGCACCAACGGCGCCTGCAGGGTCAGTTCGGCGACCGCGCCGGCGCCGGCCTGCTCGCAGGCGTGCAGGGCCAGTTCGGCGAAGACACTGCCGGGCACCACGGTCGCGCCGAGCACGGTGTGATCTCCCAGCCAGGGCTGCGCCCGGGTGGCCAGCCGCCCGGACAGCAGGAACCCGTCCTCCTCGGCGAACTCCACGGCCGCGTCCAGCAGCGGGTAGCCGTCCCGGCGCGGCGGTTCGGCGTTGTCGAGCCAGTAGCGGCGGCGTTGGAAGGCGTAGGTGGGCAGGTCTACCCGCTCGGCGGCGGGCAGGTACCGGCTCCAGTCGACGGTGCCACCGTGCGCGTGGAAGCGGGCCAGCCCGGTGGGCAGGGTCACCGACTCCGGTTGGTCGCGGCGTAACAGCGGCACGAACGCGGCCGTGGCATCCCCCGGCAGACAGTCCGGCCCTGTCGCCGACAACGCGGCGTCCGGCCCCACCTCCACGAACCTCGTCACACCCTGCGCATACAGATG
>NZ_JBEZMO010000092.1:0-1703 GCF_040652655.1 Streptomyces sp. NPDC048191
GCGGCGGGTACGCCGAAGGGGCGGACACCCTGCCGGTGTCCGCCCCTTTGTGGCTGCGCGGGGACTAGAAGGGGCAGAGCCCGACGGCCATCGCTCCTCGGGTGAGGATGTGCCAGACCTCGGTCATCTCGGGCTGCTCGTAGACCCCCGGCCGCATCTCGATCTGTTCGGCCCTCTCATGGGCGGCCTCCACGGCCTCCCGGGCCTCCTTGATGCGCTCGGCGGTGACCTGCCCGGGGCGGGTGAGCATGTCGTGCGCGAGTGCCGCGCCGAGGTGCTGGACGGCGTAGGCGAGATCGAACAGCTCGGTGAGCGCATCCGTGATCGGGTCGGTGTCGGGCTGGGCGTTGTCGACGACCACCTTGACGGGGAATCCGCATCGCCGGAGCTCGCGGGTGAGCCGGGCGAACCTGTAGTGATCGAACGGCCAGGAGCGGGTGCCGGGGGCGGTGAACGCCTTCAGCGAGTGGGACCACTCGAATCCGTGCTGCCGCAGGGTCGCCTTGGCCCAAGGGTGCTGGTCGCTGAGGCGGGCAACGGTGCCGTAGACCCGGCTGTGCGCGATGGTGGTGGTGATCACGGGAGTTCCTCCGTGGTGCGGGTTTCGAGTGGTGGTGTCGGTCGGGGTGCCACCCCCTTCCAACAAGAACAACATTACCAGAGTTGGACCGGAAATGGAAGCGGAAAACCGGGTCTGATCTTGGGTTTTCCGCTGCCCGGGGGCGGCTGCCGCCGCCCCCGGGAACTCGTTCAGCCCTTGGCGGTGCTCTGAGGCTGGCGGGCCCGGTAGTCGGCCACCGCCTGGGCAAGGGTCCGCCCGGCGCTGTCCGGCGTCCAGTGGAACGGGACCGGCCGGTTGTCCAGGTACAGGCGGATCGCGTCGGCTCCGCTCTTGCGGCTGTCGACACTGAACACCGCCGTGCCGATGGCCGGAAGGGAGACGGTGACGTTGGTCCACACGTACGGGGCGGTACGCCACTCGTCGTGAACGACGCGGGCGGGCTCGACCTGGAAGAGATCGGCCAGCGCTGCGGCGAACTCGTGGGCGGTCTTGTGCGTGTCGAGCGGGGACGGGGCGGGGGTGCCGTCGTAACCGATGGCGGCGTGCATCTGGAACTTCATGGCCTGCTCCTGGGGGTACGCGGTGAGGGTTTCGAGCAGGCCGGGCGGCGGTGCCATCCGCCGCCCGGCCTGGTGGTTCAGTTCTTGGCGTCGGCCTCCTCGTCTTCGGTGCGCCACAGGGGCAGGGCCTCGAAGTCCTGGGACGGCGCGAGCTTGACCACGGCGGCGCGCACGGTGGCGGCCTTGACCGTGGCGGGCATGAGGGCCGCGACGGCGCGGGGGTCCTTGTTCGCGCGCCACATGGCGTACAGCACGCGCTGACGCTCGGCGCGGGCGCTGGTCAGCGCCTCGCGGGCGGCCTGGTAGGCCGCCTCGGCCTCCAACCCCTCCATGAGCAGGGGGGTGTCGATGCCGTCACCCTCCCGCTGGCGGGCCGCCTCGATCATCTCCGCGCGCATCGCCTGGTAGGCGGCGTGGCCGATGGCCTCCGCCTCGGCCTGGCGCTCGGGGGTGATCTGCTCGCTCATGGTCCGTACCTCCGGTGATCGGGTTTCGAGTGGTTCTCGTTGTCCGGGGTGCCACCCCCTTCCAACAAGGACAACATTACCAGTGTTGGGCCGGAATTGGAAGCGGGAAAGGGG
>NZ_JBEZMO010000093.1:0-1681 GCF_040652655.1 Streptomyces sp. NPDC048191
GTTCAGGCTCCTGCCCGGCGGGCGTCAGATACGGCGCCCGCCGTGACCGACCTTGGACCCGTCACCTGGCCACCTGCCCGGATCAGGACCCAGCGTCTCGTGCTCCGCAGAGTCCGAGGCCCGGGATCGTGCGGTGTTCATCTAGTGCCGCATCAGGCAACGTTCGCCCTGTCGACCACTTTGCGTAGGCGTTCGTCGGCGGCGTGCTTGTTCCGCCAGATGACGTAGCGGCGGATCATGCTGCCCTGCTCCTTGTGGGTGGCATGGTCGGTGCCGTCCAGGGCGAAGTACCGCAGGGCGGTGAACTGGGCCTCGCGGTTCAGCCACGAACTGTTGGTCGGGGTGTAGGCGAATTCGACGTTGTTCGCCGCGGCCCACTCGCCGACTCGGTGTCCTTCTTCGTGCTCAGGTGCGGAGAGAAGTTGTCCAGGACGATCGCGATGCGGACCTTGGGCGGGTAGAGGCTGCGCAGGTAACGGCAGAACTCCAGGAACCTCGTGCGGTGCTTTCTCGGCTTGATGTGGCCGTAAAGCTGGTCTTTGCCCAGGTCGTAGGCGGCGAACAGGTGGCGGACCCCGTGTGGGCGGGTGTAGGTCGCCCGCCGCCGCGGGCGCGGCTCGCGGTGGGGGTTCTTGTGCTTCCCGCCATGCTCGGCCCACTGCCGCCCGGGGTGGGTCTGGAGGTTGAGCGGCCCGAACTCGTCCACCCTCTCGGCGACCAGGAAGTCGGCCAGCTTGGCCAGGCTCCAGGTCGAGCACGGCCTGCCGTGCTCGGCCTGGCTTCGACTTGGCGATTTTCTTGATCTCCCGGCGTTCGGGGAGGGTGACGGTTCTTGGACGGCTGCCCCGGTACTTCGGGTAGAGCGACTCGAAGCCGTCGGCGTTGAAGTTGTGGTCACATCCCGGACCCGGTCCGCGCTGGTGAACGTCACCTCGGCGATCTTCGCCACGGGCATGCCCTGCGCGGACAACAGCACCATCTGGGCCCGTCGCCAGGTCACCACCGAACCGGTGCCCCTGCGCACGATCCGCAGCAGCCGCCTGCCCTCGTCATCATCGATTTCGCGGACGCGTACTCGCTCTGCCACCCGCACAGCTTGACGGCCCGGGCCACCCGAGCGGCCACGCGGCAGCGCTTCACATCATCAAAGGGCAGATGCCGCCTGGTGAGGCGCAGTAGTCTCCAGGTGTGCTCGCACACATGTACGTTGAGAGAAGCGCGGTCCCCTATGTGATGATCCTTGTCATTGCTGCACCATTGGCCCTCGCGGCATTGCCGTTTGCGGTCATCGAACTCGTTCCGCCGTTGCGGAAGAAGTACAGCCCGGCACGCGGAAAAGACCCAATTGATCAGAAACTGAATTCCTGTGGCTGGTACATCGCAGTCCTGGCCCTATCGGGACTGGTTGCGCTGGGTATATGGGGGCTGGTCACACGTCTCTGAACCTCCAACTGGAGGTTCGACGTCACTTCCGCTTGCTTACCACTCGGTTGAGGACCACCGCTGATCAGGTAGTCGCCTTCAGGAGGTTGTTGATCCAGATCATCGAGGCACGGAGGTGGAGGCCGGCGAGTTAGCTCTCGGGGGTCTTGTCGTATCGAGTCGCGATTCCCCGCCATGCCTTCAGCTTGTTGATCAGGCGCTCGACGGTGTTCCGTTCTTTGTAGAGATCGGCGTCGTG
>NZ_JBEZMO010000095.1:0-1561 GCF_040652655.1 Streptomyces sp. NPDC048191
ACCCCCGCCAAAGGCGCCTGGGGAGCGCGAGGGGGCGGCGCCAGAGCGCCCCTCGCAACCCGGCCCCCGGGCCGGGTGCCGCACGACGGCGCGGCGCACCCGCGCCGGCCACCACGGCGCCACCGTCGCCCACAGCCGACACTGCCACCCCCAGACGCAGCCAGCCCAGCCACCGACGACAAGCCGGCGCCCACCGCGCACGGCGTGGGCCCTCCCGCGTGCGGACTCGCCGCGCGGGGAAGGGCCCGAACTGGCCTGTCAGAACAGGGCTTCCCCGTCGAACAGTCCGATGGTGCCGGTGGCCTTGTCGTCCCCCATGCCGAACAGGGCGGCCTGTGCCGCCTTCGGCTTGACGGCGAACTCCGTGGCGGGCATGGCCAGCCAGTTCCTGGACTTGGGGGCCTCCGCCGTGGCCGCGTCGGTCTTCGCCGCGCGGGCCTGCACCTCTTCGAAGTCGGCGGTCACGATCTCCGTACGCGGGGCGGCGTCTCGCCACTCATCGACATACCCGGACGTGTCGACGCTGCACCCCTGCTCCAGCGTCAGGCCCGTCTGACGCTGGAACCGCTCGTACTGGGCGGTCCGCTGCTCGGTGAACGCGCATCCGCTGTTCCGGAAGGGGGCAGACTCCTGGGGGATGAGGAACACCCCCATGCGGGCCACCTCGGCGGCAATGTCGATGACGTGGTACTCGAACTGGGGGCCGCTGTAGCGGGGGGCCGTGCGCCCGTTCCGGGAGACGCGGCCAAACGGCGGGTTGGCCAGGGCCACGTCGAACCGTCCGCCCAGGTCCATCGTGGGGACGTCGAAGACGTCGCCGCAGATCCAACGGGCTTCCGGCAGGATCTTGCGCCCGATCCGGACGTACTCCGGGTTCTTCTCCACGCAGACGATCTCTCGTGCGGCGCCGTGGGCGCCGAGGTACTGGTGTGCGGTCCAGGCCAGGCGGCCGATTCCCGCACACAGGTCGATGACCCGTGCCTTGCCGAACGCCTCCAGGATGAGGTCTGCGGCCAGTCCGCCCGGCGTGAAGAATGCGCCGTCGAGGCGGGCCGTGCCCTCCTCCATCCAGTGGTCCAGGACGAATTCCCGCTCGTCCGGCGTGAGGTCGCGGTCCAGCTCGGCCAGGGCGGCGGCCTTGCGGTGCTGGATCGCGGTCTCGGTCGTCATCTTCGCCATGAGTGGCACGCCCTTCGGTGCGGGTTTCGAGTGGTGGTGTTGGTCGGGGTGCCACCCCCTCCCAACAAGGATAACATTACCAGTGTTGGGCCGGAATTGGTAGCGGGAAAGGGGGTCTGACCAGGGTTTTTCTCGGAAATCTCGGGTGCCGCGCGTGCCCTCCGGGCTGGGCCGACCCCCCTCCTTGCCAGCCCGTTTTTCAGCACCAGGGCGCCAGGGGCGGCCGGGTGACGGCTGGTCACGTAAACCGCCCAGGGATGCCGCTCCCCCATACCGGCCCGCAGCTCGGGTCCCGGGGCCGGCCACGGGCGCCGGGGGTGCGCGAGGGGGCGGCGCGAGAGCGCCCCTCGCACCCGGCCCCCCGGGCCGGGTGCCCCACGAC
>NZ_JBEZMO010000096.1:0-1512 GCF_040652655.1 Streptomyces sp. NPDC048191
GTCGTCTCGGGCATGGCCTCCACCGACGGCACCATGGGTGTCGTACCGGCGCTGGTCGCCGAGCGTCTGGGTGTCCCGCAGGTCACCCTGCTGTCCGAGGTCTCGGTCGAGGACGGCACGGTCAGGGGCCGCCGTGACGGGGATGCCGCGAGCGAGCAGCTGGAGGCGTCCCTGCCGGCGCTGGTGTCGGTGACCGACCAGTCGGGTGAGGCGCGTTACCCGTCGTTCAAGGGCATCATGGCGGCCAAGAAGAAGCCGGTGCAGTCCTGGGACCTGTCGGACCTGGACATCGAGGCCGACGAGGTCGGTCTGGACGGCGCGTTCACCAAGGTCGAGGCCGCGAACGAGCGTCCGGCGCGCACGGCCGGCACCATCGTCAAGGACGAGGGCGAGGGCGGCAAGCAGCTCGCTGAGTTCCTCGCGGGCCAGAAGTTCATCTAGGGCCCCGCAGTCGCTGACCGTTCCTCACCTTCCGTTTCGCAGGAGTGCATTCCCATGGCTGAAGTCCTCGTCTATGTCGACCACGTGGACGGTGCCGTCCGCAAGCCCACCCTGGAGCTGCTGACCCTGGCCCGCCGGCTCGGCGAGCCCGTCGCCGTCGCCCTGGGCAACGGCGCCGCCGACACCGCCGCCACCCTCGCCGAGCACGGCGCGGTGCGCGTGCTGACCCACGAGGCGTCCGAGTACGCCGAGTACCTGGTCGTGCCGAAGGTGGACGCCCTGCAGGCCGCCTACGAGGCCGTGTCCCCGGCCGCCGTGCTGGTCCCGTCCTCCGCGGAGGGCAAGGAGATCGCCGCCCGTCTGGCGCTGCGGATCGGCTCGGGCATCATCACCGACGCCGTCGACCTGGAGGCCGGCGGCGAGGGGCCGGTGGCGACCCAGTCGGTGTTCGCCGCGTCCTTCACCACCACCTCCCGGGTCATCAAGGGCACCCCGGTCATCACGGTCAAGCCCAACAGCGCGGCCGTGGAGGCCGCCCCGGCCGCCGGCGCCGTCGAGGCCCTGGCCGTGACCTTCTCGGAGAAGGCCACCGGCACGAAGGTCACCGGCCGGACGCCGCGTGAGTCGACGGGGCGTCCGGAGCTGACCGAGGCCGCGATCGTGGTCTCCGGCGGCCGTGGTGTCAACGGCGCGGAGAACTTCTCGATCATCGAGGCGCTGGCCGACTCCCTCGGTGCGGCGGTGGGTGCCTCGCGTGCCGCCGTGGACGCCGGCTGGTACCCGCACACCAACCAGGTCGGCCAGACCGGCAAGAGCGTCTCGCCGCAGCTGTACATCGCCAACGGCATCTCCGGCGCGATCCAGCACCGGGCCGGTATGCAGACCTCCAAGACGATCGTGGCCGTCAACAAGGACGCCGAGGCCCCGATCTTCGAGCTCGTCGACTTCGGCGTGGTCGGCGACCTCTTCGACGTCGTCCCCCAGCTGACCGAGGAGATCAAGACCCGCAAGGGCTGACCCCTCCCCGACACCACCAGGCCCCCGCGACCCACCCGGTCACGGGGGCCTCGG
>NZ_JBEZMO010000097.1:0-1426 GCF_040652655.1 Streptomyces sp. NPDC048191
AGTGCGGCGCCGGGGACGATGACCTGGCCCTGGATCTCGTGGTCGGCGAGCCAGCCATGCGTACCCACCGACAGACGCCCGCTGAGCAGAGCCCCACCATCGGCAAGACCGGTCACCGCACCCAGCAGCGGATGCAGACTCTCCTCCAGACCCAGCCGCACCGCACCACCCGACACACTCGCCGGAGCCTGAAGCCAGTACGCGGTCCGCTGGAAGGCATACCCCGGCAGATCCACCAAACGCCCGCCCGGATACACCGCCCGCCAGTCCACCCCCGCCCCATGCACATGCACGGCAGCCAACAACATCGCCAACGTCCGAGGCTCCGCCTGATCCCGACGCAGCGCCGGAACCAACACCACACCCTCATCCAGCTCCGGCACACTCTCCTGGCACGCAGCCAGCAAACCCCCCGGACCCAGCTCCACAAACGCCCGCACACCCAGCCCACAAAGCACGCCCACCGCATCAGCGAAACGGACCGTGCCCCGCACCTGACGCGCCCAGTAACCCGGCTCCCCAAGCTCACCAGGCCCGACCAGCTCACCCGTCAGCGTCGACACCAACGAAACAGCCGGCTCCGCGAACTCCAGACCCGACGCCACCTCCGCCAACTCCGCCAGCACACCCTCCATATGCGCCGAATGGAACGCATGACTGACCGTCAACGAACGAGTCCGAACACCCCGCTCCCGCCACAACCCCGCAACCTCGGCAACCGCATCCGCATCACCCGAGACCACCACCGCAGACGGACCATTGACCGCAGCAACATCCAACCGACCACCATAAGAGGCAAGATCCGCACGCATTTCCGCCTCGGCAGCCTCGATGGCGACCATCGCACCGCCCTCCGGCGCAGCCTGCATCAACCGCCCACGAGCAGCCACCAGCACACACGCATCCTCCAGCGACAGCACCCCCGCAGCATGCGCCGCAGCCACCTCACCGATCGAATGCCCCACCACCACATCCGGCACCACACCGAACGACGACACCAACCGGAACAACGCCGTCTCCACCGCGAACAACGCCGCCTGCGTAAACCGCGTCTGATCCAGCAACCCCGCAACCGACGACCCCGGCGACGCCCACATCACCTCACGCAGCGACCGCCCCAACAGACCATCGAAATGCCCACACACCTCATCGAAAGCAGCAGCGAAAACCGGGAACGCCTCATACAACTCCCGGCCCATCCCCAGACGCTGACTCCCCTGGCCCGTGAACAAGAACGCCACCTTGCCACCAGCACCCTCACCCCGCACCACCGAAGCCGCATCCGAACCCCCGGCCAACGCCGCAAGACCCGCCACCAACTCCGCACGATCCGCACCCACCACCACCGCACGCCGACCCAGCACCGCACGATGCACACCCAACGACACACCCACATCCGCCAGATCCACACCCCCACACCGCTCCA
>NZ_JBEZMO010000098.1:0-1412 GCF_040652655.1 Streptomyces sp. NPDC048191
GAGGACCGGGCCAAGTTGCCGTCCGGGGTGGTGGATGCCTATCCGCTGTCGCGGACGCAGACCGGCATGGTCGTGGAAATGCTGGCGGACACCAGCCGTAACCACTACCACAACGTCTCCACCTACCGGATCCGCGACGACAAGCCCTTCTCCCACGAGGCGTTCACCGAAGCCGTTCGCACGGTCGTCGCCCGGCACGAGACGCTGCGGACGGCCATAGACCTCTCCACCTACTCCGTCCCGATGCAGGTCGTCCACGCTGTCGTGGAGCCCGCGATGGGCGTGGCCGAGCTGGGCGCGATGGAGGTGGAGCGGCAGCGCGAGACACTCGAGGCGTTCACGGCCGCCGAGCGTGCCCGACTCTTCGACTTCGCCGAGCCTCCGTTGATGCGTTACTTCGCGCACACGACGGAGAACAACGGCTGGTGGATCTCGGTGACCGAGTGCCACCCGATCATGGAGGGCTGGAGCTACCACTCCCTCCTGATGGAACTCCTCGGCTGCTACATGCGGCTGCGCGACGGCCTGGAGCCGGAGCCGTACGACGTGCCCGACGTGCGCTACGCCGACTTCATCGCCGGCGAGCTGGAGTCCCTCGCCTCCGACGAGGACCGTGCCTACTGGACCGGCATCGTCAGCGACTACACCAAGTTCACCCTCCCCGCCGGCTGGGAGGACGAGCCGACCGCACGCGGACGCACATACCGCGTCGCCGCTCCCTGGCATGACCTCGAGCCTCGCCTGCGGGCGCTCGCCACCGCCGCCGACGCCTCGCTGAAGAGCGTGCTCGTGGCAGCGCACGTCAAGGTGATGGGCATGCTGACGGACGAGCCGGCCTTCCATGTCGGTCTGGTGTGCGACGCGCGGCCGGAGGAGCCAGGTGCGGACCGGGTGTACGGCATGTACCTCAACACCCTGCCCTTCCCGGTGGACCGTGGCGCGCGCACCTGGCGTGAGCTGGTGCGGCAGGTCTTCGCGCGGGAGGTGGAGCTGTGGAGCCACCGCCGCTTCCCCATGCCGGAGATCCAGCGGGACGCGGAGGAAGACCGGCTGATCGATGTCCTTTTCAACTACCAGGACTTCCGTCAGGTCGACACCGAACTGGTCGATCCGTTCGGCGGAATCGACGACAGCCCCATTGAGCTTCCGCTCTCAGTCTCCTCGCGCGGCGGACACGTCATCCTCACCGTCAACGTCCCGGCACTGAGCCGCGTCCATGCTGAGCGGATCGTGGGGATGTATCGGTCGGTGTTGGAGGCGATGGCCGCGGATGCCGAGGGTGATGCGCGGGTGTCCTTCCTTCCGGACGGTGAGCTCGATCTGGTGGTGTCGCGGTGGCGTGGTGTGTCGCGTGAGGTCGGTGATGTGTGTCTGCATGAGTTGGTGGAGGCTCAGGTTGAGCGCACGCCGGG
>NZ_JBEZMO010000099.1:0-1064 GCF_040652655.1 Streptomyces sp. NPDC048191
GCGAGAGCGCCCCTCGCACCCGGCCCCCCGGGCCGGGTGCACCACCACAACGCCGCGCACCCCCGCCTCCACCACGCCGCGACCGTCGCCCACGGTGAGAAGGAGTTGAAGGACGTGCGCGGCGGTGTGTGGGTCTCCGGGCTGTCGTCGCGGTGGCCGCGCAATGCGTTCGGCCCGGGGCGGCGGGTGCCGTCCCGGGCCGGGGGGTCAGCTGGCGAACAGGGGCTCCTGGACCGCCTCGGTGGTCGGGGGCGGCGGGGCGTGCTGTTCGCGGTGCTGGAGGTGGCGGTCCACGGTCCACTTGATCCACTGCCACTCGGGCAGGAGCGGGCTCGGGCGGCCGGGCTGCTGACGGAAGGTCGTCACGCCTGCCACGCGGGCGGCGTTGCGGATCGGGGAGATGTCCAGGATGAGGTACTCGGGCCGGACCAGGTGGACGGTGCTGTCGAGCCAGACCCACACCTCGCACTTCGGGCGTCCGTGTGCGGTCAGGATCGCCAGGTGGTGGATGTCGCCCCATCCCGGGTGCAGTCCTCCGGGGCTGACCCAGAGGGTGGTGCCGGGTTCGATGTCGCCGGGCCGGCTGGGCGTGTGGTCGTACGGCGGACGCTGGCGGCGACGGCGCCGGGGCTTGTCCGGGTAGTAGTGGCTGGGGGGGTAGTTCGGGTTCCTCTGGTGGTGCTGGTGGAGTTCCTCCGCTTCGGCGCGCAGGGCGTCGGCGGCGGTGTAGCAGCGGGGGCCGAGGTGCCACTGACGGGGCAGGTTGGTGTCCCAGTAGGTCGGGCTGCCGCAGGTACTGCATTGCCCCCGGGTGAGGTACGGCTCGGCGGTCGGGCACGGCCACGGCGTACGGCACTGGCGGCAAGTCCATACCGGCTCAGCCGAGTTGGGCAGGTGGGCGTCTGGCAGGTAGATCGGCCGTGGACGCCAGTCTTCTCCGGTCATGCTCGCCTCCGTGAAGGGCGGGGCATCGTCGTTCCTGTTCTCGAAAGGGCCGGGGCCGGGGGGGGGGGGGGGCGCCCCCGCCCCCCCGGGGGGGGGGGGGTGGGTTGGGGGGGGGTTGT
>NZ_JBEZMO010000100.1:0-1003 GCF_040652655.1 Streptomyces sp. NPDC048191
TGGATGGGCCACGGCGTGCGCATCTTCCGGGTCGACAACCCCCACACCAAACCCGTCGTCTTCTGGGAACGGGTGATCGCCGAGGTGAACGGCACGGACCCGGACGTGATCTTCCTGGCCGAGGCGTTCACCCGGCCGGCGATGATGCACACCCTGGCCCAGATCGGCTTCCAGCAGTCCTACACGTACTTCACCTGGCGCAACAGCAAGCAGGAACTCACCGAGTACCTCACCGAGTTGTCCGGAGAGGCGGCGGCCTACATGCGGCCGAACCTCTTCACCAACACCCCGGACATCCTGCACGCCTACCTCCAGCACGGCGGCCGGCCCGCCTTCGAGGTCCGCGCCGTGCTCGCCGCGACCCTCTCCCCCGCCTGGGGCGTCTACAGCGGCTACGAACTGTGCGAGAACACCCCGCTCAGGCAGGGCAGCGAGGAATACCTCGACTCGGAGAAGTACCAGCTCAAACCCCGCGACTGGGAGGCCGCCGCACGCGAGGGCCGGACCATCGCACCACTCATCACCAAGCTCAACACCATCCGGCGCCGCAGCCCGGCCCTGCGTCAACTGCGCGATCTGCACTTCCACCACGCCGACCAGGACGCGGTGATCGCCTACTCGAAGCGCAGCGGATCGAACACGGTTCTGGTGGTCGCCAACCTCGACCCCCACCACACCCAGGAAGCCACGGTCTCGTTGGACATGCCGCAACTCGGCCTGGACTGGCACGAGTCGGTGCCGGTGCGCGACGAGCTCACCGGCGAGACCTACTACTGGGGCAGGACCAACTACGTGCGCCTCGAACCGGGTCACAGGCCCGCGCATGTTCTCACCGTCCTGCGACCGTCCACCCCGCAGATCGGAGGGTCACCCACAACATGATCGTCAACGAGCCCGTCCCGGACACCTTCGAGGACACTCCGGCGAGGGACCGGGACCCGGACTGGTTCAAACGCGCCGTCTTCTACGAGGTCCTGGTCCGCTCCTTCCAGGACAGCAACGG